>NZ_DBHHFZ010000013.1:0-83203 GCF_057238465.1 Arachnia sp.
CGTTGTCGGCCTCGGACATGACGTAGAAGCCGTACTCGTCGCACAGCTGGTAGAAACGCGGATCGTTGGGGTAGTGGGAGCTGCGCACCGCGTTGATGTTGTGTTCCTTCATCAGCTGCAGGTCCCGTTTCATGTGGTCGAGGTCGACGACGGGGCCGGTGACCGGGTCGGAGTCGTGCCGGTTGACGCCCCGCAGGGTGATGGGGCTGCCGTTGAGACGCACGACCGCGTCCCTGGCCTCGATCTCCCGCACCCCGACCCGGTCGGTGATGACCTCGCCGGGGGTGGTGAGGACCAGGGTGTGGAGGTAGGGGTCCTCCGCGCTCCACAGGTGGGGTGCCGCGACGGCGAGCTGGGCGCGGTGGGTGTGGTCGGGGTAGCCGGAGAAGGGTTCCAGGACACCGGCGGCCAGCACCCGTCCTTCGTGGTCGGTCAGCTCGGCGGTGGTGGGGACGGCCCCGCCGCGGTAGGAGCCGCGGATCTCGACGACGGCGGTTTCCGGGGCCGCGCCGATCACCGGACCCAGCGAGGTCGTGACGGTGTAGTCGAACAGCACCGCCTCCGGGCGGTTCAGGAGGTAGACGTCGCGGAAGATGCCGGAGGTGCGGAACTTGTCCTGGTCCTCCAGGTAGGTGCCGTCGCACCACTTGAGCACCAGCACGGCCAGGCGGTTGGCGCCGGGACGGATGTGTTCGGTGACGTCGAACTCCGCAGTGGCGTGGGAGACCTGGCTGTAGCCGACGTAGGCGCCGTTCAGCCACACGTAGAAGCAGGAGTCGACGCCCTCGAAGACCAGCTGGGTGGTGGGTGCGGCGGGATCCGGGGTGTGGTCGAAATCGCGGATGTAGGCGCCACAGGGGTTGTCCTGGGGCACGTGGGGCGGATCGAAGGCAATGGGGTAGCGAATGTTGGTGTACTGGTGGTGGTCGTATCCGAGGTGCTGCCAGGTGCTGGGCACCTGGATCATGGTGAATCCCTCCGGGACCGGTTCCGGACCCGGAGGTGTCCCGCCCGCGTTCTTCCCGGCCGGGACCGGCGCGTCGGCATTTGTTTCATCTGCCGTTGCGGCTGCCGGGATCTCCCAGAAAGCTTCGGTGAGGTCGTGGATGCTGGGCAGGTACCGGAAGGCCCACCGACCGCTGAGCAGGTGGAAACGGTCGGATTTCTCCCGTTCCCAAGGACTCGAGGCGGCGGGGGCGGATGCCGGCACGTAATAGGCGCGGGGCGGCAGGGTGTGTTCGTGGAGGACACCGAGGTCCTCGAAGTATCCGGGAACGATCATCGTTCAGGCTCCCTGAAGGTCGACGGGCACAGGGGACGCACAGCCGTGCACGTCCTCATGGTGACGTTCTCATGCTACTTGTAGATCCTCGTTATAGCACTGTTTTGCAGGGAAAATCTCAAGAAATTGGCGCCGTGAGGTGGTTTGTAATGGTAACGTCACCAAAAACCAGGGCTGGGGTCTCTGCAGCACTCCTGATAGCCTCCCGTCATGCCGAGGCAGCGCCGGAGCGCGGAGGAAGCGCCATCGATGGGTGACGTGGCTCGTCTGGCCGGGGTGTCCGTGCAGACGGTCTCGCGCGTGGCGACGGGTTCCGAACAGGTGCGCCCGGAAACCCGCGAGAAGGTGCTGCGGGCCATGAACAAGCTGGGTTATTCCCCCAATCGCGCTGCCCAGGCCCTGCGCCGCGGCTCCTTCAAGACGATCGGCGTGCTGACCCAGCAGATCCAGCGCACCGGCGAGGCCCTCACCACCGCGGGTGTGCTGGAGGCCGCCACCGCCGCCGACTACGCCGTCAATCTCATCCAGGTGGAACGTCCCGTCTCCGACGACCTGCGCCAGGCCGTCTACCGGCTCTCCCACCAGGCCATCGACGGTCTCGTCGTGGTGCAGGCCGGACGGGCGGGTCGCGAACACCTCGTCCTGCCGCCGTCGATGCCGGTGGCGGTCTCGGATTCCACGCTCGTGGACCACTACCCCTCCGCCAGCGCCGACCAGGTCGGCGGGGTGCGTGAGGCCGTCGAACATCTCCTGGGGCTCGGGCACCGCAACATCCAGCACGTGTGCGGGCCGGGGGATTCCCAGTCGAGCCTGATCCGCAGGGCCACCTGGGCCAGGTGTCTGCGGGAGGCGGGGCTGCCGGTTCCCGAACCGATTCCCGGCGACTGGAGCGCCGCGGCGGGCTACGCGGCAGGCCGGCTGCTGGCCGCCGACCCGGAGGTGACTGCCGTGTTCTGCGCCAACGACGAACTGGCCCTCGGCCTGATCCGGGCCATGCACGAACATGGCAGGCGGGTGCCCGGCGACGTCTCCGTCGTCGGTTTCGACGGCTTCGACGTCGGTGAGTACAGCTTCCCGCCGCTGACCACCGTGCGCCAGGATTTCAGACGCCACGGTCGCGAAATGGTGGGTCTCGTGCTGGAGCAGGTGGCCTCCGGGGTGCGCGACGGCAGCCGGAGCATCATCATCCCCACCGAACTCATCCTGCGGGACAGCACCGCCCCACCACCCACGACGTGAAGAACACCCGCTTCTATTTTCGTGCATGAATCGCGGAGGTTCGACGTTTCAACGTCGCCACACGACGTTGAACCGTTCTTCACCCGCGAGTCGTGCACGGGAAGGGCAGAGGAGGGAAGGGCGTGCGCACAGGATTGTTGACAAGCCCGGAGACGGCCGCTTTCTTTTTCCGCGGAATCTGCTGGGTGGCCCTGAATTTTCTGCTTGACCTCCCGCGACGGTGCCACTTACAGTTTTCCTGCCGCAATGGTGTGGCGCACAGTAGAAAGAAAACCAAGATGATCTCGCGTCGGTTCACCGGAAAAGATCTGATGACCGCAATCTTTTCCCCAGCTCATCGGTTTCGTGTGATTCTGGCGCGCTGCGGCCTCGTCGCGCTGCTGGCGGGATGCGGAGCCCCTGCCCCCGTCGCCGTGACGCCTGGCCCGGCCCCCACCATTCGCAGCTCGTCGGAAATCGATCTGCCGCTCATGGCCTACCGGCTCACCATCGACAACCTGGAGGTGATCCAGCGCGGGGTGTACCAGCAGCAGGTGGCGTGCGCCGCGCGCTACGGGGTGACGATCACCCCGGAGGAGGTGGATCGTGCAGCCCTGAAATCCGAGCTCGACGTGTCGCGGCGTTATGGGTTGGTCAATCGTTCGGAGGTTGAGCAGTACGGTTATAGGATTCCTCCCTCGGGGGAGAAGGAGCTTGAACGTGACCCCTCCGCCGGTCACACGAAACGGGACGAGGTGCTGACGGGGCAGGCCGAGGGGGGAGGCCCCAGTTCGCTGAAGGATTCCGAGGGCAATCCGCTGCCCGAGGGAGGGTGCGCCCAGCTCGCCTGGAATGAGATGCGCGAACCGAGCGGGGACGGAACGGAACTGGCGCAGAAGCTGCTCGGGGATGCTTGGAGTGCTCTGCTTGAGAACGAGACCTTCAAGGGCGTGGAGAAGGACTGGGCGGCCTGCATGAAGAAGGCCGGCTACGACTTCCAGCATCGCTGGGAGGCCGGTAATTCCGTTGGGGAGGCTGATGCCGGTAGGCAGCGTGAGATGGCCCTGAAGGATTTGGGATGCGCGGAGGAGACCAATTACGTCGGCCGGGCGATGGCCGTGGACGTGGCGATCCAGAAGAAACTCATCAGCGAGAACGAGGCCAGTCTGCGTGCCGAGCTCGACGTTCAGAAAAAGGTCCTCGAACGGGCAAAGGAGGCTTTGAGGTGACGTTTTCCCGATCCGCGATCCCCGCCGTCTGACTGCGACCATGAAAGCCTGGGTACGCCGTCATCCGCTCGCTGCGCTGATCATTCCGGCGCTGGTGATGCTGCTCGTCGGGTTGGTGGCCGGCCAATTCGTGAAATCCCCCGCCCAGGTGGCGGCCGACGCCGCGCCACCTGAGCAGACCACCCTCACCGCTCCCGTGGAGAAGGGCAGAGTGCAGCGAACCGAATCCGCCGACGCGCAGGTCAAACCCACGGCGCCCGAGGTGGTCACCCCCGCACCCCCGGGAGGGGGAGCCGAAAAGGCGGTGGTGTCGGCCGTTCACGTCAGCGTCGGTGGGAAGGCCGAGGCGGGCACCTCCCTCGTTGACGTGGCGGGACGCCCCACCTTCGTGCTGCCCGGCAACCTGGCCGCCTACCGCACGCTGGGGCCCGCGATGACCGGCCCCGACGTCACCCAGCTCCAGGCGGCGCTGCGCACCCTCGGATACAAGATCCCCGAAGACGAGAAAACCTTCGGCGCCGCCACCAAGGAGGCCGTGAACGCCCTCTACGCCGACCGCGGCTACAAGGCGACGCGGGTCGGTGACGAGGAGGCCGACGCCGCGGCCAAGGCCGAGACGGCCGCCAGCCGCGCGGTCCAGCAGGCAAAGGTGGTGCTGAGCCGCGCCGAACGCGACTACGCGGCGGCCAAGAAGGGTTCCGGCGACGACCAGGGGGAAACCGGTACCGGGGATGGAAAATCCAAAGGAGGATCGGGGGAGTCGCCATCCAAGGACACCATCGAGGATGCCAAAACCTCCCTGGCCCAGGCACAGGAGGACCTCAAGGCGGCGCAGGAGGCGCTGGTCAAGGCCCGTGACGCCGCAGGACCGCAGGTCCCCCTGGGCGAGGTCGCCTTCCTGCGCCATCTGCCGGCGGTGGTGGACACCATCGGAGTCAGCGTCGGAACCGAGGTCGGAACCGGCACCATCACGCTCGCCTCCGGTGATGTCGCCGCCGTCGCCAAGCTGGCCAAGGCGCAGACCACGCAACTGGAGGTCGGCGACGCCGCCACCCTCATCACCCCCGACGGCACCCGCATCCAGGGAAGCGTCACCGACGTGACGGCGCTCAGACCCGAGGAGGGCCAGGTCGAGGGAGCGGTGCAGGTGACCGTCACACCCGAAGCCCCTCTCGACGCCGGCCTGCGCGGCACGACCATCAGGGTCAACATCGCCACATCCACCTCGGAACAGGAGACGCTGAAGGTACCGGAGGCGGCGGTAACCACCGGCGCCGACTCCAAGAGCCGGGTGCGGGTCAAGGAAACCTCCGGTTCCTACCGCGATGTCGAGGTCACCGTCGGTGAGTCCGGTGACGGCATGGTTGGGGTGACCGCCGTGGACGGGCAGCTCGCGGAGGGCGAATCGGTCGTGGTGGGGATCCTCCGGTGAAGGTCCTCGAATTCCGTGACGTGACCCGGACATTCCCCGGACCGGTTCCCGTCGAGGCGTTGAAGACGTGCAGTTTCACCGTCAACGAGGGGGACATGGTGACCATCGTCGGTCATTCCGGTTCCGGCAAGTCGACGCTGCTGAACCTGGCCGGGCTGCTGGATCGCCCCAGCAGCGGAACGGTCCTGGTCAACGACCTCGACACCACGAAACTGAGCGAATCCGACCGCACCGCCCTGCGGGGAAGCAGCATCGGTTTCGTGTTCCAGGCCTTCCACCTCATGCCCCACCGCAGCGTCACCGACAATGTCGCGCTGGCCGGGCTCTACCAGGGCGTTCCGGCCGAGGAACGAAAAGAGGCGTCCCGCCGGGCCATCGACCTGGTGGGTCTCGGCCACCGCAGCGACTCGCCCGCCGGGTTGCTCTCCGGCGGCGAGAGACAGCGCGTCGCCATCGCCCGGGCGATGGCCGTCAACCCCGCCATCCTGCTCTGCGACGAACCCACGGGAAACCTCGACAGCATCAATTCCGAGGCGATAATCGACCTGCTGACCACCCTCAACGGGGCCGGAACCACGGTGGTGATCATCACCCACAACCCCGAGATCGCGGGCATCGGGAATCTGCGGCTGCGGCTGCACGACGGGGTGGTGACCCGCGATGCCGCGTGAACGTGACCGGGTCCGGTTGGCGGTGTTGTTCCAGGAAGCGATAGCAGGTCTCGTCCAGCGTCCCGGCCGGTCCGTCCTGACCGCCCTGGGCACGGTCATCGGGGTGGCGGTGCTGGTGGTGGTGCTCGGGCTGACCACATCCGTCTCGGTGCAGGTGACCGCGCAGTTCAGTCTCGTCGAGGCGACGGAGGTGCGGGTGACGCGCGCCGAACGACCACGCCCCAGGGTGGCGTCGCTGGACTTCCCGATCGATGCTGCGGAACGGGCCGAGCAAATCAACGGTGTCAGGAGCGCCGGGCTCCACTGGGAGCTGAAACAGCGCGCAACCAAACCCCCGGAGACACACGATGCCCGCGTGATCGCGGCCTCGGCGGGGACCTTCGAGGTCGCGGGGGCGACCTTCTCACAGGGGCGCGGCTTCGACGCCGGGCACGAGCAGCGGGGAGCGCGTGTCGCGGTCATCGGCAGTGGCGCCGCCCGAGACCTGCGCATCGACGACCTGTCGCGCGGCCCGGCCGTTGCCATCGACGGGGTGCCGTTCACGGTGATCGGCATCATCGACGACACCAAACGGCTGCCCGAACTGCTGGCGGGCGTCGTCATCCCCACCCGGACCGCGCAGGCCCTGTGGCACGACCCGCCGCCGGAGGCGAAGGTGAACCTCGTCGTCGACGTCGCCCCGGGTGCGGCCCAGGTGGTCGGTCCGCAGCTGCCCACCGCCATGTCGGCCACCCAGCCGGAACTGTTCTCCGTGTCACTGCCCCCGAGCCCGGAGGGGCTCCGCGCAGCCGTCAACTCCCAGCTGAGCGGCCTGTTCCTGGGGCTCGGGGTGGTGTGCCTGATCGTCGGCATGATCGGTATCGCCAATACCACCATCGTCGCCGTCATCGAACGCACCGGGGAGATCGGCCTGCGACGGGCGATGGGTGCGCAGCCACGCCACATCGCGGCCCAGTTCCTCCTCGAGGCGGCCGTCCTGGGTGGGCTGGGCGGGCTCGTCGGAACCAGCCTCGGGGTGGTGGCGGTGGTCGCTATCTGCGCCGCCCTGACCTGGACGGCGGTCGTGCCGCCGCTGCTGGTCGCGGCCGGGCCCCTCGTCGGTCTGGTGGCGGGCACGCTGGCGGGCATCTACCCCTCCCTGCGGGCCTCCCGCCTCGAACCCGTCGAGGCGCTGCGCTACTGAACAGGGAACAAACCCGCCTCGCACCGCGCCCCGCCTTCACGGGATATCCGGGACGGTGCAAGCCCGTAGGATTCGCGCATGGAGATTCTGGTCGAGGGGTGTGCGGAACGGCGGGTGCGGCCTGAGCGGGGGGAGCTCCGGCTGGGGCTGGAACACGAAGGCGACAACCGGGAATTCGTCGTGGACCTCACCTCCGACCTGGCAAGGCGTTTCTCCGAGGCCGTCGCGCCGCTGCACCCGCAGGCCGTCGTCTCGTGGGGGTTGGAACCGGTGCGGGTGTGCACGTGGCGGTCGCAGCGCAGGGGTGCCCTGCGGTACCGGGCCTCTGCCGAGGCGACGGTGGTCTTCCGAGACTTCCAGGCGCTCGCGGACTTCGCGGTGGGGTGGGGAGCGGCCCCCGGGGTGGAGGTGCGTCACACGTCCTGGAAACTGACCCCGGAGACGGAGCAGAGGGTGGAGGACGAGCTGCTGACCGAGGCCGTGCAGGCGGCCCGTCGCCGCGCCGACATCATGGCCCGGGCCGCGGGCGCGGAGGTGAGCGTCTGCGTCGAACTCTCCGACCACCGGCCGGAGCCGCAGCTCGCCCACGGTGAGGTGTTGGCGGTGGCCGCCGCGGCGCCCGAGGGCGGGGGAGGGGTCGTGGAACCAGACGAGATCTGCCGTGCGGTCAGCGTCCACGGCAGGTTCCGGACGGAGTGAACGATGGTTGACGCGGCACTCGCACGCGCCCGGCTCGTCTCCCAGGGGCTCGTTGTCCGCCGCTGGGAGCGTCCCGCCGAGGTCGCGGCCGCGTTCGGCGCGCACCAGGGCCAGGACCTGCCCGGGGTGCTGGCCTCGATCGCGTTGCGCAGCGACGGCGGCATCGAGGCCGTCGTGGAGGCTTGCGCCCGGGGTGAGATCGTGCGCGGCTATCCGATGCGCGGCACCGTTTTCCTGATGGCCGCCACCGATGCCCGGTGGATCACGCAGCTGTGCGTGGACAAGTCGCTGCGGGAGTCGGAGCGCATCCTCAAGAGCCGCGGGATGGGGGAGGGGCATCTCGAACGCGCCGCCGAGATCGCCGCCGAACTGCTGGTCGACGGGCCGAGGTCCCGCGCGGAGCTGCACGCGCGCTGGACCGAGGCCGGGCTGTCGGAGGCGCAGGGCGCGAACTACCACATGACCTTCCAGCACATCGCCACCGGAATGCTTTGCTACGGACCGGTCGTCGACGGCGACCAGCACGTCGCCCTCACGAGGACGTGGCTGCCCGCCGGAACCGGGCTGGAGGAGCGTTTCAACGGCGACCGCGACGCCGCCTGCGCCGAACTGCTCGACCGCTACCTGACCAGCCGCGGCCCCGCGACGCTGCGCGACTTCTCCTGGTGGAGCAAACTGCCCCTTGGTGCCGCCCGGCGGGCGTTCGCGCTGATCCGGGAACGCTTCGAGGAACTGCCCGGCGACGAACCCCGCTACCAGCGGGCCGGGCTGGTCGACGAGGTCGCCGCGGCCGGGCGGTCGGCGTCGCGACCACTCCTGCTGCCGGGCTTCGACGAGTTCATCCTCGGCTACCAGGACCGCCTGTTCGCCCTCACCGAACGCGACCACCCGAAACTCGTCCCCGGCAACAACGGGATGTTCAAACGCGGCGCCGTGCTGGGAGGTCGCGTGGTGGGGTCGTGGAAACGGGCCGGACCCCCCGGCAGACGTCGCTTGGAACTGACCCGTTTCGAGGACCTGTCGTCCCGGGCGGAGTCGGGATTCGAGAAGGCCTTCCAGGCCTGGCCGTTCCTCACGGAGTGAACTCGGGGCCCGCCCCCTGTGTCACAACCTCTCCCCGTGCACGACTCGCGGAAGAAGAACGGTTCAGCGGGGCCCGTCGAGGGGTCTGGGGTTCGCCGCCCCGGGACCCGTGCACGACTCGCGGAAGAAGAACGGTTCAGCGGGGCCCGTCGAGGGGTCTGGGGTTCGCCGCCCCGGGACCCGTGCACGACTCGCGGAAGAAGAACGGTTCAACGTCGTATGACGACGTTGAACCGTCGAGCCTCCGCGATTCGTGAACGGGAGGGGGCGCGATGCTGCTGCCCGTCGGTCCTGCTCAACCGGATTGGAGAGAGGGAAGTTGGTTGAGCCGATCCTCACGAGCGTCATCGAGTGGGTCGTGTCGAAACCATCCCGACGCGGAGGTTCAGCGGCGGATGGTGCGTTCCATCCTCACGTGACCCAGCTCGAAGGGGGCCAGGCTGGACCAGTCGTCGTCGAAGGTGAACTCCGTGAAGGTGGACGTCGGGTACCAGCACTGGAGACGGTCGGCCTCCCGGCTGTCGGAGGCGTTGCCGAGTTGGGCGGCGAGCGCCGGAATGGTGGGGGCGTGCCCCACCACCAGCAGGCCGTTCACGGCGGGGTCGGTCTCGCCGATGTGCCGAAGGAGGGCGTCGGCGCCCTCGTAGTAGAGGTCGTCCAGGTATTCGACGGGGATGTCGAGGCCGAGTGCCGCGAAGGTCTGCCGGGCGCGGGTTGCGGTGGAGACCAGGGCGTGTTCCAGGCCGAGGGGACGCAGCTGCAGGCCCGCCTCCTGTGCGTCCTGGATGCCGGCGGGCAGCAGCTCCCGCGAGTGGTCGCCGCGGGGATGGCTGGCCCGGGTTTTCGCGTGGCGCATCAGCACGAGTCGTCGCATGGGGCGAGTCTACGAGCTCCGCCGGAGCCGGCCCGTCGTCCCTGATCCGTTTTGCTGGCCCTAATCCCTGTTTGCTGGGCTTGTTGATGTTTGCTGGCCTCACAGCGCAGGCAAACGTGAACAAGCCCAGCAAACTGGGGGTAAGGCCAGCAAATCGGTGGTAAGGCCAGCAAACCGACGGGCGGGGCGGGGTGGGGTGGGGGAGCGGGCCCCTGATGGGCTCCTCGGGCGATGTGATCTCTCAGTCGGTGGCGACCGGTTTGACGGCGACCATGAGGTCGCGGCGGATGGAGGAGTCGACGCGGTGCGCGAACCGGTCCCACGCCCCGCCGGTGAGGACCTCCAGGCCGGCGTCGGCCAGCAGCGCCGCCAGGTCCTCGCGGGGCATGCCGAGGGTGTTCCAGCTGATTCCCAGCGACCCTCCCGGGTGCAGCTGCCCCGCCCACACCGGGATCGTCTCCGCCAGCAGCTGCGCCGGGGTGCGCGACCTGCGCCCGCCCGACGTTGATCCGTGCACCACACCGTAGGGGGCGTCGGTGACGATGGCGTCGAAACGTTTCTTCCCGTACAGCGACCCCGACGAGCGGGCGTCCCCGGTGAACACCGTCGCCACCAGTTCCCGCCTGTCGACGGTGATGCGTGCGTCGAAGCGACGACCGATGCGCGCCCCGTTGCGGCGCACCGGGGTGACGGCGGCCGTGTGTTTGATGCGTTTGCGGCGCAGCCAGGTCTTGTAGAACGCCGCCATCGCGTCGAAGGCCTTGTCGTCGGCCTCCACGCCGAAGGCGTCGCAGCCCGCGATCAGCGCCGTCGAGATGGTGGTGCCGCGCCCCGCCATCGGGTCCAGCACCCGGTGGGGGGCGTTGCGCCTGGCCGCCGCGATGGTGACGTTCAGCAGCAGCCGGGTGAACTGTTCGTTGGTCTTTCCCTGGTACTTGGGGATGGTCACGAGGTCGTCGTCGAGGACATCGGTGTGCGGCAGCGCGACGGGCCGCAGCAGGTCGCCGTCGCGCTGGAACAACGCGAACGCCGACGACTGCCGCGCGATGCCCGCCAGCTCGTCGCGACCCATGCGCTCGGCGTCGAAGGCCAGGTAGTCGACGCCCGCCACTTCAGCCTGCGCGATTCCCGAGACGAAGGGGGCGGTGATCTCCAGTTCGGCGGCGGTCAGCGCGGCCGCCTCGCCCGCGTACACGCGATTCGCGGACGGGTTGCGCAACAACAGGTACGACGACATGGGGGCAAGTCTTTCACGTCGCGACGCCGCAGGGGCTCACTGCCAAGGAAGAAGGCGCCGGTACTGTTTGCGTGCGGGCATCGCATGGATGACCAGTTCGTCATCGTTCTTGAAAATCAGGACAACCACTTCGAGAAGACGACCTGCGGAATCAAACCCCAAGCGCAGTTCCCGGTGCGGCCAGTCATCGTCTTCAAGATGTGAGGTCCTGTTGTGGGAGTGCTGTCCGGGCGAGGACGTGCTGGGCGGGATGAGGCGGTGACGCACCATCGTGTTCCTGTACTGGACGTACCGGTCACGATGGTGGGGCGTCGGATCGCCCGATCCAGTGCGCCGCAGCCGGGCATGACTTCCGCAACAGGACCCGGGATCCAGTGAGGCCACGCTGCGACAAGGGATGCGTCCGTTTCGGAGACGCCGTGTTTCAATGCGGTTGGATGAACTCTCATGCGGCGAACTGGGCCAGCGCACGCCGGATAGTCTCTGACCTGGAGAGTTTTCTCGGGAAGCGATTGCGTCGAGCGCATTGATTTCGTCGGTTGTCAGCCGGACCGCGACCACCTGCATCGGTTCGGCCCCGCGCCCGGGACGTCCGCGCCCGCGTCGTGTGAGTTCCTCGACGTCGTATCCGGCCTCGGCTTCGTCGGCCCAACGTTGGATCTGTTCTTCGGTCACCATAAAATATTGTATGACGAAAATTCTGGGATGGGTTCACCGCAGGAACAGGGCCTTGAGGCGCAGCGATGCCACCCACACCCCGAGCATGGCCAGGACGACGAAGTAGAGGGCATGCCCCGCGGTCAGCCAGCTGACCGCGCCGGCGTTGAGGTCGCGGAGCATCTCGATGCCGTGCCACAGCGGCAGGCACTTCACCGCCGCCGCGATCGGGGCCGGGTAGACCTCGACGGGGTAGAAGGTGCCGGAGAACATGAACATCGGCATCAGCACCAGCATGATCCAGTCCATCTGCTGGAAGGTGCGGCAGAACGACGTGGCCGCCATCCCCAGGGCCGCGATCCCGAAGGCGATCAGCAGGCATGTCGGGATGGTCAGCAGCACCCACCACGACCCGACGAGACCCAGCAGCGCCATGACCGCGACGAAGCTGGTGGCGTAGATGCCGCCGCGCACCAGGGCGACGGCGATCTCGCCCAGCGCCACGTCCAGCGGCCCCAGCGAGGTGCTGAGCATCGTCTCGTAGAGCTTGTTGAACTTCAGTTTCATGAACACGTTCCAGGTGGCGTCCATGACCGCCCCGTTCAATGCGGAGGTGGCCAGCAGCGCGGGCGCGATCCAGGCGGAGTAACTGGTCCCCGCCTGTACCTGACCGATGAAGGTGCCCAGGCCGATCCCCATCGCCAGCAGGTACAGCACCGGTTCGACCGCCCCCGTTGCCATGAGCAGGCCGCTGGCACCCCAGTTCGCCTTCAGACCCCGGGCCGCGACGATGGGGAATCTGCCGCTGAACGAGGCCGAGTGGTTCGTCCCGGGAAGCAGCGACTGGCCGTCCGGCAGCCCGTCCGGCACCGCAGCCACCGGTTCCGAGGCGACCCGTTGCCTGACCTGTTTCTGGCGGGGACGGGGCAGGACCCCGGTCAGTCGCAGGTGGAAGATCCGCCGGGCGAGCAACAGCCCGGCGACGCTCAACACGGTCAGGTAGGCGACGTGCACGAACGGCAGCCACGCCGGCGCGGCCTGCCCGAGGGTCAGGATGCGGGCCAGATTCACCCCGTGCCACAGCGGCGAGACCCAGCCGATCGGGTGCAGCCAGCCGGGCAGCACGTCGAGGGGAAAATAGGTGCCGGAGAACAGCGTCAACGGCAGCACCACCAGCCGCGAGAAGATGGAGAACTGGCCCTTCTCGTCGTGTTGGAGGGCCGTCCAGGCCATCACCGGGTTGCCGAACGCCCACGCCGTCAACACCGCCACCGGGAACAGGATCAGCACACTCACGGGGGTGATGGCCCCGAAGACCAGCAGCACCACGATGACGGTGGTGCAGTTGATCAGGTAGCGCACCGTCGAGCCCAGCCAGTGTCCCTCCGCCAGCTGCGACGGGGTGGTGGGGGTGGAGGCGGCAGCCTGGTACAGCTCGTGCCATTTGAAACTGGAGAACACCTCGAGGGTGTTCTCGGCCTGGGCGGCGTGCACGGCGGTTGAGAGCAGCATCGCGGGCGCCACGAACTGCAGGAAAGGCACCCCGAGCGCCCCCGGGCTGGCGGCATCCACCACCACGCCCAGACCCACCCCCAGCGCCAGCACCGTCAGCAGCGGTTCCAGGGCGCCGATGGCGAACAGGCTCACCCACCAGGAACGCAGCTGCATGACGACGTTGCGGGCGTGATGGAAGGCGCCCCAGCGCGCGACCTGCGCGGCCCGGGCGTCGTGATCGACGGGGGTGAGGGTCTCAGTCAATCAAAGACCTCCCCGTCAACCTCAAGAACACGTCCTCCAGCGAACATCGCCGCACCAGCGACGAGTTCGGCTCCAGGCCGCGTTCCATGATGGCGCGCAGCGCGGCCTCGCCGTCGTCGGAGTAGACCAGGATCCGGTCGGGGAGGGTTTCCATGCGATTCCCGATACCTGCGATGCGCTCGGCGGCCCCGGCGTTGCGGGTGGAACCGAAACGCAGCTCCACCACCTCGCGGCCGGCGTGTTCCCGCACCAGCTCCGGTGGGCTGCCCTCGGCGACGATCACGCCGTGGTCGATGACGATCAGCCGGTCGCAGAGCTGCTCGGCCTCGTCCATGTGGTGGGTGGTCAGCACCAGCGTGGTGCCCTTCTCCTTCAGCTGGAACAGCCGGTCCCACAGCACGTTGCGGGCCTGCGGGTCCAGGCCCGTGGTGGGTTCGTCGAGCAGCATGATGCGCGGATCGGAGACCAGTGCCCGGGAGATCGTGAGGCGGCGTTTCATGCCGCCCGAGAGGTCGTCGACCCGGGAGTTGCGTTTGTCGGTGAGCTGCGCGAACTCGATCAGCTCCTCCGCCTTCGCGGCCAGCCAGCGCTTCGGCAACCCGAAATAGCGGCCGTAGAAGATGAGGTTCTCGCGGACCGTGAGCTGGGCGTCGAGGTTGTCGTTCTGCGGCACGACCCCGAGGTGGGCGCGGATCCGCGGCCCCTGCTCGTCGGGATCCATTCCTAGGATGCGCAGCCGACCGCCGGAGCGGTGCGAGACCCCGGCGATCATGCGCATGGTGGTGGATTTGCCCGCCCCGTTGGGGCCGAGCAACCCGAAGGACGTCCCGGGCTCGACCTCGAAGTCGATGCCGCGCACCGCCTCGAAAGCGCCGTAGGATTTGCGTAGCTCCTGGGCCAGGATCACCGGATCACTCACGGGGCAAAACCCTACGCCCACGGCCCGATGAATCCATTCCCGGCTGGCATCACCGCCAGCCGGACTGCCCCTGGGGTTGCTGGTAAGTGGGTTGCTGGTAGGTGGGTTGGGTTGGGGACTGCTGCCCCGTGGGCTGCTGGTAGGTGGGTTGGGTTGGGGACTGCTGCCCCGTGGGCTGCTGGTAGGTGGGCTGGGTTGGGGACTGCTGCCCCGTGGGCTGCTGCGCTCCTTGGGATATGGGCGGGAAGCAGTCGATGTAGCGCTCCACGTAGGCTTTCTGGCCCTTCCCCTGTTCGACGTACTTCTCCACGTGGGGAAGCTGGGTCCGCATGAAATCGACGATGGCGATCGCGATGGTCTTGTTCCTGTCGTCGCGCCAGAACACCGCGGGTTCGATGTGAATCCTGTTGACGCCTGCATGGTCGAACACGTCAAGGCAGCGATTCCGGCCGGTGATCCGCATGTGCGCGATCTCCGGGTAGGTGATCTGGCCCAGCACGTCGTTGCCCTGGGCGAGGACGAACCGACCCTCACCCATGTGGACTTGGCGGGCCGGGTCGAGCAGCCACAGGAGCAGGAGCAACGGTGCGAGCACGGGGGACAGCAGCAGTATGAGAAGGGCCCCGGAACCGCTGGTCAGGAAGTAGAGGTCGTTGTGGTTCTGGATGACGAGGAGGACCACACCGATCAGATAAACCGTCGCGATCAGGGGAGACAACCATTTGATCGGGTTGCGGACGCGAAACTTGACGGTTTTCACCGGGGCTCCTTCCGTCTCGGGCGCTGCACGGGTCCCGGGACGGCCGTAGCGTAGCGCCAACTCCGCGGGATCACATCTGCGGGGGTCGGGGAAGCGTTCGGCACGCGTGGTTTCCCTCGGCGCGGCCGGGGTGCTGGTCGTGTGATTCGGGGATTGCGCGGCCATGCAGCACTCAACCCGGATTCCGGGCCGAAATGGCCTATTTTTCCGGTTGAGCGCTGCGCAACCGGGGAAACCCTCGGTGCACGGAGCCCACCGGATGGTCTCTCATTCCGGTAGGAAGTCGATGAAGCGTTCGGTGTGCCGACTTCGCTTGTCGAGCCGGACCTCGGTGCCGTGGAGGAGGTCGCGGATCTGATCGGCCATGCGATCCACCTTGGCCTTCATGAACCGGTTGGACATCAGCCACGGTCTCATCCGGATGCGCAGGGTGGCGGTGCGGTCGTAGATCTCCAGGTCGTACTTGTTTTTCCAGAGCCTCATGTGCGCGATGTCCCGGAGCGCCACCTGTCCTTCCACCTCGCCCTTCCAGGAGAGCATCATCTCCTCCCTGTCGATTTCCAGCCAGCGAACGGGTTTGCGCAGAACCAGCAGCAGGGGCAACGCCATCAGGGCGAGCATG
This sequence comes from Arachnia sp., assembly GCF_057238465.1. Classification (NCBI taxonomy): domain Bacteria; kingdom Bacillati; phylum Actinomycetota; class Actinomycetes; order Propionibacteriales; family Propionibacteriaceae; genus Arachnia; species Arachnia sp. The sequence continues at coordinate 15,625 of NZ_DBHHFZ010000013.1, forward strand.
TTGAGGATGGGACCGAGCCAACTCCATGTGGGCCAGCCGCGCCCACCCGAGGAACCCGTGACGTTCGGTGGTGTGGCGGAGGGGGAGCCCGTCGGTGTCGCCACCCCCGAGGTGCTGGCCTCCTGCGACGGGGGTTCGCTGGGCTCCTGGGTCGGGGGTTCGCTGGGTTCTTGGGTCGGGGGTTCGCTGGGTTCTTGGGTCGGGGGTTCGCTGGGTTCTTGGGTCGGGGAGGGCAGCGGGCTGCTGCTGGTTTTCTGCGACGGGATTTCGCCGCTTTCCGTCACCAGCGGTGGGAGGGAGGGGACCCGGAGGCTGGGAAGGGAAAAGGTGATGCGAGTGTCCGTGGGTATGGACGGCAACCTGAAGGTGCTGTGTTTCCCGGTCGGGGAGGGCCGAACCCCCGCCCCATAGGGGCTGGGGGAGAAAATGGTGGACGCGGCGAAGAAGACGAACGCCACCGAGATGATGTAGATCAGGGAGAACAGCAGGTTCTGGCAGCCCATTCCGTCGCGGCAGCGGATCTTGAAAGTCAGCAGCGGCCGCTCCGGCGCAGGCGGTGCCGGTTCCGGGCCGGGTGGTTCCGGTGTCTCGTCGGCCTCAGGCGAGGTTGACATGGTGGTGCTCGAAGGGGGTGCCCTTCGCGCGTTCGATGGAGGCGATGATCTCCTCCTCCGCATCCGTGCGGCCGGTCCACGTGGCTCCCTCGACGGACTTGCCCGGCTCCAGGTCCTTGTAGACGCTGAAGAAGTGCTCGATCTCCAGGAGGATGTGCTCGGCCACCGAGTCGAGGTCCTTCAGGTGCCTGCGGCGGGTGTCCGCGGTCGGCACGCACAGCACCTTGTCGTCGCCACCCATTTCGTCGGTCATGCGGAACATCGCCACCGCATAACACTGGATCAGGCAGCCGGGGAAGGTGGGTTCGGCGCCGATCACCATGGCGTCGAGGGGGTCGCCGTCGAGCCCGAGAGTGCCCTCGATGAAGCCGTAGTCGTAGGGGTACTGGGTGGACGTGAACAAGGTGCGGTCCAAACGGATGCGACCCGTCAGGTGGTCCATCTCGTACTTGTTCTTGGTGCCCTTCGGGATCTCGACCGTGACATCGAACAGCACGCGGCTCTCAGGGTTGAAGATCTCAATGCTCTCAATGACGTCGTCGCTCACTGTCGCTCCTATGATTGATGCGCCGCCGTCTGCTGACGGCCAGTGGTCAAGCACTCTACCGGACGAGGAGCGTCGATTTGTCCCCCCAGAGAATCCCGTGGCGACCCGTGATCATCTGGGGGTTGGTCGGGTCACTGCTGGTGGCCGCCTTCACCATGGCGGTCATCCACGGAGCGGCGTCATCCGCCGCCGGAACCGCGGCCTCCGTCGCCGTTTCCTCGCCAGCGCCGTCCCCGCAGCAGAAACCGGCCGGTCCTGTCTCCGCGGCCCCGGAGGCCGCCCCCGGCAAACTCCCGGACCGTGCCGCGCTGGAACAGCGCCTCAAGTCCCTGGACGTCGCGGCCCTGACCAAGGGCGTGCCGGAGGGGTCGTCGCTGAGCCTGGCCTACCAGGTCCTCGACGTCGAGACCGGGGATGTGCTCGCCGCCTCGAACGCCGATCGGCTCCTCGTGCCCGCGTCGAACACGAAACTGCTGACCGTCACCGCTTTGCTGTCGGTTTTCAACGGCACCGAAACCTTCGACACCACCGTCGTCTCCCCGTCCCCCGGGCAGCTGGTGCTGGTCGGAGGTGGTGACCCGCTGCTCGCCTCCGCAGCCTCCGACGGGAACCCGAAACGCGCCTCGCTGGAGGAACTGGCGGCGAGGACCGCGGAGAAGCTGAAATCGCAGGGCCTGAGCAAGGTGAGTCTCGGTTACGACGCCTCCCTGTTCCAGGAGTCGTGGGCCACCACCTGGCCCTCCAGTTACCGCGACCAGGTGACCCAGATCTCCGCGCTCTGGGCCGACGAGGGCCGCGACGCCAAGCAGGTGCGTTCCACCGACCCCGCGGGTGATGCCGCCCGCATCTTCGCCACCCAGCTGGCCGCCCAGGGCATCACCGTGGAGGGCAGTCCCGCGGAGACCAAGGGCTCCGGGGAGGAGATCGCGAAGGTCAGCTCGCCCGGGGTTCACGCCCTCGCCGCGGCCGCGATGGAAAACTCCAACAACTCCTACACCGAGGTGCTCGGCATGCAGCTGGCCCGCAAACTGGGCCAGCCCACCACGTTCGCCGGGACGGCCGCCGCGGTGCAGCAGGAACTCACCCGCCTGGGGTTGTGGCACGAGGGGGCGGTGCTGCACGACGGCTCCGGCCTGACCCGCGAGAACCAAGTCACCGCGTCGATGCTGGCCGGGGTGGTCCGATACGTGATGATCACCCCCCAGGCCTCCGTCGTGCAGGAGGGTTTCCCCGTCGCAGGGGTTTCGGGGTCGCTGGCCAACCGTTTCGACGACGAGATCTCCACCGCTGGCCGCGGCATCGTGCGGGCCAAGACCGGCACCCTGTCGCTGGTTTCCACCCTCGCCGGGACCACCGTCACCGCCGATGGTCGCGAGGTGGCTTTTGCATTCATCACCAACGGCTCCACCGACGGCTGGGCCGCTCAGGTGTGGAGCGACCGGGGGTCGGCCCTGATCACGGGGTGCGGTTGCTGATGCAGCGCCGACCCCACGTCTCCTGGCCGCTGGCCCGGGTCGTCGAACGGCTGCTCGCCGACCCGGGGCCCGGTGTCTCTCGGCCGGAGGCGGTGCGTGAGGTAGCCGCGCTCAGGGCCGCGGCCCGCAGGGCCGGTGACCTGGCCGTCGAGCACTCGGGTCTGGACGGTCCGGCCGCCGCGGAGGTCATCGTCGTTGATCGTCCCGGATGGTCCAGGCGGGCCGCGGTGATGGCCGACGACCTGCTGGGCCGGTTGCCGCTCAAGGAGCAGCCCGCCGGTCCGCGACGCACCCTGGCCGGGATCGGTTACGGGCTGGTCGCGGGGATCTCCTTCGCGGTGATGGGGCGGGGTCTGCTGGGCCAGTACGACCCCTGGGCGGGACGGCTGATGCTGGTGGCTCCGAGCATCGTCGAGGTGCGGCGCGGACGCGGCCTCGACCCCGACGACCTGCGGCTGTGGGTGAGCCTCCACGAACAAACCCACGCGGTGCAGTTCAACTCCGCGCCCTGGCTGCTCGGTCACGTCGAGGAGCTGATCGCCGCGCTCAGCGTCGACGACCCCTCTCCGACGGAGATGGCGGAGGGGATCCGCGCGGGCCGGGGGGTGGCCTCGTTGCTGGTCACCGCCGAGGGGAAGCATCACCTTGACACCCTCACAGCCACCATGACCCTCCTGGAGGGCCACGCCGACCTGGTCGCGGACACGGCCGGGGCGGTGCACGTGCCCTCGGTGCGGCAGTTGCGTGAGGCTTTTGCCCGGACGGCCGCCGGCACCGGTTGGCGACGCCTGATACCCGGCCTCGACAAGGGCCTCCAGTACCGCGACGGCCTGGCCTTCTGCCGGCACGTGGATCTCAGGGCCGGGATGGGGGCGTTGACCGCCGCCTTCGCGGGGCCCGCGAACCTTCCCACCGTGGCGGAGATCACCGACCCCGACGCCTGGCTGCGGAGGATCCATGGCTGAGGGGCACCGTGGCCAGGCGTGAACTCGGACCCGCCGCGTTGAGGGTCGGCAGGGCGGTGGCGGAGTTGCTGCCCGCCGGTCCCGTCATCGTCGGGGTCTCCGGTGGCGCCGACTCCATGGCGCTTGCGCTGGGGGCGACGTGGGCTGCACCCCGCACGCGATCCGAGGTGGGGTGCGTCGTCGTCGACCACGGCCTGCAGGCGGGTTCCGCCGAGGTCGCGGAGCGGGCGGCCGGAGCGCTGGCGGTACGCGGCATCGACGCCGAGGTTCGGCGCGTCGAGGTGGGAGGCGCCGGCGGGATCGAGGCCGCGGCCCGCCAAGCCCGCCTGGAGGCCCTGTCGCGCGATGGTCATCCCGTGCTGCTGGGCCACACCCTCGATGACCAGGCCGAGACGGTGCTGCTGGGGCTGCTGCGCGGCTCCGGCATCCGGTCGCTGGCCGGCATGTCGGTTCGGCGCGGCCCCTTCCTGCGGCCGCTGCTGGGGATCCGGCGCGCCGAGACCGAGGCGGCCTGCCGCGAATGGGGGGTCGAATGGTGGGACGACCCGATGAACACCGACCCGCGTTTCGCGCGGGTGCGCGCCCGGTCGGCGCTGGCGCTGCTGGCCTCGGAACTGGGCCGCGACGTTGCCGTCGGCCTTGCCCGCACCGCCGACCTGGCCCGCGGCGACGCCGACTTCCTCGACGAGCTGGCGGAACTCGCCCTCGTCCGGGCTCGTCGGGGTGAAGCCGATTCGCCTCGTTCCGCATCCACTCCACAGCCGCCCGATAGGTCCGGTCCGGGTGACGCCCTCGATGTCGCCACCCTCGCCGGGCAGCCGGACGCCCTCCGGGGCCGGGTGCTGCTCGGCTGGCTGCGGAACCACGGCAGCGAGGCGACCCGGGTCCACGTCGCCGCCGTCGACGACCTCGTGCTGGCCTGGCGGGGCCAGGGGCCGGTCGCAGTGCCGGGAGGGTCGGTGCGAAGGGTCGCGGGCCGACTGGAGTGGGTGGCCGGCTGAACGGGTCGTGAGGAATGCGTGAGTCGTGTCGAAACCGGTCTTCACGAACTGGTTGAGCCAGCGTGTGAGCGAAGTAGATGGCTGAGTCGAAACCATTCATGGCGCTTGGTGGCCGGAGCTCGGCCACGGCTCCCCGGACATGTGCGAGATGGTTTCGACACGACCGGCTCGCTGACGCTCGCAGGTCGGCTCAACCAGCTTCAGGACAAGACAAAGCCGGTTGAGCCGGGCTGCGACGAAGGGGCAGTCCATGTCGAAACCACCGGCAGGCGAACAGCGGACCCGACCACAAGTCCCCGACCGCCCTCCCCGCGCCTCGCCCTGCTTTTCCCGTACACGACTCGCGGAAGAAAAACGGTTCAACGTCGTGTGGCGACGTTGAAACGTTTTTCTTCCGCGTTTCGTGTACAGGGGGAAGGGAGGGGATTCGGGGGATAAGTGGGGGCCGAAGCTGGTTGAGCCGTGGCGAAACCGGCAGGTGAGAAGGTCCTCAGCAGCCGTGTTTGTTGTTGTTCGTGGGGCAGGGGGCGAGTGCGGTGGGGGTGCCGGTTGGATTCGGCGATGGCGTCGGGGCCGGGTACGACTGGTTGTATTTTCCGTTCGGGATATTGACCGCGACGACTTCGACCACACTCGTGTTGACCTGCGAGGAGAGATCCATCTGGATGGTGCCGTTCTTGCCGAGTCCGCGCCAGTTGATGACCCAGTGGGCGGTGGCGGTTACCGTGAAGTCGCCGCGTTGGTGGTAGACGTATCCGCAGTCCGGTGATTTCTCGTCGTGGGTTCTGTGCTCAGGGTGTTCCGTTCCCTTGCCACACTCCTTGGTGTCGCCGTTGCCCATTTCCCACGTCACCCCCGCGACCATGGCGGTTGCGGTGACGCTGTAACCGGATTCGGTGACGGTTTTGGTGATCGGCCCCCATGTGTCCCTGCCGGGATTGTTGACCCACATCCAGTTGTGCCAGCCCACGTAGTTGCGGCCCTCCGGTAGCTGTTCGAGGGGCGAGGGCCACATTCCGATCTCGGGTGCCTTCAGGTCCATGCGTCCGATCGCGATCTTGGCCAGGACTTCGGGTTCTGGCGCCTCCCGCGGGGCTGGTTCGGGTGATGGGCCGGAGGGGGCGAAAAGGACGCATTCCCCCGTGCGGGAGTCGTACTGGAGGCAGCCTTCTGCGGGCCAGTGCGGCCTTTCCTGGCCGCCTCCGCCCCCGCCACCGGGGTTTCCGCGGGGCTGGGCGGGGGATTTCCCGGGTTGGCCGCCGGATCCCGGCACCCGCACCGTGATGTCACAAGAGCCGAATCTGCTTTCTTTTTTTGCGCATCCGACATCGGCATCGGCCCGGGCCGGTTGCGCGGGCAGACCGGCCACCGTCAGGAGGAGCGCCACGGTGGCGGCGGCGAGGCGTTTCATGCTGGACATCTGGGCACCGTCTCGTTCGTGGTGTCCCCGAATTTCCAGCCGTCATTGGTCTTTACCACGGTGACATTCCACTGGAGGTACGAAGGCCGCCCCGGTGGGACTACGCTCTTCCCGGTCGCGGAATCGATCATGTCCACCTTTTCGCTGTCGGTGCACATCTGGACATCGATGCTCCGCACGCCGTCCGTCTCCTCCGGTTCCGAGGCGCCGGTGATGTGGACGACCGTGGTCCCGGTCTGCACCTGCCCCTTCTCGCGATACTCTTTGACATGGCCCATCTCTATGGTCTGGCTCTCCCCAATGGCGATGTCCTTCAGGGGCTGCGTGTCGGCATCGGGATTGGTGAATATCTCATCCGTGATGCGGTAGTACTCGATCAGCGTGTTCGCCGCCTCCAGCTGCTCCGGGCTGAAGGTCTCCGACGGTTGGGGCTTCGGGGATGCGGAGAACGACGGCCAGCTCTTGGTGGAATCCGGATACGATGCTCCCCACGAATCCGTGCTCAGCGGCCTCGAATCCCCGCCGCACGATGACAGCAGGAACACAACTGCGGTTGCGGCGACCATGCCGATTCGTCCACTGCGTTGTTTCATTGTTCAACACCTCCGGTGGCGTCAAAGCGACCCGGGCTGGTCTCTCCAGCTCTCGGGACCTTTCCGAGCCTAGGACCGCTCACCGGGTCCCTGCGGGGAGTTCGAGAAACCCCGCAGGGGTTGAAGAAGGTCTGGCCAAAAGTTAGGGGGTGGGTCGTCGTGGAAGTCTGGATTGCGTTCGGACCGTCATATCGGCTTGGAATCAAACCGGGCAAACAGATTGGCGCCCGGCCCAGGGATGATCAGGGGGCAGGACATGGCCGGAGGGATTCTCACGGCTGAGGGGACCCTGAAGTCGGGTACAGACCCTGCCTGCAAGGAGACGATTAAAGTGGGACCACAAAGCAACGAAGCGGCAGCCGAACTCACCGAGGAGAGGAATCTGATGGGAACCAGTGTTATCCATCGCCACCGTCCCGCCGGTCCGCGCTCCCTTCGTCTCGGCAGTGCTCATGCCACATCCGCGATGGGTGGTGTGCGACGGGATCTGCTATTTCCCCCCGGAATCCCGGGGATGGGGAGCAGTGATGCCATGAACCGTCACATCGTGATTGGCGCCTTGGCGGCGTTGTTGTTCGTGACCGGAGCCGTTCTGTCACTCATTCGAGGTGAAACCCTGATGGTCGCCGTGCTCGGGCTGGGCGCTCTCGCCTTCATCGTCCGCACGGTGCTCGCCGTGCGAAGTTCGTCGCGGAAGAAAGATGACTGATCGGCCACGGCATGCAGCAGAATCCCTGCTCACCGTGCGGGGGCTGACCGCGTGGTACAAGGCGGACTCCCCAGTGCTGAACATCGGGGAACTCGACGTCGGCCAGCACTCCGTGGTCGGGTTGCTGGGAACCAACGGCGCCGGCAAGACCACCCTGATCAACACGCTCGTGGGGGTTCACGAGTACGCCAGCCTCCAACACATGACCTGGCGCTCCCGCGCCACGCAGCCACGCGACAGGGCATTCCAGCTCGGACGCTACGTCGTGTTCACCGAGAGCAGCGGTTTCGCGTACTGGTCTCTGGATCCCTACCTGCGTTTCACATCCCGCGTCTTTGGCCGCTCGCCGGACCCGTCGCGCGTGGACGACCTGGTGGCGGGGTTCGGGTTCGAGCCGTTTTGTCGCAAGACCATCGGAAGTCTGTCGACGGGAAACAGGAAGAAGGCCTTCCTCATCGCGGGGCTGAGCCTGGGGCTGCCCCTGCTCATCCTGGACGAACCCGTGGACGGGCTGGATTTCGAGGGCACCGAGTTTCTCTACGAGCGCATCAACGCCTACCGCGACACCGGATCGGTGTTGATGAGCTCCCACGTCGCAGAGAGCTTCACCCGGTGCTGCGACCACCTGTACGTGCTCGACGGGGGTGACCTCAGCCGCCCCCACCCGCTGGATCCCGCAACCGACATCCGCGCCCTGCTCAAGGAACGTCACAGATGACCCTGGTCCTGCTTCGCGCCTTCACCACATATCGCCGCGTCGTTGTGGATGTGCTGATCTGGGGCCTGGCCTGGTTGCTGGCCCCGACGGTGGAACTCCGGATCCCGCCGACGATGTACGTCGTGGGTGTGGCCGCCGCGTCGCTGGTGTCGTCGGGTCTGCTGGTGAACGCGGTCTTCCGGGTGGATGCCATGCGGGACTACGCCCAGCTGCCGCCCCGCCCGGCCCGGGTGAACCTGGCGTTCGCATCCGCCGCGTGGATGCTTCTCACAGCCGAGATCGTGGTGCCCGCCGCCCTGTTCGGTCTGCGACTGGGGCAACTCGCCGCGCCGGACGTCGGCGCGATGCTCGTGGTGGCGGCCTGCGGTCCCCTGTCGGTGATGGCCGCGCTGGCCTCGGCCGGCACCCGGCCGCGATGGGCCGGGCCGCTGCTGGTGGTGGCCCTCTACGGGTTGGCGGTGTGGGCCTGCACGGTGGTTCCGCCGTGGCTGGTGGCCGCGGTGCTGTCGGTCGCGTTGGCGGCCGGGCTGGTTGTCCTCCCCGCCACTGGCCTGCTGCCCACCCGCGGTTCCGCCGCGATGCGGGGACGGGCGGGAACCAACTATTTCCTGCGCACCTCGCTGGCGGATCGCGTCGTGTGGATCAACGCGGTGGGGCTGTTCGCCTTGGCGACGGTGTTCACCGTGACCGTCTGGGAGCAGGGCCTCCGGTTCCCGCTGGCGCTGGCGCTGATCGCCGTCAACAGCCCCCTGACCACCATGATCTCCGGCGACCCCGATCTGGCGAGACAGCTGACAATGCTGGGGTGGCCCGCGCTGGCCTGGCGCCATTACGCGGCGGCCGTCGCTGTTTTCCTGGGAACGTTCAACGCCGGGGTCGGCGTGGTGTACTGGCTGCTGGGTGCCCGCGACCTGCCGCTGATCGCCGGGCTGGTGGTCGTCGTCACGGCGCTGGAGGCCCTCGCCGTCCCCGCGTTGGAGCGTCACGCCCCGCTTCGGGGGCTCCGCACCCGACGCCACGCCTGGCGGCACCCCCGCAAATACCTGCTGCCCGCCGCCCTGCTGCTGGCCTTCGCGTGGGTCCAACTGGGCTGAGGACGGCGGGTGGCGGATTTTCGCCAACCGGGAGGAAGAACCCGGTTGTGCAGCACTCAACCGCGAAAATCGCTCCCGGAGGGGTGAAAATCGGGTTGAGTGCTGCGCAACCGCGATTCCCCGGCGGAACCACTCAACCGGTTCAGGCGAGCGAGTCCACCAGCCCAGCGGCTGGTGGGGTTTCGGGGGCGGGAAGCAGCCCGACGGAGGTCGTCACCGCCTCCGACTGGCCACCGGAGTGGGTGAGGGTGCCGTCGCCGTGGGCGGTGAGCTGGGAGGCGTGGTGTCGCAGGGCCTCCTCCACCGTGGGTTGCAGTTCGCGCAGGTCGAACCAGCGGACCTCGTCGCCCGGGCCGTGGACGACGGCCGCGAAACCCTTCCCGGTGCGCTGCGCGGCGGCCAGGGAAGCGTGGTGGATGCGGACGTGGTCGGGATGCCCGTAGCCGCCATCGGTGTGGTACGAGACCACCAGGTCGGCGTCCACCGCCCGGATCCAGGACGCGACATCCGCCACGACGTCGTCGAGGTCTGCCGCGCACAGCGAATCCGGTTCCGCGTCCTCCGCGGGCCCCGCGAGGCCCTCACGGATCCAGCGCATTCCCGAGTCGCGGTAGCGGCGTCCCGAACCGGCGGGCGGATCCCCCAGGAAACCGTGCCGGGAAACCCCCAGCACCCTCAGCGCCCCGGCCAACTCACCCTCCCGGTGGGTTTCCAGGGCTGGGGTTCCGGCCAGGTGCGACAGCGGCCCCGGCACCACCTCGCCGCGTTCCCCGCGGGTCGCGGTGAGCAGGCTCACCTCATGTCCCGAGGCCACCAGCCAGGCGATCAGCGCGCCCGTGGCGAGGGTTTCGTCGTCGGGATGGGCGTGGATGAAGGTGATTCTCACAGGATCCTCCGGTACTGCTGCAGGGTGTTCTCCGCAGCGCGCTCCCAGGTCATCGCCAGCGCCCGCTGCCTCCCGGTGGTGCCCATCAGATCGCGACGTGGTTTGTCGGTGAGCAGTGCCCCGAGGGCCTCGGCCCACATGCGGGGGTCGTGGGTGGGAATCAGCAGGCCGGTGTGGGTGTTGCAGATGGCCTCGGTCAGGCCTCCCGACGCGGCGGCCAGGACGGGCACCCCCGAGGCCGAGGCCTCCAGGGCGATCAACCCGAAGGTCTCGGAGTGCGACGGCACCAGCATCACGGAGGCGTGCCGCACGATGCGGGCCAGCGACTCGCGGTCCTGGCCGGCCAGGAAGTGCACCTGCCCGCGCAACCCGAGGTCGTCGACGAGGGTGTGCAGCTCGGCCTCGTAGTCCGCGAAATCCGCCGAGGTCTCACCGACCACCGCCAGGTCCGGGCGGATGGCCTCGGGCAGGCAGGCCATGGTGCGGATGGCGACGTCGGGGGCCTTGAGGGGTTGCAGCCGCGCGGCGAACACGACATAGCCGGGCCGGACACCGGGCGGCGCCCAGGGGTGGGTGGCGGGATGGAACAGGTCGATGTTGACACCGGGACGCACGATCCGCACCCGTTCCGGATCGGCCCCGCAGCGACCGATGACCACGGCCGCCTCGTGCCGGGAGACGCACAGCACCAGATCGGACTGCTCCGCACACATCACCTCGCCGTCGACCCGGGCGGGCGACTCGGGCGGTTCCCCGTCGCGCAGCGGCGAGTTCGGGTGGGCGGCCACCGAGTGGAAGGTCATCACGTGGGGCACCCCCCAGGAGCGGGCGACGGGCAGCGCCGCCACCCCCGACATCCAGTGGTGGGAATGGATCAGGTCGTGGGGTTCCAGGGCCTCCATGGCCTCCCGGAACTCGTCGATGTGCTGGTCGATCTCGCTTTTCGGCAGTGGGGTCGGCGGGCCCGCGGGGAGACGCCGCAGCGTCACCGACGGGGCCACGTCCTCCTGTTCCGGCTGGTCGGGGTCGGTGCGGCGGGTCAGGAAGTCCACCCGCACGCCGAGCCTTCCCAGCGCCCGGGCCAGTGCGGCGATGAGCACGTTCATGCCACCCGCGTCCGCGGTGCCGGCGCGTTCCAGAGGGGAGGTGTGCATGGTGACGAAGGCGACACGAAGTCCGGCCCCCGGCTGGGTGGATTGATGGTCCACGGTGTTTTCCTCCATCTCCTCCGGAAATTACTTCCCGACGATGATGCTACTGCGCGAGACACCGGTCGCGGCCGGAAAACCGGTGCTCGCGGGGTGGTTGCCGGGAAAGGCGGTTCCGGGCCTCCAGGAAGGCCTTGGGGTTCTCGGCCACTTCGGACAGTGGGGTGGTCATCATCGTGATGACCACCGTCATGTCGGGTTTGCAGCCGGCGCATCTGGGTCTAGGCAGCGGTTGCCGCAGTTCAGATCCCCGAAGACCGGGGCGTTGGTCATTTCTTGCCTCTTGGCCTCACGGCGAGGGCTGCCGGGATCAACTCGTTCGGGGTCTTCCCGTAGCCCTGGCCGCGTGCAACTACTTCCAGGCGTCGAGGAAACGATCAGAGACTTCCGCCACTTTGGAGGTCGGCTCGTCGATCATGAGCGTCGCCAAGGTGCCGGAATAGACCTCGGTCAAGCACATGGAGGAGTCGTCTTCGTTCTTGCCGCAGGTCCATTTCCCGATGGTCTCGATGTCATGGAGATCGGTGGAGTTCTCCGCGACGGTCTCGCCCGCTCCGTAGGCCGCCACGAAAAAGTCCCCGTCCGAGTTCGTGTAGGTGCTCGCCAGGTCTTTTTTCTTGTCGAAGGTGAAGTCGTCGAATGATTTGGGCATCTCGGGTGCGGCGCCGGAAGACTTGGATGGTTCCCGGGTGGTGGGTTCGGTGGTCTTCCTCGTGGGCTCGGTGCTCTTCTTCGTGGGTTCGGGTGATGGTTTCTCTGAGTTCTGGGTTGCTTGTGTGGTGGTCTGTGTGCTGGTGGAGGGGGTGGCGTTCGGTTGGTTGTCCCGGCCGAGGAGCCACCAGGCCCCGAACCCAGTGATGGCCACGAGGACGGCAACGAGCGCGACGATCAGGACCGTGTTGCTTTTCCTCGGTGGCTGCGGGGGCATGCCCTGACCGGCGGAACCGTAGACGGGCTGATAGCCCTGTTGGCCGTATCCGGACTGCTGGTACGTGGGTTGGGAGTAGCTGGGTTGTTCCTGCTGGTACCCGGGTTGGGGCTGCTGATACCCCGGTTGGGGTTGCTGATACCCGGGCTGGGGCTGCTGGTGCCCGGGTTGTGGCTGAGGGCTGCCGAAGGCCGGCTGCTGGGGGTATCCCTGCTGCGGACGATTGTTGGGGCCGGGCCACTGGTTGTTACTCATTCATACCTCCTGGGTCAACATGGTAAGAGGTTTCTTTGACAGGGCGCGTGGCGACGGAGGGCGTCTCAGGGAACCACAAGAATCGCACGGGGTCGGACAGGCGTCCGCCGGGCGCGGGAACACCGGCCTGCGGGCTCGACGTCGCGGCAAGAGAGGTCGCTTGTCGAAGGTGACCCGGGAGGGTAGTCGTACCCGGGAGGACGCGACGAGCGGAGCCTGAGCCCCGAGTTGCGCTCCCCGCGTGCAGTCGTGCTAGAGTTCGTCCCCGGACGCGCGAGTGGCGGAATGGTAGACGCGCTGGCTTCAGGTGCCAGTGCCCGCAAGGGCGTGGAGGTTCAACTCCTCTCTCGCGCACGGATCGGTCCCCGTCTCATCAGAGGCGGGGACGATTGCTTTCGGGGCAGAAACCTGCACGAAAGAGCGGACCGTGACCAGCATCGAGGACAGCAAACCGTGCATGCCGTCGCCCTGACCGTGTCGAAACCGTGACCCCACCCGTGCACGAATCGCGTATCAGGGCGGGGGTGTCGTGTTGGGGAACTACCGCCCCTCCTCCTGGGCACGAATCGCGGGAGAAAAACGGTTCAACGTCGGGTGGCGACGTTGAACCGTCGAACCTCCGCGAGTCGTGCCCAGGAGGAGGGCGTTCATGTGCTGGCGCAACCGGGTTCAAAGAGTGATCTCGACTCAACCAGTTTCGGGGGCTCCGCCGTTGCCGATGAGAACGCCAAGGAGCAGTTCAAAGAGCGATCCCGACTCAACCAGTTTCGGGGGTCCTCAGTCGCCGTCGAGCAGTCGACGGCGATTCCGGCCCGAAGCCACCCAGCGCGCCAGCGGGCCGTGTTCGTTTATGAGCATCAACCGACCCTGGACGCGTTCGACCAGTCCGGATTCGACGGCCAGCAGCAGCTCGTCGCGACCCTGAAGACGCATTGTTCTGTCGGGGATGAGGATCTTCTTGTCGCGGATGATCATGGAGACCACTGCTCCGCGGGGAAGTCGCAGGTCGTTCACCCACATTCCCACCAGACGGCCCGTTTCCGGGACCTGGAACTGCACCAGCGAGGCGTTGATGCCCTCGAGCGGGGAGGAATCGAACTGCAATTCCCGGGGGGAGATCTGTTCCAGCACCCCGGCCCACGGGGCCAGTTTCGGCAGCAGCGGGCCCTGCACGAGGGTGAACGTCACCACCAGCAGGAAGATGACGTGGAACATGTGCGAGGCGCCCGGCAGGTCGTGCGTCAGCGGGATTGTCGCCAGCATGATGGGCAACGCGCCACGCATCCCCGCCCAGGAGATGAACAGCTGGGTCCTCAGCTTCTCCCGGAACGGCGTCAGGCAGGCGAATACGGAGATCGGGCGGGCGACGAACGTCAACGCCGACCCGATCACCAGCGCCGGGACGATCGCCTCCGGCAGCTGGCTGGGGGAGGCCAGCAGCCCCAGCATCACGAACAAACCGATCTGCGCCAACCAGCCCACCGACTCCGTGAAACCCTCCGTCGTCGAGTGGTGGGGGAGGGCCTGGTTGCCGAGCCACAGACCTGCGATATAGGCGGCCAGCAGCTCCGAACCGCCCGCGACCCCGGCGACGGAGTAGGCGGTCAGCGCGATCGCGAGGGTTGCGAGGGGGTACAGGCCTGCGCTCGGCAGGGAGATGCGGTGCAGGAAAGCCTGCCCCACCATCGCCACCGCCGCCCCGATGAGGGCACCCGCGGTCAACTGGAAGAGTCCGTTCGCGATCATTCCCGTCACCGACATCTGGTTCCAGGCGTCGGAGACCACGACGGTGACGATGATGATCGCGGGCGGGTCGTTGAAACCGGATTCGCCCTCCAGGGTGGTGCGCACCTTCGACTTCAGGGGCAGGCGGCGCAGGATCGCGAACACGGCGGCGGCATCCGTCGACGAAACCATTGCCGCCATCAGGATCCCGGTGCGCAGGTCCACGCCCAGCACCAACATCGCGATGGACGAGGCCACCGCCACCGAGACCAGCACCCCGACGGTCCCGAGCAGCCCGGCCCGGGAGGCCACCGGTCTGAACTCCGCCCAGCGGGTGGTGAACCCGCCGTCGAACAGCAGCAGCCCCACCAGTAGCGCGGAGATGTTGTAGGCCAGCTGGGCGTCGTCGAACCGGATCCCGAGGCCCGCCTCGCCGATCCCCAGACCGATGCCGAGGTACAGCAGCAAACCGGGCATGGAACTGCGCGACGAGATCCGCACCGCCGCGACACCCGCCAGCAGCACCCCACAGACGATCAGGACCACCATGTCCATGTCGTGATGGCTCATGGTGCATCCTTCCTCATCCTGCGGACATTATCCCGGGTTTCGCCTCGCCAAGGCCAGAGGAGATGCGGATTCCCCGCGACCTGATGACCGAGCAGGGTGAGGGTCTCCAACCCTGAACTTGGTTGAGCCAGCTCGCTGGTTCTCGCGGATCGGCTCAACCGGCTTCGAAAAACCTCCGCCACGAGATGGCTCAATCGGCTTTGGGTTGGTGCGACCTCTCAGGGGGTGGCGACCTCCTCGATGGGTGCGTTGAACTGCGACTGGTACAGGTCGTGGTAGCGACCCCTGGCCGCCAGCAGGTCGTGGTGGGTGCCCTGCTCGACGATGGCGCCGTCGTCCATGACGAGGATCAGGTCGGCGTCGCGGATGGTGGACAGGCGGTGGGCGATCACGAAAGACGTGCGACCACTGCGCAGCGCCGCCATCGCCTTTTGCAGCAGCAGTTCGGTGCGGGTGTCGACCGACGAGGTGGCCTCGTCGAGGATCAGCAGTTCCGGTTCCGACAGGAACGCCCGCGCGATGGTGATGAGCTGTTTCTCACCCGCGGAGACGTTGTTGCCCTCCTCGTCGATGACGGTGTCGTAGCCGTCGGGCAGGGAGTGGACGAAACGATCCACGAACGCCGCCTTCGCCGCGGCCAGGATCTCCTCCTGCGTGGCGCCCTCCTTGCCGTAGGCGATGTTGTCGCGGATGGTGCCGCCGAACAGCCACGTGTCCTGCAACACCATGCCCATGTTGTTGCGCAACGCCCCACGGTCCACCGTCGCGATGTCCGTCCCGTCTAGGAGGATGCGACCGGAGTTCAGGTCGTAGAAACGCATCAGCAGGTTCACCAGCGTGGTCTTGCCCGCGCCGGTGGGCCCGACGATCGCGACCGTCTGGCCGGGTTTCGCCTCCAGGTTGAGGTGTTCGATGAGGGGACGATCCGGGTTGTAGGAGAAGGTGACGTCCTCGAAGACGACGTGCCCGCCCTCGGCGGTCAGGTCGCGGTCCGGCTCCGGCGACATCTCATCGGCGTCGAGCAGCTCGAAGACCCGTTCCGCGGAGGCCACCCCCGACTGCAGCAGGTTCATCATGGACGCGAGCTGCGTCAGTGGCTGCGTGAACTGGCGCGAGTACTGGATGAATGCCTGCACGTCGCCGATGTTCATCTGCCCCGTGGCCACCTGGAGGCCACCGAAGACCGCGACGATGACGTAGTTGAGGTTGCCGACCAGGAACATCACGGGCATGAGGATCCCGGATAGGAACTGCGCCCCGAACGACGACCTGAACAGTTCCTCGTTGCGGGTGTGGAAGGTGTCCTCCACCTCCGACTTGCGGCCGAACACCTTCACCAGGGAATGGCCGGTATAGGCCTCCTCGATCTCCGAGTTCAGCTCGCCCGTGGACTTCCACATGTCGGCGAATCGTTTCTGGGAGCGGCGCATGATCAACGGCACGATCAGCATCGACAGCGGGATCGAGACCAGCGTGACCAGCGCCAGCGGCCACGAGATCCACATCATGATGATCACCACCCCGACCACCGTCAGCAGCGAGTTGATGAGCTGCGGCAGGGTCTGCATCAGGGTCTGGGAGATGTTGTCGATGTCGTTGGTGACGCGGGAGAGCAGCTCGCCGCGCGGCTGCCCGTCGAAGTACGACAGGGGCAGGCGCTGCAGCTTGGCCTCCACGTCGCTGCGCATCCGCCGCACCGACTTCTGGGCCGCGCCGATCAGCAGCCAGTTCGAGACGTAGGTGGCGACGGCGGAGACGACGTAGAGCAGCAGCACCAGAGCCAGCACCGACCCGATGGCGCCGAAGTCGATGCCCTGGCCGGGTGTGAAGTCGACGCGTTGCAGCATCTCGACGAGGGTGTCGTTCCCGCCGCCGCGGACAGCTTCGATGGCCTGTTCCTTCGTGACCCCCGCGGGCATGTTCTTGCCGACGATCCCGGCCAGCAGCAGGTCGGTGGCCGCCCCCAGGATTTTCGGGCCGAGGGTGGACATCACGACGGCGCTGACGGACAGCACCAGCGCGACCGCCACCGCGATCCGATGCGGTTTCATGATCCCGAGCAGGCGTCTCAGCGACGGCAGGAAGGCGACCGCGGTCTCCCCGGAGCCGCTGGGTCCGCCGGGCCCGAAGCTGATCTTCCCCGGGCCGTGTGCGGGACGTTTGTTGGCCGCGGGTTTGGTGGCGGCCCCGGTGTTTCCGGTGGTGGTGCTCATGCCTGGGCCTCCTCGGCGCTCAGCTGGCTGTCGACGATCTCCTGATAGGTGGCGTTGCTCGCCAGCAGTTCATCGTGGGTGCCGCGACCCACGATGCGGCCGTGCTCCAGCACGAGGATCTCGTCGGCGCCCCGGATGGTGGCGACGCGCTGGGCGACGATCAGAGTGGCGCGGTCCGCCGTCGCCGGGGCCAGGGCGGCCCGCAGCCGGGCGTCGGTGGCGACGTCGAGGGCGGAGAAGGAATCGTCGAAGACGTAGACGGCGGGTTCCTTCACCAGCGCCCGCGCGATGGACAGGCGCTGTCGCTGCCCGCCCGAGACGTTCGTGCCGCCCTGCGAGATGTGGGCGGCGAGACCGCCGTCGAGTTTCTCGACGAAATCGGCGGCCTGGGCGATCCGCAACGCCTCCCACATCTGTTCCGGTGTGGCGTCGGGGCGCCCGTAGAGCAGGTTGGAGGCCACCGTCCCGGAGAACAGATAGGGCTTCTGCGGCACCAGCCCGATCCGCGACCACAGGGCGTCGGGGTCGAGGTGGCGCACGTCGACGCCGTCCACCAGCACCTCGCCGCCGCTGACGTCGTACAGGCGGGGGATCAGGTTCACCAGGGTGGACTTGCCCGATCCCGTCGACCCGATGATCGCGGTGGTGCGGCCCGGGGCCAGGGTGAACGACACGTTCGCCAGCACCGGATCCTCCGCACCCGGGTAGGTGAAGGTGACGTCACGGAATTCGACGACACCCGTCAGCTCCTGCGGGGAGACCGGGTCGGTGGGGGGAGCCACCGTGGGTTCGGTGTCCAGCACCTCCAGGATGCGGTCCGCGGACACCGCGGAACGCGGCGCCAGGAACAGCAGCATCGTCGACATCATCACCGAGATGAGGATCTGGATCAGGTAGTTCAGGAAGGCGGTCATCTGGCCGATCTGGATGTCACCGGAGTCGATGCGGAAGGCGCCGAACCAGATCACCGCCACCGATGAGATGTTCACCATGAACATGGCGATCGGGAACAGCAGCACCATCCAGCGGGAGGCACGCAGCGTGACGGAGTAGACATCCTCGTTGGCACCCTCGAAGCGCCTCGACTCGTGGTCCTCGCGAATGAAGGCGCGGATCACCCGGATACCGCTGATCTGTTCGCGCAGCACCCGGTTCAGGTTGTCGAGGTTGGTCTGCATCCGCTGGAACAGGGGAGAGACGAAGATCACCAGCAGCGCGATCGTCACGCCCAGCACGGCGACGCTGACCGCGATGATCCACGACAGCCCGAAGTCCTCGCGCACCGCCATGATGAAACCGCCGACCATCATGATGGGGGCGCCGACGATGATGGTCAGGGTGGTCTGGACGATCGTCTGCACCTGCAGGACGTCGTTGGTGTTGCGGGTCAGCAGCGACGAGGCCCCGAAGTCGCGCACCTCGCGGGTGGAGAACGACAGGGCGCGGTCGAAGATGGCGGCCCTGAGGTCGCGGCCCAGCGACATGGCGGTGAGGGCGCCGAACCAGGTGGCGCCGATCTGCCCCGCCGCCTGCACCAGGGAGAACAGCAGCATCAGGGCGCCGCTGCGCCAGATCAGGCCGGTGTCGCCCTTGACGACGCCGTCGTCGATGATCTGCGCGTTCAGGTTCGGCAGGTACAGCGACATGGTGGTCGCCAGCACCTGGAGAACCAGGACGGCCAGCAGTTCTCTCCAGTACGGCTTCAGATGCGTGAATATCAGCCGGTTGAGTCGTGCGATCACAGGGACTGCCTCCTGCGGGCCCCGTCGAGGGCCAGGCGGGCCAGGGAAGCGGGGCACAACTTGGCTTCGGGACACCTGCCGTGCGCGTACCCCATCGCCAGGGTGACGACGAGATGGGCGAAGTCCTTGACCGGGATGGTCAGCTCGGCCTCGTGCGGGGCCAGGCGGTCACGTATCCAGCCCGCGATGTCACGGACCCGGGCCTCCCACAGCTCCATGATCCGGAACCGGATCTCGTCCTGGTCGCCGCCCCGGTGCGGTCGGGGGATGAAACGCCCGAAGGTGGTGACGTAGTCGGCGGCGGTGGACAGACACACCTCGGTGGTCTCGTCGACGGTCGTGGTGGCGGGGGTCGCGGAGAAGATGTCGGCGAGCCGTTCGGGGGAGAGGTGGTCGGCGATGGTGGCGGCGATCAGGTCGCGGCGGGTCGGGAACACCCTGAACAGGGTTCCCTCGGCCACCTGGGCGGCCTCCGCCACCTGCCGGGTGGTCACCTCCGGGCCGTGGTCGAGGATCAGCTGGCGGGTCGCGGCAATCAGCGACGCCCTTCGTTCAGCGGGCGGAAGAGGTCGGGCACGGGTCATCACGACGCACCAGTGTATGAGTGAGTACTCACTCATTCAAGGTGGGGTAGGGCCGATGAAGCGGCGGTCTTGCTGGTCCGCGAATCACGAGGAGCGTTGCTGGGTGAAGCACATGCTCGGCAAGAACCGTGATCAAAGCGCAGCGAAGAGCATCCCGGGGATGGTTCTTGTTTGCTGCCTGAGGGCGGCGTGTTTTTGAGACTAATTTGCGGGTCGCACATCCATCTTCGAAAGCCTTGGCTGGGGCAAATGAATAGAGTTCGTTATTGTTTGCCAGTAAAAATCAGGTCTGCCGGTAGGTGGTGAATGCGATCACTCACGTGCAAGCCGCTTTGGTGGCCGTTTTCTTTGTTGGCCTGATA
This sequence comes from Arachnia sp., assembly GCF_057238465.1. Taxonomy (NCBI): domain Bacteria; kingdom Bacillati; phylum Actinomycetota; class Actinomycetes; order Propionibacteriales; family Propionibacteriaceae; genus Arachnia; species Arachnia sp. The sequence continues at coordinate 35,234 of NZ_DBHHFZ010000013.1, forward strand.
AATTTGGAGGGCTTTGAGGCGTTCTCCGAATCGAATTTGCAGGTCTGCATATTCCGGCGAAACATTCACATTCTCTGTATATTCTTGGCAGTAGGTCCAGCAGGCAAGCGGGAACACTAGGGCGGATGTGATCACATCCGCGAGCTGCAGTGCTACGTGAGTGTCGCTGTGCCCGAACACCGGGGCCTCCATCAGGTGGGGAAACAGGCTTCCGCCGGTGCGGTATCGGCGTGTGGTGATCTGGTGTACGTTCCCTGCGTTCTTGGATTTGGTTCTGGAGTCGAGGATCATCAGGCCGCTGGTAGAGTTTGCTGCGAGCTGGTTTTCAAAACTTCTTGCCAGGTGCGCGACTCCTTGCTGATACAGATGCTCTGGAATCAATGGGTGGCCGGATTTTTTGATCCAGATCTCGCCGAATATTCTGGAACGAGTGCGCTCCAATAATGATAGCGTCATGTCTATGAAACCGATGGCGTTGCGCTTCTTCCTGCGAGATGTGGAACGCAATTGTTTGCGGATGGTTGCGCCCTTGTGCTCGTACTGGATGAGGTCGGTCAATCGTCGAGATTTCAACTCAGGAAAATACCTCTTCTTGGCTCTGAGGAAGTTCCATATCAACCGAGTGTGTTGCGATGATGGGATCGAGATTCCGACCAGTGCGAAAACTGGCGGCTGGTCTGGCGTGGACGGGGTGTAGGTGGTGTCATCACCAGCCTCGTCGATGTAAAGGAACCTCATCCCCGTGGCTCCTTGTCAGACGAAACTCGTGACCCTCCTTGGAAGGTGGGCCACGAGTAAAGGCAACTACGTCCGTTACGGACCATAGGATTTGCGAGGCCAACGACCCCGCCCCTGCGCACGTCTGCGCAGCATCCAGTTTGCCTCGGCGCGTGTTGAGAATCAAGTGAACGTGCTGTAGGTACACGTCTTCCCTGTTCGGCAGTCGGGGTGGGTGGTGGCACCGAGGGGGACATGGCTCTCCTTTCCGTGGTCCGGGGTGGACGATGCTCTGCCAGATCTGGGTCGCAGGTACCCGCTTCTCCTTCAATGCAGCCACCCCGGACTCTTCGAGTGTACGACTTAAGAAGCGGGTAAGCAACTTCTGTTACGATCGTTCCCGTGGGGACGACCTGCCGAAAATTTTTTGGGGACTGACCGCGGTCTGGCCGTCATAGGTAGGTGGAGACAGATTGAAGGGATGCGATGATGCGGTTCTCGAACTTCACTGAGTGCTTCCGGCGGGCCACCCGCACGGAAGGCGCACCGGACGGGTGTGACCCGTACCGGTACCAGGTGCGCCTTGCCGAGGAGGGTTTCCCCGACGCGCTGCGGGCGCCGACGGGATCGGGCAAGACGGCCGTGGTCCTGGCCTATGTGTGGCGACTGCTCTTCCATCCCGATGCCTCGGTTCGGGCGGCGACCCCGCGGCGACTGGTCGTCCTCCTGCCCTCGCGCACGCTGGTGGAGCAGTACGAGGAAACGGTCCGTGGCTGGCTCGACCGGCTCGGGCTGTTGGATGCGGTCGGCGTGCACGTGTTCATGGGTGGCCGCGACATCCGGTCCTCCCAGCAGGACTGGCGCATGAACCTGCACCGCCCCAGCATCGTCATCGGCACCGTCGACATGGGGGTGTCGCGGGGACTCGCACGAGGATACGGAACCTTCCGAGCGTCCTACCCGATCGATTTCGCGCTCATCGGGAACGGCACCCTGATGGTGGTCGACGAGGTTCAGCTCGCGCCCCAGGCCACCGCCACCCTGCGTCAATTCGCGGCCTTCCAACGAGAACTCGGCACTGCGGAGCCGAGCCGGCTCATGATCATGTCGGCCACCATCGACGAACGCATCCTGGACACCGTCGACAACCCTTGGGAAGGCGCCGACGTGCTGGGGATCGACGAGTCGTCGGAGTCCCCGGAGCTGCTCCGGCGCATGTCGGCAGAACGAACAATCAGGGAATTTCCCCCGGTCGACAAACCGAAGGAGTTCGCCGCCCAGATCGTCGAACGCCACCAACCCGGGACCCTCACCCTGGTGGTGGTGAACACGGTTGACGCCGCCGTCGATGCCTACCGGGAACTCGGCAAACTGGCCCCGGAGGAGCCCAGGTTGCTGATCCACTCCCAATTCCGTGGGGTGGAACGCAAAACCCAGCTCGAAAAGCTGCAGGGGATTGCGCGTGATGGAGGAATCGTCGTCGCAACCCAGGCAATCGAGGCCGGGGTGGACATCGACGCCCGCACCCTCATCACCGAGGCCGCGCCGTGGGCGTCCGTCGTCCAACGGGCCGGGCGTTGCAACAGGGCTGCCCGATACCCGGTGGGGGAAGCGGTGGTTCACTGGCGTGAACCCGCCAAAGGGCATCCGTACGACTCGCAACAGGTTGCGTGCGCGGTCGAGGCTTTGAGGCGCGCGGAAGGCATGTCGTTGACCAGCGCCCAGCTCCACCGGCTGGGCGACGACATACCGCCGGAGGATCTGGAACTGCGCATCCTGCGTCGCTGCGACTTCCGTCAGCTGTTCGATACAACCCCTGACCTAACGGGCAACGACATCGACATCAGCTGCTACATCCGTCCTGACAAGGACCTCGACGTTCAGCTGGCCTGGATACCGAACGGTTCCATCACACCCCGGGGAGAGCTGACGACCGAGATCCCCGGCCAGCCGCTTCGCTGTGGCGTTTCGATGAGCCGGGCGAAGAAACTGCTGAACCGGAAGGACATCAGGGACCGAAGGGATCAGCGGGCCTGGACCTTCTCGATCCAGGATGACCGCTGGATCCCCGTGCGAGCGGATCAGCTGCGACCCCAGCAGCTGATCTTGGTGGAGGCCGGGCTCGGCGGCTACAGCATCGAACACGGCTTCGATCCCGCAGAGAAGCACACGGTCCAGGACCACGTCGATGCGGACAACCTCTCGGATGCGACCACTCCCGAGAGCATTACCGGTTCCCAGGACGCCGGAGCCCGAGGAAACGGATGGGTCACTTTGCACCAGCACCTCGCGGACACCCGGGAACAGGCCGAGGCCCTCGCCAAGGTGCTCCGCCCGGCCGGGATCGACGCAACACACCTGCACGCCGCCGCCGTCGCCGGGGCGCTCCACGACCTCGGCAAGGCCCACCGCGACTGGGCGCGGGCGCTGCTGGAGGCGAACGCGGACACACCTCCCGATGACCCGGAACAGCTGTATGCGAAATCTCCCGGTATCGCCCCGCTCCGAGTGCGGCGTCAACCCAAAGCGAGTGGGCAGGAAACCGTTCAGTCGGAGCCGCGTTCGGGATTCCGGCACGAACTCATCTCGGTGTTCATGTTGCGTACCGACGCCGGACGGCAGGTGCTGATCGACCTGGGAGTGGAGCCCGAGCTGCATCCACTCGTGTTGTATCTGATCGCGGCGCATCACGGACACATCCGTATCACCGCCCGCGATCCCCGCTACGACGGAGTTGACGGCCTGAGTTTCCTCGGAAGCGTCGATAAAGAACCCATCAATGCCGTGACGCTGCCCGGGATCGAGCTGCCCGAATCGGTGGTCGACCACGGCATCTTCCGGAGCGGACCCGACTCCTGGACCACCAACGCCCTGGCTCTTCTGGAGCGCCTCGGACCGTTCCGTCTCGCCTATCTCGAAACCTTGGTGCGCATGGCTGACTGGCGGGCCAGCGCCAACCTCGAACTCCCCGTCGCGGAAGGAACCGAAGAATGACCACGCACGTGTTTCCCGGCCTGGGGTGTGTTCCCCTGATCAACTACCTGGCGGCGCTCGGGGTGGCCAAGGGAATCTCCGAACAGGCCGATCCCGCCGCGCGGTTCGGCTGGCGTGACGGCGTGTTCCACATGGACACCGAGGTGGAGGATATCGCCGAATTCCTCGTTCAGGATTTCGTTCCCACCCCGGTTTTCTCTCCGTGGAATGCCGGCAGCGGGTTCGGTGAGAAGGACAAGACACCCTTGGAGTACATCCGGATGTTGGAATCCTCCACCGCAACCAGGCTCGCGCCCTACCGAAACGCTCTTGCGGTGATCCGGTCGGTGTTGATCGCGAAATCGGAGAAAGGATGGACGAAGGAACGCTTCGTGCAGGAACTTCGCAACCGGCTTCCAGATGATGCCCTGCCGTGGATGGACGCCAGCGTGGTCCTCGCCGCGAAGAAGACGGAGTACCCGCCCATTCTCGGTACCGGGGGAAACGACGGCCGGCTGGATTTCAGCACGAATGTTCACCAACGCCTGAAGGATGTTCTGCCGGAACTCGGGGCGAAACCCGAACGCAGCCGGGCGTGGATGCGGGATCTGCTGTGGGGGAGGGCGACGGAGAAACTGCTCGCGGCCTCCGTGGGTCAGGGCGATCCCGTCGGGGCGGGGACCCCCGGTTCCTCCGCGTTCGGCAGCGCCGACGCCATGGTCAACCCCTGGGCTTTCATTCTCATGGTGGAAGGGGCCATGCTGTTCGCCGCCTCGGCCGCGAAAAGACTGGGGGAACAGAACTCCAGGGTGGCCATTCCCTTCACCGTCTCTTCCAGTCCGGATGGACCGATCCCGGGGTCGGCGAACGAGGAAGGCCGAGGCGAATTGTGGGCGCCTTTGCTGGAGAGCGTCACCTTGGTGGAGCTGCGTCAGGTCTTCGAGGAGGCGCGGGTTTCCTGGGACGGCGGAACCGCCAACAACGCGGTCGCCATGTATGCGGCAGTGCGTTCCTTCGGTGTGAACAGGGGAATTTCGGCTTTTCAGCGTTTCGGTTTCCTCAAACGAAACGGCTTGGCCTTTGTCGCCGTTCCGCTGGATCACGTCAAGGTGGAGGCGCGCCCGGAGGTGGTCCTGGCCAGGGAACCGCTGCGCCGTGTCCGGACGTTCCACAAGGCCAGTGGAGTGGCGTCCAAAACCGCGGCACGCCGGTTCGATGCGAGCGTGACGGCTTTCGTGCGGGAACCCGAGTGGCGGAATGGAATCGCCATGCTTCGTGCTCAGACCGAGCTGGAGTTGACGGCCCTGCGCTCCCGGAAGAATCGCGAGGAACTGGGACGTCCCTCGAAGCTGGTGCCGGCGAATGCCGTCATTCCCGTGTGTCGGGAGCTGTTCCTCAAAAGCCCCGAGGCGCGGATCGCCGCCGGGATCGCCTCTGCAACCTTCCTGCCGCCCACCGCTTCTCAGCAGGGCGGGGGAAGCGGTGGGCAGCCCATTCGTCGTCTGCTTGTTGGCGCAGATCCCAGAAACCCCAAAGATCCGATCGACCCTGAGGTGATGGTGCCCGGGCTCGGTGCCAGACCCACCGTCGACGTGTTGGCGGACCTGGTGGTGTGGCTGGCGCAGCATCCGGGGGAGGACACCCGCCTGGCCCGGGGATGGCTGCCCTTCAAACGCCACCGGTACCCGGGGTCCTGGACCGACATCCACGCCTGGGTTGGGGGACTTCTCGACGACGACCTCGTCACCCATCACCTGCTGGCCTTCCTGGCTGTCGACTGGAGCGGCAGGAATTACGCGGACATCGTGAAATCGGATGGTGAGTGCTTGTTCTTGGATCCGACCCTGGCGATTCTTCAGGCCCTCGCATCCGGGTTTGTGCGCATGCGGGGAACAGCGTCGGATGCGACGGGAGCAGCGGTGGGGCTCGAACCCGGCTGGCCTCTTCAGCTGCGCGCTGATCGTGTCGCCGAAGTGCACCGCGCCGCGAGCGGTGTGATCAGCCGAGGAACGATCAGCCTTCCTTGGACCGAGGAAACCGACATCCAGGTCCACACCCATTCCGCACGCATTTCCCAGCCCGGCCTGGGACCACGAATTCTCGCGGCCCTGGCCGCACCCTCAGGCCCGTGGGCGCTCAAGAGAAGCGCACCAGAAGCCGAGAACACCGACCCCTACGAAAACACCGACCTCTACGAAGGAGCACTGCAATGACCAGCACCGTCCTCAACCTGACCCTCCGACCCGCCGTCGGATTCCGGTTCCAGCCAACCGGGTTCCCCGATCTCGGGGCGGCCACCTACCAGGCCCATGTACCCGGCGAGGGATGGGTGCAGGCCCTCCACCTGGAATCGCCCCAGTCGATGGCGAACCGACTGGAACTGTGCACCTGGGATCCGGCGGTCAGCGATCAGGCGGAGGCGCTGCGTGGCCTGCCGTATGTGCGCGTCGTCGATGCTGAGGGTGGGTTCCTGACCAGCTCCCGTCTCGAGGCCCACAGACTGGCCAGCGCCTACCTGATGGACGCCAAGATCGACGGCAAGACCGGGCGGGTCTGGTTGGAGGACAAACTCGGGCTGGTCAAGGGCAGGCTGGTGGAACACCGCGCCCTCGCCAAGGCCATTTTCGATCTGGACCCGGTCTCCCTGATCCATGGCGTGTTCTTCGCCCAGAAACAGTGGCCATCTCAACCGAAGATCGCCCGGGCCATCACCTGTTTCATCGACGCCCTTGACGTGCGTCCCGCGGTCTCCGGCGGGGTGAAGACGGATTCGGTGAACCCCAGCAACGACGAGGGGCGGGGAGCCAAGGAGGGCTACGGCATGGTGCCGCACCAGCGGGTTGAGTACACGGCCCGTGACATCACGGCGTCCGTCGTCGTGGATCATGGGCAGATCCAGTCCTACGGTCTCGGCGAGAAATCCGAGGCGGTGTTGAACGCTCTGGTTGATTTCGAACTGGCCAGCCTGTTCCGGCAGGACGGGTTGCGGCTGCGCACCGCATGTCATCTGGTCGTGGACCAGGACTGCGAGGACCTCACCAGGATTCCCACTCTGGACGAGGCCACCGCGAAGCTGCGGCAGGCCATCGAACAGCACGGTGATCTCGCGTCGATCTCGGAACTGAAATGGACCGGCGGGGGGAAGTGACCATGCCTACCCAGGTGGCCCTGCGTTTTGTCACAGGGAAATACCACGCGAACGGGTGGGATCATGCCCTCAACGAGGGGATCAGCGAGTGGCCGCCGTCACCCTGGCGGCTGCTCCGTGCCCTGATCAGCGTCTGGCACACCCGCTGCGACGACATAGCCGAGAAGACGATCGACGACCTGCTGACCGGGCTCGCCACCGAACCTCCGGAATACCTGCTGCCGGATGCCAGGCCGTCGCAGACCCGGCACTACATGCCCAATCCGGATTTCCTTGAGGGAGTCAAGCATTCCACGTCGCTCCAGCTCGACCCTCGGCTGAACCTGGATGACGAGGCCGAGGTGCTGATCCGCTGGCCGAATCTCACCCTGCCCGCCGGACAGCGTGACGTCCTGGACCGGCTGTTGAGGAAACTGCCCTATTTGGGGCGGGCGGAATCGCGATGCGAGGCGCGGCTGTTGTCCGAGGAGCATTCCCAGCAGGAGAAAAGGTGGGTTCGTCCTTCTGAAACGGGAAACACCCAGGTGCTGGTGCCCGAGCCCGACGTGACCAGGAAGCAACTTGAGACCTCCTCCTTGGAGATGCGCAAGGCCCGTCTCCGGTACCCCAGCGGTTCCCGGTGGGTTCGGTACGAGCTGCCCGAGGAAACCTCCGCCATCCCGATCCGCAGAGAGGTGAATGATCTGCTCAGACCCACGACCGTTCGGTGGCGGCTGGAACCCGCCGCCCCCTTCCGCATTGAGGACGGCATTCTCGCTGCCCATGGACTCCGGGGACGCATCCTCGGTACCAAGAAGGAGAACACGGACCTGCGGGAGCAGGGCAGCGGGGTCGAGGTGCTGGCCGGACACCGTGACGCTCTTGGTGACGGCCCCCAGCATCGACATCCCCATTGGCTCTGGTTGCCGACGCTGGGTGCCGGTGGTGAGCCGACGGGGCAGGTGGAGGACCTGGTGTTGTGGGTGCCCGACGGGATACCCGCCGATACGCTTTCCCGGCTGGCTGGGGCGAGGTACCTGCCGCGCTGGAGCAACGCACCCAAGGGGTATCGCTCCGGGGCTGAACTGCACCTGCAGCTGATGGGACCCGTCGATACGGTGATGCACGAATACACCAGTGCCGATGCCACCACGTGGGTTTCCGTGACCCCGTTCCTGACCGACCGCTTCCCCAAGCAGAACAAACCGCGGGAGGAGTTCGCGCAGAAACTCGTGGAACGCGAACTCGGTTTCCGTCACCCCGAGGGCACGCCGCCGGTGAGGGTGAAACTGCTCGCCGACTGGGAGGACCGGGACGTGGTGAGGTTCCGTCGATACCGCTGGAACGAATCGATGGCGCAACGTCGCCGCGGAATGCTGCTGCAGCTGGACTTCGACGAACCCCTGCCGAAGGGCCTCGGGGAACGCCCGGAGCCTTTGGTGCTCGGGTCCCTCTCGCATTTCGGTTTCGGATTGTTCCGGCCGGTGGAGCGATAACCATGCCGGCGCAGGGGGAGTACTCGGCGGAACCGCAGCTGGTTCCCGCGAGGATGCTGAATGAGTTGGTGTACTGCCAGCGGCTGTTCCACCTCGAATGGGTGGACGGCCGCTGGGCTCACAACGACGACACGATCCAGGGTTCAGTGGCCCACGACGCGACGGATCGTCGTTCCGGGCGGATGCCCGCCCCCGATGAGGAGGAGAAACCGTTCACCTCTATCCAGGTGGCGTTGTCGGATCCGGACCTCGGGGTGACGGCCGTCATCGACCGGGTGGACCACGAGGACGGGTCGTCGAGTCCCGTGGACATGAAGAAGGGATCCGGCCCCAGGGACGGCGGAATGTGGCCTGCCGACCGGGTGCAGGTCCTGACCCAGGCGGTGCTGCTGCGACGTGCCGGGTATTCGGTGAACCGCGCCGAGATTTCCTATCTGGGATCGCATCACAGGGCCTCGATCGAGGTGGGGCAGGACGCGGAGACAGAGGTGCGGGAGTTGGTGGCGTTGGCACGGCAGGTGGCCGCGCAGGAACTTCCACCCCCGCCGTTGCTGAACGACCCGCGCTGTCCTCGCTGCTCGCTGGCGCCGCTGTGCATGCCCGATGAGACGAACTATCTGCTCGAACGTTCCAGTGAGCAGCCGCGTCGGATCATCGTCAGGAATCCCGACACCAGACCCGTGTACGTGAACACGCAGGGGGCGTCGGTGAAGGTTTCCGGTGGTCGACTGCTGGTGGCGGTCAAGGGCGAGACGGTGGCCGAGCGCCGCCTTCTCGATGTCTCCCAGGTTTGTGTGGTGGGGAACGTGCAGATCACCACCCAGGCGCTCAAGGCGTTGTGGCGCAGGGGTGTGGTGGTGATCTGGCTCAGCTACGGGGGTTGGCTCGACGGATGGTCGCAGGGGCCGCTGAACGGTCACGTGACGCTCAGGCGACGGCAGGTGCTGGCGAGCGTCCACGGCCTGCGGTTCGCGCAGCAGATGATCCGGGGAAAGATCCACAACCAGCGGGTGCTGTTGCGCCGCAACGCGAAGGTGTCGTTGGATGATTCGGTTTTGGATCAGCTCAAGGAACTGGAAGCGAAAACCGAATCCGCTGCGTCCTTGGAGACGCTGCTCGGGATCGAGGGCACGGCAGCGCGACTGTATTTCGGGCAGTTCCACAAGCTGCTGTCTCCCCGGCTTGAGGTCGTGGCCGAGTTCCAGGCGCACGGCAGGGCGCGACGTCCACCACCCGATCCCGTCAATGCGGTGCTCGGGTTCTGCTACAGCCTGTTGACGAAGGACCTTGTCGCGGTGCTGACCGGGGTGGGTCTGGATCCTTTCCTGGGGGTGCTGCATCAGCCCCGCTACGGCAGGCCCGCTCTTGCTCTCGACCTGGCCGAGGAGTTCCGCGCCCTCGTGGCGGAGTCTGTGGCGTTGCAGTGTTTCAACAATGGTGAAGTCAACGAGAAGAGTTTCATGAGGGGACATCTCGGGGTGGTCCTGAACGCTGATGGGAGACGTTCCGTCATCCAAGCCCATGAACGCCGTCTCGAGTCCGAGCTGAAACACCCGCTGTTCGGCTATCAGGTGTCGTACCGGAGGGTGCTGGATCTTCAGGCGCGGGTGCTGGCGGCTTCCTTCACGGGAGAGCTGGATTCCTACACCCCATTGATGACGAGGTGATCCATGGCTCGACGAAGATATCTCATCTCCTATGACATATCGGATCCCAAACGGCTGCGAGCCACCTTCAACGTCATGAAGGGCTACGGGAAGTGGCTTCAGTACTCGGTGTTCGTGTGTGATCTGAGCAAGGCGGAACTCGCGATGTGGGAACGGGACATCCGTGATGTGATAGCACTCGCCTACGATTCGGTGGTGGTGATCGATCTCGGTGCCCCGCAAGACGCGAACATCCGTATGCTTGGGGTACCGCGTAGGCTGCCCGACGAGGGGCCCGTGGTGGTGTGAGCTGCTGCGAGACCTCCAGTCATGTCGTCTCCCCCGGGGAGCGCTCGAAGGGGTTTGACTAGGTGTTTTACCCCATGACAACTCAACAGAGTGTTGTTATGGGGGTCTGCGGTGCGAAGCGCTCGCAGAAGCTGGTAAAATCCCTAGTCAAGGCAGCCTTCCTAGGCGAGCCATTGTTCCGGCCTTCTAGGCCGGACTCCATTGAGACGAGGACCGGCCCCGTACTCAGGAGGAGGCATGGGCAATTGTTCCGGCCTTCTAGGCCGGACTCCATTGAGACCTCTGGAGGAAGCCCTTGACGAGCTGGACACAGCCCTGATTGTTCCGGCCTTCTAGGCCGGACTCCATTGAGACCACGACCTCCAACTCAGCTCCGAACTCCTTGGCCACCGCATTGTTCCGGCCTTCTAGGCCGGACTCCATTGAGACCTTTGGCGGAAGGCGAAGAAGACCGTGTCCTGACGCGTATTGTTCCGGCCTTCTAGGCCGGACTCCATTGAGACTTGTGGAAACGAGCAAAGAAGACTGTGTCTTGATTGCATTGTTCCGGCCTTCTAGGCCGGACTCCATTGAGACCCAGCGGGCGCGGAGCTCGCCCTGCCGCTCCTCCTCGGATTGTTCCGGCCTTCTAGGCCGGACTCCATTGAGACGCGGAGAGGGTGCTTTCCGTCTGGCTTCAGGAATTGCAGATTGTTCCGGCCTTCTAGGCCGGACTCCATTGAGACGCGCTCTGCCGGGCATTGGAGATAGATGGCGTCCAGCATTGTTCCGGCCTTCTAGGCCGGACTCCATTGAGACGCGGCGTCCCGGTAGAGCGAGGTGGCTGGCTCCAATTGTTCCGGCCTTCTAGGCCGGACTCCATTGAGACCTGTAACCAGCATCATCGGCGTCCACTCCATCCTTGAATTGTTCCGGCCTTCTAGGCCGGACTCCATTGAGACAGTACTATCGCCCAAAGGCCTTGAAGACTCTTTCCGAATTGTTCCGGCCTTCTAGGCCGGACTCCATTGAGACGATGTGAGCGTCAAAATTCATCAAACCTGCGAATTGCGATTGTTCCGGCCTTCTAGGCCGGACTCCATTGAGACCGAGGAGTCTCGAAACGCCAGGAGCTCATTCAGCGAGATTGTTCCGGCCTTCTAGGCCGGACTCCATTGAGACAAATCTTCAACGCTCTTTCCGACGCCGAGGACATTCGATTGTTCCGGCCTTCTAGGCCGGACTCCATTGAGACTCCAAACTGACGCAGGGTCAGATAGATGCTCTGTATGAATTGTTCCGGCCTTCTAGGCCGGACTCCATTGAGACCCGAGATACCGCGCGAGTGCGGTATCGATGCTCTCCCATTGTTCCGGCCTTCTAGGCCGGACTCCATTGAGACGACCGGGCGATGGTGGACGTGCCGGAGCTCGTGCATTGTTCCGGCCTTCTAGGCCGGACTCCATTGAGACTATCTGAGGGCGAACTACACAGATCCCCCTTAGAGGCGCATTGTTCCGGCCTTCTAGGCCGGACTCCATTGAGACGTTGAGCAGGGTGCCCGCGGTGCCTCGGCTGCCGAAGGATTGTTCCGGCCTTCTAGGCCGGACTCCATTGAGACGGGCACTGGGAGAACGTGGTCACCATGGATTGGGTAAATTGTTCCGGCCTTCTAGGCCGGACTCCATTGAGACGCACCACCACGGCCTGCCTCAGCGCGTTTGTTTGCCCGGATTGTTCCGGCCTTCTAGGCCGGACTCCATTGAGACCTCAGAAATCGCGCTCAGAGTAGTACAACCGGCAGATTGTTCCGGCCTTCTAGGCCGGACTCCATTGAGACCATGGCTCTCTCAAGAGCCTCCGCATGCCCGACCATGCATTGTTCCGGCCTTCTAGGCCGGACTCCATTGAGACGGGGTCACCCCCGAGGAGCTCGACGAGGCGGCCGCATTGTTCCGGCCTTCTAGGCCGGACTCCATTGAGACCCCGGCAGCCGAACCACAGAAGGAGCAAACACCATCATATTGTTCCGGCCTTCTAGGCCGGACTCCATTGAGACCTTGGCGATCGCGGTGATGTCATAGTCTGCGACGCCGCATTGTTCCGGCCTTCTAGGCCGGACTCCATTGAGACCCAGGTCACGGCACGCGGGTTGTCGCGGATCGCGCGATTGTTCCGGCCTTCTAGGCCGGACTCCATTGAGACACCCTCTGCCGTGACAGCGACGTCAGTCGCGCAGCTTCCGCATTGTTCCGGCCTTCTAGGCCGGACTCCATTGAGACCATTGATAGCATCTACGGAGTGCCCTTCCGTAAGGTCAATTGTTCCGGCCTTCTAGGCCGGACTCCATTGAGACCTCATCATCGCGTTCTTGACCTCTCTGCGGGACAACATTGTTCCGGCCTTCTAGGCCGGACTCCATTGAGACAACACCGAGACCATACCCGGCTGCCCCATGAGCGGAAATTGTTCCGGCCTTCTAGGCCGGACTCCATTGAGACGCCTCCCCGGGCCGTGGGCACGGATATAGACGGTTGATTGTTCCGGCCTTCTAGGCCGGACTCCATTGAGACCTCATCATCGCGTTCTTGACCTCTCTGCGGGACAACATTGTTCCGGCCTTCTAGGCCGGACTCCATTGAGACAACACCGAGACCATACCCGGCTGCCCCATGAGCGGAAATTGTTCCGGCCTTCTAGGCCGGACTCCATTGAGACGGCGATTGCTTCGATGTCATAGTCGGCGACGCCACCGATTGTTCCGGCCTTCTAGGCCGGACTCCATTGAGACACACCCCCCACCCGGTGTGTATACTAGTGATCACCGGGATTGTTCCGGCCTTCTAGGCCGGACTCCATTGAGACAAGGATGTTACCAAGTACCGGGAAGAGCTTGCTGATGTATTGTTCCGGCCTTCTAGGCCGGACTCCATTGAGACTTGATATCGAAATCGATGACGATATGATTCTCGGGTACATTGTTCCGGCCTTCTAGGCCGGACTCCATTGAGACGGGCCGACATAGCCGCTAATCACAGCGGCAGAGCGGCGCTATTGTTCCGGCCTTCTAGGCCGGACTCCATTGAGACAGGGCCCTGGCTCAGACGAGTACAGCGGCACAGGCCGCATTGTTCCGGCCTTCTAGGCCGGACTCCATTGAGACCTCAACCTCTGAGGGTAGCCGATACATCACCCGGGAGATTGTTCCGGCCTTCTAGGCCGGACTCCATTGAGACACGAGACCCCGCGGGCCCTGCCAGCGGCCGAGCTCCTCCATTGTTCCGGCCTTCTAGGCCGGACTCCATTGAGACGTTGACACCGACACGCACCTGGAAATCATCCCGATTCATTGTTCCGGCCTTCTAGGCCGGACTCCATTGAGACCGGCCAGAGGTTCCCCCGGCTTTCACCTCAACGAGAGAGATTGTTCCGGCCTTCTAGGCCGGACTCCATTGAGACGCCGTGAACTGAACTGGTTCGTGTCTGGCAGCAACAAATTGTTCCGGCCTTCTAGGTCGGACTCCATTGAGACCAGCTACTTCTTGCTGGAGAACTGGCACCGGCGAGCGGATTGTTCCGGCCTTCTAGGCCGGACTCCATTGAGACCCGAATGAGTAAGCCACGCCACCCGATCAACGGTCACATTGTTCCGGCCTTCTAGGCCGGACTCCATTGAGACACCCTGGGCAGGAGGCTCCGATGATGGCTGATGCGACATTGTTCCGGCCTTCTAGGCCGGACTCCATTGAGACGCCCAGGGCGGTGTCGTCGACGGGGTGGGTCCAGGCGAATTGTTCCGGCCTTCTAGGCCGGACTCCATTGAGACAGCAGGAGGTCAGCACGGGCCCATGCCGGAGCGGTCATTGTTCCGGCCTTCTAGGCCGGACTCCATTGAGACACCTCCACCAGTCGCGAGAGAAACGCCAATACGAGTCATTGTTCCGGCCTTCTAGGCCGGACTCCATTGAGACACTGCGGCTGAGCGCCTCTGGGCTCCTTTGCGTCCATTGTTCCGGCCTTCTAGGCCGGACTCCATTGAGACTGGCCCACCGCGCGATGGATCTCGGCGCGTACGTGCGATTGTTCCGGCCTTCTAGGCCGGACTCCATTGAGACGGTGACATGGTGCGTGGCATCGGTGACCGGCTGGCGAAGATTGTTCCGGCCTTCTAGGCCGGACTCCATTGAGACCGTGTTCGTGTTTGTGCTGCTCCAGGGCGCGGACGCGATTGTTCCGGCCTTCTAGGCCGGACTCCATTGAGACTGTTAGGATGTTTCACATTGAAGATGTTGTCAATCGATTGTTCCGGCCTTCTAGGCCGGACTCCATTGAGACAGGCCGATCTTCTCGGCCAGGCCGTTGATGCCGCCGATGAATTGTTCCGGCCTTCTAGGCCGGACTCCATTGAGACATGTTGGGCATCTTCGTAAGGTTCTGTGTTTCAACCCACATTGTTCCGGCCTTCTAGGCCGGACTCCATTGAGACCATTCCTTCCAGACCCCATCCTCACGTTCCCAGCGAGAATTGTTCCGGCCTTCTAGGCCGGACTCCATTGAGACACCGCACGGATGCGGGACGATCGTTTCTTCGGCGATCGCATTGTTCCGGCCTTCTAGGCCGGACTCCATTGAGACTTGGGCATGATGTTCGGGTTGATCTCAGTCATGAAATATTGTTCCGGCCTTCTAGGCCGGACTCCATTGAGACGTCGTTTTCGAGAGTCGGGGCAGCCCCCAATTCCATCATTGTTCCGGCCTTCTAGGCCGGACTCCATTGAGACGCCACCTATGTCGTGTGGGAGCGCCCCTCATGATGCAGATTGT
Source organism: Arachnia sp. (assembly GCF_057238465.1). NCBI lineage: Bacteria > Bacillati > Actinomycetota > Actinomycetes > Propionibacteriales > Propionibacteriaceae > Arachnia > Arachnia sp. The sequence goes on from NZ_DBHHFZ010000013.1 coordinate 50,305, forward strand.
TCCGGCCTTCTAGGCCGGACTCCATTGAGACGGTGAGCTCCTCGAGGTCTCGGGCGTCACAGGTACGGGATTGTTCCGGCCTTCTAGGCCGGACTCCATTGAGACCTCAGCTTCCCGCGCCAACTCGCCGAGTTCTTTGGCGAAATTGTTCCGGCCTTCTAGGCCGGACTCCATTGAGACGAAACCGCCCAGCCGTCGTTGCGGCCGTCAGCGTCAACATTGTTCCGGCCTTCTAGGCCGGACTCCATTGAGACCAGATGAGTCCGGCGGTGGCCGCGACCATGGATATGTGATTGTTCCGGCCTTCTAGGCCGGACTCCATTGAGACCACAGCAGTCGAAGGACTGTCAAGCAAGTACGCCGATTGTTCCGGCCTTCTAGGCCGGACTCCATTGAGACATGCGTCGCCCGGGGCCGTGAGCTCGGATGTAGACGTAGATTGTTCCGGCCTTCTAGGCCGGACTCCATTGAGACGATGCCGCGGCGACGTGCGGCGCCACGGATACTTGCTATTGTTCCGGCCTTCTAGGCCGGACTCCATTGAGACGACCTGCTTGCTGATGTTTTCCTTGGTGATCAACTTTAATTGTTCCGGCCTTCTAGGCCGGACTCCATTGAGACCGTCACGCCCCGTTCCCGTACGATCGCCAGCACCTGTATTGTTCCGGCCTTCTAGGCCGGACTCCATTGAGACGACGTCGCCAGCGTGAGCTATGGAGAGGTCACCGGCCTGATTGTTCCGGCCTTCTAGGCCGGACTCCATTGAGACCTTGATGGCGGCCCTGGTGCGGGCGGGCAGCATCGCCATTGTTCCGGCCTTCTAGGCCGGACTCCATTGAGACGTGTCCGCGCCCGCCTGTAGGGCGGCTTCGCGGAATTGTTCCGGCCTTCTAGGCCGGACTCCATTGAGACGTGTCCGCGCCCGCCTGTAGGGCGGCTTCGCGGAATTGTTCCGGCCTTCTAGGCCGGACTCCATTGAGACAAGCAGATCGCGCGGGACGTGGAGAAGACGTTCATCACATTGTTCCGGCCTTCTAGGCCGGACTCCATTGAGACAACAACCGCGCATCCTGGCGGGACATCCTCGAGCCGATTGTTCCGGCCTTCTAGGCCGGACTCCATTGAGACATCGGGTAGGCGATGGCTTCGTTGTCCGTGTAGCTCATTGTTCCGGCCTTCTAGGCCGGACTCCATTGAGATGTATTGGTCTTGCGCGGACCAGGCTTCGTAGCCGAAAAATTGTTCCGGCCTTCTAGGCCGGACTTCATTGAGACTACTCGTCCAGGCCGCCACGCGCGGAGAAGCGCCGCTCATTGTTCCGGCCTTCTAGGCCGGACTCCATTGAGACTAGTCGTATTCGACGGCCTCGATCTTGGTGGTGGCGCGGCATTGTTCCGGCCTTCTAGGCCGGACTCCATTGAGACGCCGTGCTCCACCTTGGTGCTCGCCAAGAAACTGCGCATTGTTCCGGCCTTCTAGACCGGACTCCATTGAGACGTCCAGTCAATCGCCCGCGCCGCCGGGGAGACGTGAGGCATTGTTCCGGCCTTCTAGGCCGGACTCCATTGAGACCTCTGTGTCGTAGCCACATATCACGATGCGCAGCTCCGATTGTTCCGGCCTCCTAGGCCGGACTCCATTGAGACTGCAGCACACCGGTTGGTACGCCGCCATACTTCCGGATTGTTCCGGCCTTCTAGGCCGGACTCCATTGAGACGGCTAGCGGCCATCAAGGGGTTCACGCACACAAAGCCTCATTGTTCCGGCCTTCTAGGCCGGACTCCATTGAGACATCTGGTGATACTCGTCATAGGCCAGTCCGGACTCGCATTGTTCCGGCCTTCTAGGCCGGACTCCATTGAGACTGGCACACATCCCGGGCCGTGTCCTCGTCCGCGTCGTCATTGTTCTGGCCTTCTAGGCCGGACTCCATTGATACCACTTGATTCGAACCAAGGCCCCATTCCAGTAGCCCCACATTGTTCCGGCCTTCTAGGCCGGACTCCATTGAGACTGCTTCGCCCCGACGATGAGCGTGCGGGTCTCGTCATTGTTCCGGCCTTCTAGGCCGGACTCCATTGAGACGTCCGGATCCCACGTGAGCGGAGTCCGGAGAGTTTGCATTGTTCCGGCCTTCTAAGCCGGACTCCATTGATACGCGACAAGGGTCTGATACTTGCCACGCCAGTCGGCGGCGCTATTGTTCCGGCCTTCTAGGCCGGACTCCATTGAGACATGATGGCCTGCACCGAATCGGTGTCATGGCCGAGGCATTGTTCCGGCCTTCTAGGCTGGACTCTACCGAGACTAACCGGCCGCGCTGGCTGCTTGTTTCTGTGTCGTGGGTTGTTTTGGCTTTCCGGGCTGGATCTCGTCGATGATCTGAATCGAAGATCGCCGGGGAAACCGGATTGGGCGATTTTGTCCCGTCTGCGGTTTCCCCGGCGATTTTTGTGCGAAATATGAAGAGCAGGTCGTTGGTGTGGGTGAAAGTGATCCCGTGAGGTTTCTGTGCAGGCCGCTCATCGATGGTTGGCGCCCTTGGTCAAGGCGGGTTTGAGGATGGCCGCGAACAAGTTTCGTGGAATCTTTCGGGATGGAACCGCGACCTGCTTGTCCTGCGAGCCTTACGTGTGCAGGTATTCCTTGTGCTTTTCCGCCACTTCTTCCGACTCCAGTTGCAGAGTGCAGTGCTCGATGCGGATCTCGTGATGTTTGATCAGGCACTCCTGGATATCGGCCAGAATCTCCTGCGAGTGCCCATCGGTGAAACATTCGTCGGCGAGGACCACATGGGCAGTCAGAATCGGAAGCTCGGTGGAGACGACGGAGGCGTGGAGGTCGTGGACCCCCTTCACGTGGGGCCTTTCCAGCAGGTGCCGCCTCACCTTGTTCAGGTCCAGTTCGGTTGGCGTGGCCTCCAGCAGGATCGAACCCGACTCCCGCAGCAGTTTCAGGGCCCGCGGAACGATCAGCGCTGCCACGAGAAGACCGGCGATGGTGTCGGCACGGGTCCACCCCGTCAGGGCGATCACCACCGCGGAGACGATCACCGCCACCGACCCGAGAGCATCATTCAACACCTCCAGGAAAGCGGCCCGCATGTTCAGGTTGCTGTCCTTGCCGCCCATCAGCACCAGCAGCGATGCCACATTGCCCAGCAGACCGACCACACCGATGACGGCCACGCCGCCCGCCTCCACCTCCGGGGGAGCGAACAGACGAAGCACGCCCTCGTAGATGGCGTAGCCTCCGACACACAGCAGGATCGCGGACTGCGCCCCTGCGGACAACACCTCCGCGCGCTGCCAACCCCAGGTGTGACGCTCCGAGGGGGGACGTTTCATCAACGTCGCCGCGATGAGCGCCACCACCAGGCCGAGGGAATCGGTCAGCATGTGTCCGGCATCGACGAGCAGCGCCAGGCTGTCCGTCACGATCGCGCCAACCACCTCGGCGGCGAAGATCAAACCGGTTATGCCCAGCGCGATTCCGAGGCGTTTCCGGTTCGTCGAGCCGTGCGCGTGATTGTGGCTGTGCCCATGCCCGTGGCCGTGTCCGTGATGCCCGGGGTTGTGGTGCTCGTTTTCGTGGGTGTCGTGGTCGTGGTGTTCGCTCATGGTGCTTCGACTTCCGGTTCGCAGATGACTGGCACCTCGCCGGTTGCGACCAGAAGGTCGTCGGCGGCGGCCAATAGATTCGTCGTCAGTTCTGGTTCGGCCAAGGAATAGAAAGTGGCGCGGCCTCTCACCCGTGCGGTCAGCAGTCCGCTGTCCCGCAATCCCCGGACGTGGGCCGACACCGTGGACTGCGCCAGCCCCAGGTGTCCGACGAGGTCGGCCACCCGGTGCTCCGACAGCATCAGGTGTTTGACGATGGCCAACCTGTTCGGATCGGCGAGGGAGCGGAACAGCGTTGCCGCCATCTCGGTGTCGGGAGTTTCCGGCTCTTTCATCGTCATGGGACGATGATAGCGCTTTATGGCGATGATGCCAAGGGCTTTTGGCGACGAAATCCGCGGTGTACTCTCCAGCGGGTAAGCCTCACCTTGGCCAGACGGAGAACGACATGCCAAACCCTTGGGAAATCTACGACGCCCTGATCGACGCGATTCCGGAGGAGGTGACCCTGACCACGGTGAACGTCGGTGCCCAGTGGACCCGGGTGATCAACTCGGCGGGTGGCATCGGCATGGCGTGGACCATGAACGTCAAGACCCGCCCCGACACCTTCCCCGGGGTCACCCTCGACGGGATTGCGCTTCGCGAGGCCGCGGGCCTGATCCGCAGCTGGAACCTGGCCGAGTCCTCCATCGGGCAGGCGGCCATCAACTCCTGGCACAGCCGCCCGGAAACCGCCGAGGCGAACGGTTTCGTCCCCACCGGGCAGGGCATCAACTGGGGCATGGTTTTCGACCCCTACGCAACCGACGTCGCGGGCAAGAAAGTAGCGGTGGTCGGGCACTTCCCCTTCGCCCAGAAAGCCCTTGAGGCGGCGGGGGAATACATCTGCTTGGAACGCAACCCGCAGTCCGGCGACTACCCCGATTCCGCCTGCGAATACCTCCTACCCGAATGCGACTACGTGTTCATCTCCGGTTCAGCCTTCGTCAACAAGACCGCGCCGCGCCTGATCGAACTGTCGCGCAATGCCCACACCGTGCTGGTCGGCCCGTCGGTTCCGCTGAATCCGGTGCTGTTCGACCACGGCGTCGACACCATCACCGGGTTCGTCTCCCCGAACCCGCAGCAGCTCGACCGCGCCCTGGCAGGCGTCAACATGAAGGGCATGTTCGCCGCCGGGTACCGTGTCCACCAGCACCGCCCCGCCTGATCAGCAAGGAGATCCCATGGCCGAACAGAACCAGGTTCCCGTTAACACCCCCGACGTCTTCGGCACCCCGGAGGTGTCGGGTAGCGGTGGGACGATGACCGTGATCGACTCCGTCGCATCCGCCCCGGAAACCGATCCGTCGCGCCCACGCCCCGGCGTGCGCAGGCAACTCCAGGGTGATGGAGCCAACGTCATCCTCATGAACTTCGCGCCGGGCCAGTGCCTCGACGACCACAAGGCAGCGCACCCCATCCTGGTGCAGTGCGCGCAGGGCAGGCTGCTGTTCACCTGCGGCGACGACGTGGTGGAGATGGGGCCGGGGGTCGTGCTGCACCTGACCAGTCACCTCACGCACCGCGTCGACTGTCCCTCCGACGCCCCCGAAAAAAACGTCCTGATCCTGACCATGCTGACGGGGGAGCGCCACCAGTGACCACGGCTGCCTGCCCCGGATTTTCCGAAGGAGAGGTGAGCGTCGCCCCCGTTGGCTAAAGTTCATGCATGATCATCTACAGGGGTTGGGGCGGAATGGGCATAGTTCTGCCCGTTCTAGGGGCCGGCATCATGCTGGCGATCGCTTCGTCGCTCAAACTGTCCGACGCAATGTTTCTGAAGTTGGCCCTCGTCGGGGGCTTTCTGGGTGCCGTGGGGGCATGGTTCCTGGGGCGGTGGCTGAACCAGAAACGCCCCTTCACCAAACTGGAGGAGTGGAAGTCGGCGCGACGCGTGGAATTGTGCTCCTTGGTGGATCAGGGTCAGTTCCAGATCACTCCCGGCGCTCCTGTCCCCACCAGCAAGGAGGAGGGGTACGCGCAGGCGAATGAGCTGCTGGAGCGCGAGGCCCGGGACCTGTTGCCGAGGATGCTCAATCAGCACTCCCTCTACGGAGTGTCGCTCCACATGGTGGGTCTGGGGATCGGGGTACTGGCCCTGGGAGGTTTCATCGCGTCCTTCTTCGTGTCGTGACCTCGATGTGTTGTTGAAATAATCAAAACTCCTCACCGCAGAGCCGGGAACCCGTTAACATTCGGGCATGATCATTTTTCGTGGCTGGGGGCTTCTGGGGGCTGGCATCCCTGTATTGACCGCGTTCGTCATCGGTGCCTTACCGGCGAGCCTGTATGGAAGCAAGAGCGCTATTACCAATATCGTCATTGCTCTCGGCGCGCTCGTCGGTGGCGCCCTGGGGTTCCTGTGTGGGCGGTGGTTCAACGTGATACGCCCGCAAACCAGGCTCGCCGAATGGCAGGGACAGCGACGCGCCGAGCTGCGCGCCCGCGTTGATGCGGGTCAGTTTCAGATGACTCCCGGCCTCCCGGTGCCTTCCTCCAGGGAGGAGGGCTACGCCCAGGTCGAACAGCTGATCGCTGCGGAGAGCCCCGAGATACTCAGTCAGCTCAAGAACATCCACACCCTTTTCTACATTCCAATGCAGTGGTTCGCGATCGGTGCGGGAGTGATGATGTTCTGCGGGTTCTTGTCGATGGTGTTCCGCTGAGGTCGATGGTTCCTCAGCCCGCGGAGGGACGCAGCAGGGGATAGAGAATCGTCTCCCGGATGCCCGCTCCCGGGTTGAGGAGCATCACCAGGCGGTCGATGCCGAGCCCCATTCCACCCATCGGCGGGGCCCCGTATTCGAGGGCCTCCAAGAAGTCCTCGTCGAACTGCATCGCCTCCGGATCCCCGGCGGCCGCGGCGAGGGACTGGCTCACCAGCACCTCACGCTGGATCACCGGGTCGATGAGTTCGGTGAAACCAGTGCCGCGTTCCATGCCGCCGATGATCAGGTCCCAGGCCTCGATCTTCCCGGGCTCGGAGCGGTGCGGACGGGCGAGGGGCTGCGCCAGCGACGGATAGTCGTGGACGAAGGTCGGCTGGATCAACCCGGGCTCCACGAGATCCCCGAACAGCTCCAACGACAACTTGCCCGCGTTCCACTTCGGGTCGTACTCCACCTCGCGTTCGTCGGCGACGGCCCTCAACTCCTCCAAGGAGGTCTCGACCGTGATCTCGCGACCCGCGGCCTCGCTCAACCCGTCGAAGAACGGCAACCACCGCCACTGACCGTCGAGGTCGATGGTTCCCTTGTCGGTTTCGATCTGCCGGGAACCGACGGCGTCGGCGGCGGCGACGATGATTTCCTGGATCAGCTGCGCAATGGTCCGCTGGTCACCCCACGACTGGTAGGCCTCCAGCATCGTGAACTCCGCGGAGTGCGACGAGTCGATGCCCTCGTTGCGGAACACCCGTCCCATCTCGTAGACGCGATCCGCGCCACCGACCATGGTGCGTTTGAGGTGCAGCTCCAGCGCGATGCGCAGGCTCATGTCGATGTCGAAGGCGTTCAGGTGCGTGGTGAACGGCCGGGCCGCGGCGCCGCCGTGGACTAGCTGCAGCTGCGGGGTCTCCACCTCGATGTAGCCCTGCCGATACAGGGTGTCGCGAATGGCGTGGGTGATGGCTGCGCGCTTGCGCACCATGGCGCGCGCATCCTCGCGGGCGATCAGGTCGACGTAGCGGCGACGCACCCTGCTCTCCTCGGACAGTTCCTTGTGCAGCACCGGGAGCGGACGCAGGGCCTTCGACGCCATCCGCCACCGCTTCGCCATCACCGACAACTCACCGCGTTTCGACGAGATGACACGACCCTCCACCCAGACGTGATCGCCCAGGTCAACATCCGACTTCCAGGCCGCCAGGGCCTCCGCTCCGACCTCCGCGAGCGACAACATCACCTGGAGGCGTTCACCGTTGTTGCCGGGGGTGAATCCGTCCTGCAGGGTCGCGAAGGCCAGTTTTCCGGTGTTGCGGATGAAAACGACGCGACCGCCGACCTGCACCACGTCGTCGGTTTCCTCCCCGGCCTCCAGATGCCCCCAGCCCTCACGCACCTGAAGGAGGGTGTGGCTGCGGACCAGATCCGCGGGGTAGGGCTCGGACCCGGCGGCCAGCAGCCGCGCCCGCTTCTCCTTGCGGACCGTCGTCTGCTCCGAGTCGGTGGGTTCGGTTGCCTGCATACGCGCTTCAGTCACGGCAGGGCATTCTACCGGTCACGGCCGGAGCGGATGAATCGTCAGCGGGTGGCGTGAACGATCACGCGGATGCCCTCGCCGCTCACATCCCAGGTCACCTGCGACAGGTCCGTCACGTGCACATCGGCGCGGAGGGCGTCGGCGGTGTGGGTGCTGAGGATCCCCAGCGTCGGGAAACCACCGGCCCGGGCGGCGGCGATGCCCGCGAAGGCGTCCTCCGCCACGAGCGCACGCGACGGTTCCACACCGAGCCGTTTCGCGGCCAACAGAAATGAGTCGGGGGCGGGTTTGCCGTGCTCCACCTGGTCGCGGGTCACCACCACGCGGGGATGGGGCAGGCCGGCCGCGTTCAGCCGGGCATCGAGGAGAGGCTGTGTGCAGGAGGTCGCGATCGCCACCGCGTCGCCCGGAAGCACCCGGAAGGCGTCGACCGCACCCGGCATGGGGACCACCCCCGCGGTGTCGGAGACCTCCAGCTCCTCGATGCGTTCCGCCGCCTCGTCCCAACGTTTCGCGTCGGGAACCAGAGCCTCCGTCAGGGCGCGGCTCGGCATGCCCATGTACTTCGGCATCTCGTTCAGGTCGACGCCGTACTCCCCGGCCCAGCGGGTGTAGGCGCGGACCATGGCGTCGTGGGAATTGACGATGGTTCCGTCGTGATCCAGGATCACCGCATCGAAGAGGCCGACGGCCTCGCCGTCGGTGTATTCCCAGCCCATCGGCTACTTCCAGAGCGTCATCAGGCTGAAGCAGGCGATGATCAGGCCGAGGGCGATCAGGATGTTCCAGTCACCCAGCGCCCGCATGAATTCGATGTGAACCCCAGCCAGGTTCCAGGTCACCATCCAGAGCACACCCAGCAGCCCGACCGGGATGAAAACCCAAGGAACCCACCTGCGTTCGGTGTTGGCAGCCAAGCGTTTGCGATCCCTGCGTTCCTTACGAGCCTTCTCGAGCTCTTCGGACTGCTTTTTGCGCGCCTTGTTCTTGGCTTCCTTGCGCACCTTGGACTCGGGCACCGCGCCCCTCCTTTCGCCTCTGCCAACCAAGATTAGTGGAGTCGGGCGGTAGGAAACACATCTGGCACCCGCACCGCGTAGGGTTGCTCCATGAGCGAGACCCGTCTGGCCCGTCTCCTGGGGCGAATCAGGGGGCCCCGCGGTGAGGAGAACCCCAGGAGTCTTCGGGGCAGGGTTGGCACGGGAATCATCTGTGTCCTGGCGGGTGCAATGCTCACCGCATCGGCCTTGGCGGCCCGCGGCACCGATCTGCGTTCCGACCGCAACACGGACCTGCGCGGCCTGGTCACCACCCAGGCCCAGCGAAACGAGCAGCTGCGCCGAGAGGTCGCCAAGGTGCGCTCCGAGGTGGAGGAGCTCGGACATCAGCAGGGTGCATCTCCGGAGCTGGAACGCCAGCAGCGCGAGGTGGCCGAACAAGCGGCCGCGGTTCCCGTGACCGGTCCCGGGATGCGGGTGACCCTCACCGACGCCCCCAACGACGTGAAACCCGCAGGAGTCGACGACGACGCCCTGGTGGTGCACCAGCAGGACATCCAGGCCGTCGTCAATGCCCTCTGGAAGGGGGGAGCGGAGGCGGTCAGCATCCAGGGGCAGCGGATCATCACCACGTCGGGAATCAAGTGTGTGGGCAACTCTGTTGTCCTGCACGGCATTCCCTACGCGCCGCCCTACGTGATCGAGGCGATCGGCGACGCCGGTCGCATGGCCGCGGCCCTGAAGGAATCCCGGGCGTTGACCATTTACCGGCAGTACGCCGACGCATACGGCCTGGGATACCGGGAAACCACGGAATCCTCCCTGTCCCTGCCGGCTTTTCAGGGTGCTTTGGGAATCACCCACGCAAAACCCAAGTAATGGGAATCGCTGCCCCGCGCCAAGTCGGCTCGGTGTGGCAGTGACGGAGGGGTGGTCCGAACGGGCCATGCTGGCACGTCCCTACTCTTGCGTGAACTTCCGGATTTCGTCCTTCGCCCGGTTTGGTTCTGACTGGCTGTGTGGTGTGGTTGGATTGTTGCATGGTGGACAGAGGGGTTCATGACGGCTTTGTTTCGTGGTCGCGGCGGGGTGTGTTGCTGGTGGGTGCAGGAGCGCTGGTTGGTTGCGGTGTCGCGGGTGATTTGGTGGAGGATCGGTCGCAGTTGCCGGTTCTCCTGGAGGATCCCATGGCAGCGAAGGATCTGTTGGGCCTGACCCTGAAGGAGGGCACTGAGCGGGGGTATCGGCGTCCGTTGGGCAAGCCTCGGTTCACCGAGGTGAGGAGAGTGTTCTCCTTGGGTGATGATGATCGTCAGGAGGTTTTTGACCGGGCGGTTGCCTTCGCCAAGGAATCGGGCTGGAAAAAGGAGTACGATAGCGGTTTGCCGCCCAAAATGGTATGGGATGGTCAAAAAAAGAATCCCCGACGTGATTGTGGTGTTTTTATTTCTGACGATGACTCGGCCGACCTGATAATCATACTCGAGGTTGTTGAGGTGCCGTGAGTGTGGTGTGGTTGGATTGTTGCATGGTGGACAGAGGGGTTCATGACGGCTTTGTTTCGTGGTCGCGGCGGGGTGTGTTGCTGGTGGGTGCAGGAGCGCTGGTTGGTTGCGGTGTCGCGGGTGATTTGGTGGAGGATCGGTCGCAGTTGCCGGTTCTCCTGGAGGATCCCATGGCAGCGAAGGATCTGTTGGGTCTGACTCTGAAGGAGGGGTTCGAGAGTGGGTATCGGCGTCCCTTGGGTAAGCCCAAGTTCACCGAGGTGTGGAGAACATTCTCCTTGGGTGATGATGATCGTCAGGAGGTTTTTGATCGGGCGGTTGCCTTCGCCAAGGAAGCGGGCTGGAAAAAGGAGTTTGAGAGTGGTCTGCCGCCCAATATGGTGTGGTGTGGGAAGAAATTTGCCCCGCGACGTGGCTGCAGTGTCTTCATCTCCGACGATAACCTGGCTGATCTGATAATCATACTCAGGGTTGTTGAGGTGCCGTGAGTGGGGGTGGCTGAAATTTGAATGAGTCCAAGGCCGCGAGGTTTGCTTGCGGTCATCATCAAATGCGATTTGACTAGGGGCTTTGCTTGCTGGGGGTGGCTGGTGGAGAAGTCTCGATGTCGGTGTGTTCTGCTCTCGTGTAAAAAGTTCGGGCCCTGTCCTCCAAACGGATCATTTCTGGCTGGTTGTGTGGTGTGGTTGGATTGTTGCATGGTGGACAGAGGGGTTCATGACGGCTTTGTTTCGTGGTCGCGGCGGGGTGTGTTGCTGGTGGGTGCAGGAGCGCTGGTTGGTTGCGGTGTCGCGGGTGATTTGGTGGAGGATCGGTCGCAGTTGCCGGTTCTCCTGGAGGATCCCATGGCAGCGAAGGATCTGTTGGGCCTGACCCTGAAGGAGGGCACTGAGCGGGGGTATCGGCGTCCGTTGGGCAAGCCTCGGTTCACCGAGGTGAGGAGAGTGTTCTCCTTGGGTGATGATGATCGCCAGGAGGTTTTTGACCGGGCGGTTGCCTTCGCCAAGGAATCGGGCTGGGTTAGCCCCTTTGAAGGCAGTCGTTCTCGTGTCAGTACCTGGCACGGAGAAAAGCCTGAACCGCGCCGCGACTGTTATGTGCATATTCCCGAAGCTGAACCCGATGAGCTGATCATTACGTTGAATGTATCTGAATCTCCGTAGTGGTCCAGTGAATTGGTTTTGGTGACAGAAAAGAGCGGAGGAGTTTTGAGAAAATTAATTCGATTGATTGTGTTGGCGGTGCTGTTTGTCGCCTCGATTATATCGCATCCGGCGGTGGCGAAAGCCGATGAGGTGATGGAGGCCTCCGCATCCATTTCCCAAGCCGTTGTCGGTCGTTCAGCTAGGTGATTCATTCTCGGCCTGAGCAGGCGGAAGCCTTCTCCGCCAAGGCCACCGGACCCCCTGCCACCATCGGCAACTCCCACGGCATCGCCGTCGACGGGACTGCCTTCACCGACCTCGGTGCCGCCCAGTAGGTCGCCGCTCAAACCCGGACTGCCCCGAACCGGATACAGCGCCGGGTAGCTGACACCAAAGCCGTTGGGCCCTTCCTGCGGGCCCAACGGCTTTCCTACCGGCACCGGTGAAGAACGCGCCGCGGCGCACGGCGCATCGATTGCCGCAGCGTGACAGAATTGCCGCCGTGGCACGCATCCTCGTCATCGACAACTACGACTCGTTCGTCTACAACATCGTCTCCTACCTGGCCCAGATCGGCGCCGACGTGGCTGTGTGGCGCAACGACGACCCGCGATTCGCGGAGCCCGGCTGGGAGGACACCTTCGACGGGGTGCTGCTCTCACCCGGTCCCGGCACCCCGGAACGCGCCGGGGTGTGCGTCGACGTCATCCGGCGACTCGGCGGGCACAAACCGTTGTTCGGGGTCTGTCTGGGGCTCCAGGCAATGGCCGTCGCCCTCGGCGGTCTCGTCGACCGTGCCAGCGAACTGCTGCACGGCAAGGTCTCGCCCGTGACCCACGACGGGAAAGGGGTCTTCACCGGTTTGCCGTCTCCGCTGCGTACCACCCGTTACCACTCCCTCGCCGCCGTTGAGGAGAAACTCCCGGAGGAACTGGAGGTCACGGCCCGCACCGATTCCGGGGTCATCATGGCCGTGCGTCACCGCGAATGGCCCATGGAGGCGGTCCAGTTCCATCCCGAATCGGTGCTCACCGAGGGCGGCTACCAGATGTTCGCCAACTGGCTGGTCATCTGCGGTGACACCGACGCTCCGACCCGAGCCGCTCACCTCGGCCCCCTGGTCGACGCCGACGTCGATCTCTGAGGCGCGGACAAACCAACCCGGTCGGCAAGCGGGAGCGGAGCTTCCGTGCCGACCGGGCTAAAACCGGATCAGCCGGTCGGAGATGACGACGGCGTCGGAGCGGGTTTGGACGGATTCGGCGCCTGCGGAGGTATGGCGATCTCCACCGAGACGTCGGAGGAGTTCTTTTCCAGCTCCGTATCCGGTGCGACGCTCTGCGAGTAGATCCTGTTGGCCGGTTTGGTGGGGTCGGTCGTCGTCACCTTCGTGATGCGCAGATTGCCCGTGAAACCGGCATTCTTGAAGGCTTGGATGGCCTGATTCTCGTCCATGCCGATCAGGTTCGGCATTTTCGCGGTGGTGGGGGCGGCCTTTGCGATGGTGATGGTGATCTTCCCCGACTTGCGATCCAGAGCCGTTTTCTCCTCGGGCTCCTGGGCGAAGACCTTCCCGGGCTCCTGCGCAGTGCTCTCCTTCTCCAACACGTTCACCTTGTTCTTGAAGCCCATCTGACTGACCAAGGAGCGGACCTGGTCGGCGGTCATGCCGGTGAAGTCGGGCACCGCGGACTTGCCCGTGGCGATCCGTACAGTGATGTCCTGGTCCGGGGGGGCGGCCTGACCCGCGGCCGGTTCGGTTTCCTGTGCCTGATCCTTCACGGCGTCCGGGCCCTCTTTCGCCGGATCCATGTCGGCCTTGGAGATCGTGCCCGTGAAACCGGCATCCTTCAGCGCCTTCGAGGCCTCGTCGAAGGATTTGCCCTTCACGTCTGGGACTTTCAGCTGGGTCGGGCCCACGCCGACCTTCAGGGTCACGACGCTCCCGTACAGGGCCTGCACCCCGGACTTCGGGTCGGTGTCGACCACCTTGCCCTTGTTGGCGTCGTCGGACTCGACGTTCTCAACCTTCGTCTCGAAGCCCTGCCCCTTCAAAGTGGTTTCCGCGCTGGCCTGGAGCTCCCCGACGACGTTCGGCACCGCGACCTGTTTCGGCCCCGAATTGAGCACCATGTAGAGGGCCGCCGCGATGCCTATCACCAGCAACCCGACCAGCACCGAGACGACCACTGCGGTCTTGCGTTTCTTCTTCGGCTCCCCCTCGGGCTCCTCGGGATCCACGGTGTCGACCATGGCGCCGACAGCGCCATTCACCGAGGTGCTTTCCGCGGTGTTGTTGGCATCCGTCGGCGTGGCGATGAGGGTCGGTGCCGCACGCCGGGCGGGGGACGACATCACCGTCGTCGGCATCTCCACCGGCGAGGAGTAGGCCGCCATCACGGGTTGCCCGTTCAGCGCCCGCAGGATGTCCTCACGGAACTCGCGGGCATCCTGGTAGCGGTCATTCGGTGACTTCGCCAACGCCTTCAACGTGATGGCGTCCATCGGCGGGGTGACCTCCGGGTCGCGCTGACTGGGCGGCACGGGTGTTTCCCGGACGTGCTGATAGGCGACCGAGACGGGGGAGTCGCCCTTGAACGGAGGCTCCGAACACAGCAGTTCGTAGAGCAGGCAACCCACCGAGTACAGGTCCGAACGCTGATCGACCTTCTCCCCGCGCGCCTGCTCCGGGGACAGGTACTGCGCGGTGCCGATCACAGCAGCTGTCTGAGTCATCGTCGCCGAGGTGTCGGCCACGGCCCGGGCGATGCCGAAATCCATCACCTTCACGGTGCCGGCGGGGGTGAGCATCACGTTGGCCGGTTTGATGTCGCGGTGGATGATCCCGGCCCGGTGGCTGTACGACAACGCGTCCAACACCCCGGCGGTGAACTCCAGCGCACGGGCGGGCACGATCTTGCGACCGTCGCGCAGCACCTCCCGCAGGGTCACGCCCTCGACGAGCTCCATCACGATGTAGGGCACCATCACGTCCGACTTGGTGTCGCGTTCCTCACCGGTGTCGTAGACGGCGACGATGTTCGGATGGTTCAGGCCCGCCGCAGACTGCGCCTCGCGGCGGAACCGGGCCTGGAAGGTGGGGTCGCTGGCCAGGTCGATGCGCAGGCGTTTGATGGCCACGTCACGGACGAGCCGCAGGTCGCGGGCCCGCCACACCTCCGCCATGCCGCCACGCCCAATGATCTGGTCGAGCTCATAACGCCCGCCCAGCAGGGTGCCGCGCTCAGTCATCGCACTGGTCCTTTCGGTTGATCGGGAACCATTGTGGCCCATCGGGCCAGTTTCTGCCCGTCCTCATCGGAGGGACTCCACTACAGCCTTGAACACCGGCGCGGCGACCTTGCCGCCCGAGATGTCGTTGCGTTCGACCGAAGTGCTCTGCACGAAAGTCACCACGGCGACATGTGGCTCGGTGGCGTAGCCGACGAACCACGCGTAGGGGGGACGGTTGGGATCCGACTGGGCGGTACCGGTTTTGCCCCCGATGGTGAGCCCCCTGACCTGCGCGGGCGCGCCGGTGCCGTCGCTGACCACCTTCTCCATCATCTGTTTGAGCTGCTTGGCCGTGCCCTCACTGATCGGACGGCCCGCCTGCTCGGGTTGGATCGTCTGGATCACCTTGAGGTCGCTTCCGGTGACGCTCTTGACCACGTGTGGTTTCATCAACACCCCGTTGTTCGCAATGGCGGAGGCCACCATCAGCATCTGCAGCGGGGTGGCGGCCACCTCGTACTGCCCGATGCTGGACTGGGCCAGGTAGGCGGGATCCATCTGCGTGGGGAACTTGGACGTCGACGACGTCAGGTCGATGCCCGGAGCCGAGTTGAAACCGAAACGCTGTGCCGTGTCGAGCATCTTCGCCTGCCCCAGATCCACACCCAGTTTCGCGAAGGCGGTGTTGCAGGACGTCGCCAGCGCGTGTTCGAGGGTGGTTTCCGTGCCGCCGCAGTCCGTGGAGTTGCCGATTCCGTGGCTGGATCCCGGGGCCTGGTAGCTGGTCGGGGAGGCGACGGTGGACGACGGGGTGTGCCCGGACTCCAGCGCGGCCGCGGCCGTCACCAGCTTGAAGGTGGAACCGGGGGGGAAGATCTCCCGCACCGCCCGGTTCTTCAACGGCTCCGCGGGATCGTTGACCAGGGAATTCCAGTTCTGCGCTTCCGTCGAGGGATCGGAGGAGGCCAACAGGTTCGGGTCGTAGGTGGGGGTGGAGACCAGGGCCAGGATCTCGCCGGTGGTGTAGTCGATGGCGATGGCCGCCCCCTGCTGCTTCCCCAGCGCCTTGACCGCAGCGGCCTGCGCCTTCGGGTTCAGCGTCGTGTTCAGGTTCGCGCCCTGCGGTTTCTTGCCCGTCAACAGGTCGACCAGCCGCGTGATCGTCTGCGACGACGCCGTGCCCGTCAGTTCCGCGTTCCAGTTCCGCTCCAGCTCCTGCTTGCCGTAGGTGTACGAGTACCAGCCGGTCACCGAGGAGTAAGTCTCGCCCTGCGGGAAGGTGCGCTGCCACGGGAACTTCCCGGACGTGGGCGACGACATGGCGATCGCGTCGTTGCCGACGAGGATCGCGCCCCGGTTGGTGTTGAACTCGGCATCCCTGACACGCACGTTCCGTGGATCCTTGAGCATGGCCTCCGACCTGGCAACGGCGAGCCAGGTGATGTTCACAAGCAGCGCCGCCATCAGCAGCGAGATGAAAATGCTGACCTTCCGCAGGGGATCGTTCATTTCGCAATCACCGCCGTCGACTGGGCAGGAGTCATCAGCTCCTGTGGGGTGGCCGTGGCACGCTGGGGCATGCGCGCACGGTGGGAGATCACCAGCATGATGCCGATGATCATCCAGTTCGCTATCAGGGAGGACCCGCCCTGCGACATGAACGGCGTCGTCAAACCGGTCAGGGGAAGCAGACGGGTGATGCCGCCGATGATCGAGAACACCTGCAACGCGAAGGTGAACGCGAGCCCGCCCGCCAAGAGTTTCCCGAAACCGTCAGGACAGATCAGCGCGGTCTTCATGCCGCGGGCGACGATGAACCCGTACAGCAGCACGACCGCCATCATGCCGACGATTCCGATCTCCTCGGCGAGGCTGGCGGCGATGAAATCGCTTTCGTTCATGGGCGTCAACCACGGCGAACCCTGCCCCCAGCCGCGCCCGAACAACCCGCCCCAGGCGTAACCGAACTGGGCCTGGATGATCTGGTAGTTGGCGTCGTAGTCGCTGAACGGGTTCAGCCAGGAATTGACCCGGCGCGGCACGTGGCTGGTGAACCGCCACGCCAACAACCCCGCGACCACGAACGCGACGCCCGCCAGGGCCGGCCAGGCCGGGCGCTGCGTCGCGACGTAGATCATGAAGGTGAACAGGCCGAAGAACAACAGGGCGGTACCGAGGTCGTTCTGGAAGACCATGATGCCCAGCGAGAGGAACCACATCACCGCGATGGGTCCGAGATCACGGGCCCGGGGGAACTCAAGGCCGATGAAACGCCTGCCGGCCAGGGCAAGCAGGTCACGTTTCTCGTAGAAATAAGCCGCGAAGGCCAGCGCCAGGAGGATCTTGGCCACCTCCGCGGGCTGGAAACTGAAGGGACCGAGCCCGATCCAGATCCGTGCGCCGTTCAATTCGCGGCCAACCCCCGGCACCAGCGGCAGCAGCAACAACACCATGCCCGCCAGAAAAAGCAGGTAGGGGAAACGCTGGAGCCTGCGGTGATCACGCAGCCAGATCACGACCGCGGCGAACAGCATGATGCCGAGTCCCGTCCAGAGCAGCTGGTTCGTGGCGGCGTGCGTGTTCTTGGCGTTGTCGAGGCGGGCGATCATTGCCAGGCCGAGGCCGTTGAGCAGGAACACGATCGGCAGGATCACCGGATCCGCGTAGGGAATGCGCCACCTGATGACGAAGTGCGCGGCCAGCGCCATGCCGAACCAGACGAGGGTGCCGGACACCAGGTCGTTCGGGGGTGCGCCCCGCAGATTCAGATAGGAGACGACCCAACCCACCACGCCGAAAGCGCACGCGATCATGGTCAGCACCAACTCGACCCCGCGCCGCTGCCGGTAGATGATGTACTCGCCCGTCGCCGAAGGCTGCTGCATTACCGACATCAGCAGGACTCCGGATCTGCTTCCTCGGCGGCCGTCGGGCTCATCGGGGCGAGTAACGTCGGATAGTTCGTCTGCCCCGGTGAGTTCGACAGCGACGCGGCGGCGCTGGGTTCCGTCGGCAGGCCCGGGCCCTCCGGTTCGCTCGGCCGCGGCTCATTCGGGCGTGCCATGGGACCGAGCCGCTGCTGACGTGCCTTGGCGCAGCGGGCCGCGTACCCGTCCAGGAGGTTCGCCGCATCGTTGGCGGAAGCGAGGTCGGAGAAACCGATCGTGTTGGCCACCTGCCGCTGGAAGAACACCGGGAGGTCGGAGACCTGGGTGTCGCGGCGCTCCACCAGGGTGTTCATCTCGTGGCCGAGCAGCGAACCCGGGAGGCCGTTGTAGATCCCGACCCGTCCGTCGGCGGCCGCTATGAAGTACCGGGAGGAGCTGTAGACCCGCACCCCCCAGAAGGCCACCCCAACCACGATCGCCCCCGCCATGACCGCTGCCAGGACGGTGGGCCAGCGGTGTTTGCTCTTGTTTTCCCGGGGGGCGTAGCGGGCCCGCTCCGTGGAGTCGTGGTCGGGGTCCTCGACGGGTTCCGGTTCGGGATAGCCCGGTCCTTCCTCCTCCTCGTGGGTGACGGCGGGGATCTCGCGTTCCAGGGCGGAACCCGCGAGCTGCGGTTCGGCGGCGTCGAGTTCGTCGTTCTGCGGCACCACCTGCGCCAGCACCAAGGAGATGTTGTCGTGGCCGCCGTGTTCGTTCGCCAGGGCCGACAGGCGTGAGACGCACTCGTCGAGGTCGTCGAGGGACATCAGCTCGTGCAGATCGTCCTCGCCCATCAGGCCGGACAGGCCATCGGAGCAGAACAGCACCCGGTCTCCCTCCAGCACCGGCAGCTCGAAGAAGTCCGGGTCCGTGTCCCCGGCCCCGTTGAGGACCTTCAGGATCAGCGAACGGTGGGGATGGGTGGCGGCCTGCTCCGGTGTGATGCGGCCCTCGTCTATCAGCGACTGCACCCACGAGTGGTCGTGGGTGAGCTGTTTCAGTTCGTCGTCGCGCAGCAGGTAGCCACGCGAGTCACCGATGTGCGCGACGCCCAGCATCGTGCCCGAGAAAGCGGCACCCGAGAAGGTGGTGCCCATTCCGTCCAGTTGCGGGTTGTTCTCGATCAGGTCGGCGAGTTTGTCGTTGGCGCGCTGCACGATGCCCGCCATGTGCTCCACCAGGTGTTCGTTGTCGAGACGCCGGTCTCTCTCGCTGGCCTCCTTCGCGGCGACGGCGGAGGCCAGGTCACCGGCGGCCGCGCCCCCCATGCCGTCGGCGACCACCAGCAGGTTGGGGCTGGCGAAGGCTGCGTCCTGGTTGTTCTTGCGGACCCGTCCCACCTCGGAGTGGACGCGGAAGTCGAGGGAGAACATCGGCATCACATCTCCAGCTTCATCATGGTGCGGCCGATGCGGAGGATGTCGTTTACCCCCATCGGGGTGGGTTCGGTGATGCGTTTGCCGTTCACATAGGTGCCGTTGGTGGACCCGAGATCGGTCACCACCCAGGTTTCGGGGTCGCGTTGCACGAGCTGCGCGTGACGGGCGGAGGCGTAGTCGTCGTCGAGCAGGACAGTGGAATCGGAGGTGCGACCCAGGTTGATGGTCGGTTCCAGGGGAATGGAGAGCCCCTGCTGGGCGCCCTGGGTGATGGCGAACCGGGTGGGCTGGAAACCCGCCTTGCCGCGCCTCACGGGCTCCTGTTCGTTCGCCGGCAGGTCGGAGGCCGACACCTTCCGGCCGAACATGTCCTTGCGGATCACATCGGCGAGGATACCGATGAACAGCCATAGCAGGGCGAGGAAGACAATCTTGATCGCCGCTGCGACGAGATCTGACATGGGCTCACGCCTCCGACGGTGAATGCACCAGCATCCTCGTGTTGCCGATTTCGATGCGGGAACCGTCCCTGAGCTGAGCCGCCTGCACCCGGGACCCGTCTACGACGATGCCATTGGTGGAGCCGAGATCCTCGATGCGGATGGTGCGGTTCTCCAGCGGCCCGGAAACCGAGATCATGGCGTGGCGACGCGACACCCCGGGGTCGTTGACACGCAGGTCGGCGTTCGAGCCGCGGCCGATCACCAAGCCCGGCGGCACCAGCGGGTGTCGCACCCCGCCGACCTCCAGCACCAGCTGCTGCGAGGCCCGTGGCCTGGGGGCGGGGGGCTGATCGGGGGCCGTCGCGACGGCCTGGCTGGTCACCCGGAACTGCCCGGTCGGCAGCGATTGCTCCAGCATGTAGAGGATCTGGATGGATCCGTTGAAGACGTAGGAGCGTTCCGCGGCGTGTGCCCTGAGCTCCGGGATGATCTCCGAGTTCAGGGTTTTGGTGTAGGGGAACAACCTGTTGTAGTCGTGGGGGGAGAGGGAGACTGTGAACACGTTCGGCACCAGCCGCTTGTCGCGGCTGAGGAGCTTGGCCTCGGAATCCAGCTCCCGCTGAATACCCGCCGCGATCTCGACGGGCTGCACGTCGCCCTTGAAGGCGCGGGCGAAAACCTTGTCAACGGCGGCGCCGATCCTTTTCTCAGCGCGGTCGAACACGCCCATTCAGCCTCCTCTCGACGGAACCAGCTTAGAGGACAGGCCAACCACGGTCACCTGACTCGCCTACCCGTGGACCGTGAAACGGATCCGGAGGCTTCGTGCCGCGGCCCGCACGACCGGTCTGACCGGTCCGCGGGGGCCAAGTAGAACCTATCCGTTGCAGTCGGGGACCCGGAAACCGGGTCCCCGTGCCGCCCGTCACTCCCCGGCCGGTTCGGGGGAGGAATGACGGAAGGTGCGGGCGAAGGCCTCAAGGATGTCGGTGGCCCCCTCGACGGCGCTCAGCCTCTCGGCCGCGAGATCCGCCTCCACGCGGGCCGCCACCTTTCGGACCTCCGGGGAGGTGCGCAGCGACTGGATGATCTCCTGCTCCACCATGTTCCACAGCCAGGAGCGCTGCTGGGCCCTGCGGCGGCTGACGAGCTCCCCGGCCTGCTCCAGGTCGGCGCGGTGTTTCGTGACCGCCTCCCACAGCTCGTCCATGCCCGCCCCGGTGTAGGAGGAGCAGGTCAGCACGGGGGGACGCCGCCTCGACTCGTCGCTGGAGATGAGTTTCATGGCGATGCTGAGTTCGCGGGCCGAGACCCGGGCCTCGCCCTCGTTGTCGCCGTCGGCCTTGGTGATGGAGATCACATCGGCCAGTTCCAGGATGCCGCGTTTGATGCCCTGCAGCTGATCACCGGTGCGGGCGACGTGCAGGAACAAGAAGGTGTCGACCATGCCCGCGACAGCCACCTCCGACTGCCCCACACCCACGGTCTCGACCAGCACGACGTCGTAGCCGGCGGCCTCCAGCACCAGCATCGACTCGCGGGTGGCGCGGGCCACACCACCCAGGTGCCCGGCCGACGGTGAGGGACGGATGAACGCCTCATCCCGCATGGCGAGATCACCCATGCGGGTGCGGTCGCCGAGGATGGAGCCGCCGGTGCGGGTCGACGACGGGTCGACGGCGAGCACCGCGACCTGGTGGTGGTGCTCGTCGATCAGTTTGATGCCCATCGCGTTGATGAAGGTCGACTTGCCGGCCCCGGGAACACCCGAGATGCCGACGCGGAATGCTTTCCCGGTGTACGGATTGATCAACTGCAGCAGCTCGTGGGCCTGCGCCCGGTGTTCGGGCTTGGTCGATTCCACCAGGGTGATGGCCCTTGCCACATGGCCCCTGGATCCTTCGACGACCTTGGCCGCCAACTCCGCCACATTGAGATTCCGCATGGGAGCCACCCTATCCCCCGGTCCGTCAGGGACCAGGAAGGGGCCCGTCAGCCCGGGACATCGGGTCAGCGTTCCGACAGGCCCTCGATGCGGTGCATGATGACGCCGTCGTAGCCGAGCATCGCCCAGTCGGACTCGTAGTCGCCGATGCGCGGTTCGTTGGCCCTGCCCTCGATGTTGTTCAGCAGCAGCGACGGGAAGTCGACGCCGCATTCGTAGGCGTGCGGGTAGACGCCACCGAAACGCGGATTGACCTCCAGGATCGACCAGCCCTCGGGGGTGGAGAACAGGTCAACGTCGATGGTGCCGCGGAAACCGCAGCGCGTCACGAAGTCCTCCACGAGCGCGAACAGGGAGTCGTCCTTGAACGACACCGACTTGTCGGCGGTGCCGGCCCGCATCCGCAGCTTCTTCTTCGCGAACATGGCCGCCACCTGGCCGGAGATCATGTCGACGTAGACATCCACGTCCACCGGTTCGCCCGGCAGGAACTCCTGGATGATCAGTCCCGGGGTGGCGGCGAAGGCCGCGTCCAGCTCGCTCCGCGAGTCGATCCGCGCGATCCCCGCGGAGGCCGACCCCGTCCGCGACTTCACGAACAACGGGAACTGCGCCACCCCCGCATCGAGGTCGGCGTGGCAGGCGTCGAGGTCGATCCAGGACCGCGGGGTCGGCAACCCCTCCGCCGTCAACCACTGGTACATCAACCACTTGTCGAAGGCCCGCTCCACCACCTCGGCGGGGGAGATCATCACCTTCGTGCCGACCGCCTCGAACTCATCGACGTGCCCGGCGAGGAGACTCAGTTCCGGGTCCAGCAGCGACAGCGCCACCGAGATCTCCTCGTCGCGGCAGATGCGCAGGATGGTGGGCAGGTATTCGGGGTCGTTGATCAGCGGCACGACGTGATGGCCGTCGGCCGCGTACAGCGCGGGTGCGAGCTCGGAGGCGTCGGTGGCGATGACGCGACCACGACCCGCCAAGGCGCGTTTGAAATAGGTGACGGTCTGGACGCGGCTGCCCGCGGTGAGGATGAGGACGTTCATGCTCCGGTTCTTCCTTCGTCTCGTCTCCGGTCACTGCCAGGTGTTGCCGGCCAGGTATTCATCGACCCCCCAGCGCTGCCTGACGACGCTCAGCGAGGAATCGGCGTGCCGAGCATAGACCCGCGGCAGGTACTGGATGAACAACGGATTGAAGGTCATCGTGTAGGAACCCACCTTGTGGTAGACGATCCGGTCGCCCTCCCGCAGGCGCGGGGCGTCGGTGAGGGTCATGAGCCGGTCGTTGTCCAGGCAGGTGAAACCGGAGATGATCTGGGGGGTGGGGCACGGTTCACCGTCGCTGTGGACGGTGTGTTCGTAGGCCGATTTGCGCAGGAACGGGTCGAGGTTGGTGCGCGACCCGTCGGTGACGACGATGACGTGGTCCTGCACCGGTTTGGTGTCGATGACGCTGGTGTGCAGCTCGAAGGGCACCGCCACCAGGGCCGCGCCCGGTTCGATGATCAGCCGGGTCCGGGCCGGATCGACGGCGTCCCCCAGGGCGTCGCGGATGGCGGTGACGTACTGGTCGGGGGTCGGGAAACGATCCGAGTCGCCCCCGAAGAACCCGCCACCCATGTCGATCCAATCGAGTTCCAGGCCGTGTTCCGCGATGATCCGGCGGGCGGTGCGACCGGCGGAGACGTAGGTGTCGAGGGCCCTCGTCAGCGACGTGACGTGCAGGTGCAGGCCCGCGATCCGCACCCCCGCGGCGCGCATCTCGGCGATCGCGGAGTCGAGATCACCGTTGTCGGCGTGGAAACCGAAACGCAGCCCCGCCGACCCGCTGGCGGTGTGGTCGGGGGCGTCGCGATCCACGTCCCAGTTGACGCGCAACCCCACCGAGTCGACGCGTTTCCCGGCGGCGACCCGCTCGGCCACCCAGCGCAGCTCCCGCCGCGAATCGAGATTGACCATCGCCCCCGCGTCGAAGGCCTGAGCGAGCAGCTCCCGGGTCTTCACGGGCCCGTTGACGATCACCTCGGCGGGAGCGTGCCCGACTCGCAACGCCAGCTGCCACTCCTCCTCGGAGACCACCTCGGCGGGCACCCCGTTGCGTCCCATCCACGCCACCAGCCACGGCAGCGAGTTCGTCTTCACCGAGTAGGACAGAACGGCCCCGGGCCACCCGCGGTCGAGGGCGTCGCGGAACGAACCCACCTGCTTTTTGAGCAGGTTCTCGTCCACCACGAACGCCGGGGTCTCGATTCTGTCGTCCATCTTTGTCTCCTCGTCGGGGAACTTTTCCTGCGAAGATCCTACGGGCGGGTCGCGGTTGCGCGTCTTTCAAGGAGTGGTGCGACCCGGATGGGGACACCGGGTCGTTTCCCGGGTATCGGGCGGTGAACGCCGGTTGATGTTTTTATGGCGCCGTTCACGTGGTTATCGGGAAGCGATCCTGGGGCTAGACTGCTGCCCGAAACCAAGTGATTGAGAGGCGGACCCCATGGCAGAACCCCGCATTCTTCCGTCGGCTGACCTGGATGACGACGTCCGGATCGGTGACGGCTCGTCGATCTGGCATCTCGCCCAGGTGCGAGGCGGCGCCGAGATCGGTGAGAACGTGATCGTGGGCCGGGGGGCCTACATCGGCAGCGGTGTTCATGTCGGGAACAACTGCAAGATCCAGAACTACGCCCTCGTCTACGAACCCGCGCACCTCGAGGACGGGGTCTTCATCGGCCCTGCCGCGGTGCTTACCAACGACACCTTCCCGCGCGCCGTCAATCCCGACGGCACTTCGAAGAGCGCCCACGACTGGGAACCGGTCGGGGTGACCCTGAAGCGCGGCAGCTCCGTGGGCGCGCGCGCCGTGTGCGTAGCCCCCGTCACGATCGGCGAGTGGGCGACGGTTGCCGCCGGCTCAGTCGTCACCCGTGACGTTCCCGCCCACGCGCTGGTGGCCGGGGTTCCGGCCCGGCGCATCAAATGGGTGGGCCGCTCCGGTTTCCCACTCGAGGAAACCGGCCCGAACACATTCCGTGACCCGCACACCGGCGACGAATTCGAGCAGGTGGGCGAGACCCTCAACCTCGTAAAGGAAGCCCGATGACCCAGTCCTTCATTCCCCCCGCAAAGCCGATCATCGGCGACGAGGAACGCGCCGCCGTGGACCGTGTGCTGCGTTCCGGCATGATCGCCCAGGGACCTGAGGTTGCGGCCTTCGAGACCGAGTTCTCCGAGCACTTCAAGCTCGGCCGCGCCTGCGTCGCGGTCAACTCCGGCACCTCCGGTCTGCACCTCGGCCTGCTGTCCTGCGGGATCGGCGCGGGCGACGAGGTGATCGTGCCCTCGTTCACCTTCGCGGCCACCGCCAACTCCGTCGCCCTGACCGGCGCCATCCCGGTGTTCGCCGACATCTCCGCCGACGACTTCACCCTCGACCCCGCCTCCGTGGAGGCCTCCATCACGGAGCGCACCAAGGCGATCATGCCGGTTCACCTGTACGGCCACCCCGCCAAGATGGACGAACTGCGCACCATCGCCGATTCGCGCTCGCTGCTGCTGTTCGAGGACGCCGCCCAGGCGCACGGAGCCTCCCTGGGTGGCACCCCGGTGGGTGCCTTCGGTGAGTTTGCGATGTTCTCGCTGTACCCCACCAAGAACATGACCTCCGGTGAGGGCGGCATGGTTTCCTGCGCCGATGCCACCATCGAGCGCAACATCCGGCTGTACCGCAACCAGGGGATGCTGCAGCAGTACCACAACGAGGTCGTCGGCCTGAACAACCGCATGACCGACATCCACGCCGCCATCGGCCGGGTGCAGCTCACGAAGGTCGCCGCCTGGACGAAGGCCCGCCAGGAGAACGCCGCGTTCCTGTCCGCGAACCTGGAGGGCGTCACCCCGCCGCCGATCGCCGACGGCGCCGTCCACGTCTTCCACCAGTACACCGTCCGTGTCCCCGAGGACCGCGACGGCCTTGCGAAGGCGCTGAAGGAGGAGTACCAGGTCGGTTCCGGGATGTTCTACCCCGTCCCGAACCACCGCCTGAAGCCGTTCCAGGCGCCGGTGGAGCTGCCGGAGACCGAACGTGCCGCCAAGGAGTGCCTGTCGCTGCCGGTGCATCCGTCGCTGAGCCAGGAGGACCTGGAACGCATCGTGACCGCCGTCAACACTCTCGCGAAGGCCGGTGCCTGATGAGCAACCTGCGTGCCGGCCTCATCGGCCTCGGAATGATGGGGCGTCACCACGCCCGTAACCTGCGCGCCATCGACGGGGTTGACCTCGTCGCGGTGGCCGACGCCCAGGGTGACCCGCACGGGGTCGCCGGGGACCTTCCCGTACTGCCCGACGTCGACGCCCTGCTGGATCAGAACCTCGACTACGTGGTGATCGCGGCGCCGACCATGTACCACGAGGAGATCGGCCTAAAGGTGGCCGAGGCCGGCGTGCATGCGCTCATCGAGAAGCCCCTCGCGAAGACCTTCGAGGATGCCCAGCGTCTGGTCAGGGCGTTCGCGTCGAAGGGGCTTGTCGGGGCCGTCGGCCACATCGAGCGCTACAACCCGGCGCTGCAGGAGCTGCGGAAACGCCTCGAAGCCGGTGAACTGGGTGACCTGTACCAGATCTGCACCCGCCGTCAGGGCCCGTTCCCGGCGCGCATCGCGGATGTCGGGGTGATCAAGGACCTCGCATCCCACGACATCGACCTGACCGCGTGGGTCACGCAGCGCAACTACGAGCTGGTCGCGGCCCGCACCATGTTCAAGGCGGGACGCGAGTACGAGGACATGGTCTCGGCCACCTGCCAGCTCTCGGGTGGCCTGATGTCCAACCACCTCGTCAACTGGCTGACCCCCACCAAGGAGCGGTTGACCATCGTGACGGGCGAGAAGGGCATGTTCATCGCGGACACCCTCGCCGCGGACCTGACGTTCTACGCCAACGGACGCATCGCCACCACCTGGGACGACATCGCCCAGTTCCGGGGTGTCGCGGAAGGCGACATGACGAGGTTCGCGATCGCGAAACCGGAGCCGCTGCGCACCGAGCACGAGAACTTCCGTGACGCCATCCTCGGCCGCGACTCCGACGTCGTCACGCTGGAGCAGGGCGCCCAGGTGGTTCGGGTCTGCGAAGCGATGATCGAGTCGGCCGCCACGAACCAGTTCGTTGACGTCCGCTGAACCTGGCACGTCCAGTTCCCGGTCCCGGTGGCTCGTAGCAGGGGCTGCCGGGGCCAGCGTGCTGGCATGGTGGTTGCTGCACCGTTGGTGGTTCATGTCCGGCGACGACTACCTGCTGGTCACGCAGGCCGGGGACGTCGCCGGGAGGTTCTCGTTCAGCGACTGGCTGGGGTTCCTGGCTCGCGAGTGGGGTGAGGTCAACGGCCGCACCTCCGACAGCCTGCTGCGTGCAGTGTTGCGGCCCGGTCCCTGGTTCTATCCGCTGTTCGCGCCGTTGATGCTGACCGCCACCGGCTTGGCTGTGGGTGCATGGCTGGCGGCCACCCGCCGCCGCGGCGACCGCGCGTGGCTCTATCCGGTGGGGTTGCTGGTTGTTCCGTTCCTGCTGTGGCTCAACCCCCAGTTCTCCGGTGACGCCGTGTTCTGGACGGCGGGGGCCATGAACTACGTCCTGCCGCTCGGCGCGGCGGCCGCGGGGCTGGCCGGCATGGTGCGGGTCCTGGGCGGCGATGACCCTCCGTGGTGGTTGGTTGGGCTGACCGCCGCCGGTTTGGCGTTGACCGATTCGCTGCAGGAGATCGTCTCGGGCGCCCTGGCGGCGGTGGCCTTCGTGGTGATCGTCACCGCCCGCGGCAGGCTGCCCGTCAAGGCGTGGGTGTTGACCGGCGCCTCGCTGGCGGCTTTCGCCGTCCACATGTGCGCGCCGGGCCTGTGGTTGCGCAGCGGAAGGGTGACGGACAACGCGGGGAGTGGCTCCGTCATTGAACGGCTGATGCACTCCGTCGCCGTCTCCTTCAGCGTGTTTTGGGGACGTGTCTTCTGGATCTGGCTGGGGCTGGCCGTGGTTCTGGTCTGGCTGGGGTTGACCGCGCGTCGCCGGGGTTGGTTGCCGCTGGCGGCGGCCGCCGGGATCGGTGTTCTCGGCCTGGTGGCCACCGCCTATACCTATCGCGCTCCCGCCGGTGACGACACCGGACAGGCGCTGCCCCCGCAGGCCGCGCCGTTCGCGGCGCTGCTGCTGGTGCTGCTTCCGGTGGCGTTCCTGGTGGTGTGGGTGGTGCTGGCCCGCGACCGCGAACGATTGGGCTGGGTCCCGGTGGTGGCCTGGGCCGGGTTCGTCGGTTCCAACGTGTTCGTCCTCGGCAGCGGAGTGGCCGGGGACCGTGTCCATTTTCTGCCCGCCGCGTTGCTGCTGGTCACGGTGTTGTCGCTGGTCTCCGCCCTGACCCGGGATCTGTCGGGGCGGGCGCGCACCGGGCTGGTGGGGGTCGCGTGGCTGCTGCTGGGGCTGCCCTCGGTGAGCTGGGCCGACAGCGCCTGGGTTGGGTTGCAGGCCAACCAACGGTTCGTCGAGACCGAGATCATCCAACCTTTGAAGGCTGCTGCTCCGGGCAGTGAGGTCGTCGTGCCCAACAACCTCCCGGTCCCGGCGATGTCCTACGGCTTCGCCTTCCTCATGCCCCGCTACGAGGAGGCCCTGAAGGTCTACTACGACCTGCCACGGGATCTCCGCATCACCAACCCGTGACCGGACGTTCGGTTCCCCCGGGGCCGCGGATTGCTGGGTTAGACTTGGGCGTCGCTCCGCAAGAAGGTCGGATCGGGAGTCTTGGTGAAGGATTGATTTGAGTATTTTCAGGGTCCTGAGCAGTGGCGCTTTGCGCTATCTGGTGGCCGGGGGCCTGGCCTTCGCTTTCAACGTCCTGCTCCTGAACATTTTCCGGGAGGCCATCGGGCTTCCCACGAGCCTCTCCGCACTGCTGGCCTTCTGGGCGTCCTTCTTCTTCACCTATTCCCTGCAGCGCATGTTCGCGTTCCGTTCTCAGGCCTCGGTGCGGGCATCGTTGTTCCGCTATTCGGTTCTTGTCGCCTTCAATTCCGTCGTCGTGGCGTGCATCGTGACCGTGTGCCACGACGTCCTAGGTCTGGGGTTGGGGTCCTCCCAGCTCGTCGCCACCGCCATCACCACCGTGTGGAACTACTTCGCCTACAAACACTGGGTGTATGCGAGGCGGTCGTCCGCGACGGAGACGACGGAACCGGTGGAGGTCAACGCGGGTGAGTGACGTCATGCCGGGGCTGTCCATCGTGGTGCCCGCGCACAACAGCGGTCCGCGCCTGCGGGAGACGCTGCAGCAACTGGTGCGGGAGCTGGGCCGTGACGACGTCGAGGTCATCATCGTGGAGAACGGATCCTCCGACAACACCTGGGAGATCGCAGGGGATCTCGCCCGGGGGTCCTGGGGGTTCCCCGTCCGGGCCTTCCAGTCCGAGGTGGGGCTCGGCGCCGCCTACCTGAAGGGGGCCTCGGAAGCGAGGGGAGAAGTGGTTCTTCTCACCGCCGACGACCTCCCGTTCGGTGTCACGGACATCCGTTCCTGGGAGTCGGCCGGTGATCCGTCGGCCCTGGTGATCGGCTCCAAGGCCCATCCGGGAAGCAAGGTTCCCAGGTCGAGGCTGCGGGCCGTCATGTCGTGGGGATACCGTTTCCTGCGCGGGGTGATCCTGGGCATGACCGTGGGGGACTGCCAGGGAACCCTGTTCGTCAACATGACCTGGCTGCGGCGTCGCATCCCCCTGCTCCGGGAACACGGCTACCTGATGAGCACCGAGATTGTTCATCTGGCGCAGCTGGACCGGGTGCGTGTGGTCGAGGTCCCTGTTGTCCTCCAGGCCGGTCACGAACGCGGCGCGACCCGGATCAGGCTCGCGGACGTCTGGGACATGGCGGCCGGGCTCGTCAGGCTCCGCCGACGCCGTCGCGCGCTCCGTGTGGCCCTCAAGGAGTCCTGAACTGCACCGGGTTCTTGTTGTGCCGAGCTCTATTGACGAAATCCCCGGGCCCGGGGGCAAGAATTGAAACGCCGCCCCCGAAATGGGTGCGGCGTTTCATGCAGCTCGATTTAAGAAGGCTCAGAGAGCGTTCTTCAGGGCACTGGCCGGGGAGAACTTCGCGACGCGGCGGGCCGGAATGGTCATGGCCTTGCCGGTGGCAGGGTTACGGCCCTCGCGCTCGGCGCGCTGAGTGGTGGAGGCGGTGAACACGCCGGGAAGCTGGATCTTCTTGTCGGCGACGAGTGCCTCGGTGATAACGGCACCGAAGGCGTCGAGCGCTGCCTCGGCCTGCGCGTTGGTGAGCCCGGCCTTGGCCGCTATGGCCTGGATCAGTTCACGCTTTGTCATTGGTGTCTCCTTAAAGGACTTTGAGTATGCGAACATACTTTGGCCGATGTCGGGGGGATGTCAAGCCAAGACGCACCGAAACCCGCAGATATGGCCATTCGGACGGCAGGAACCCCCCGGATTGGTTACCAGATCGAGACCCTCCTGCCCATTCCGTAATATCTCCAGCCGGATTCCTGTCACAGTTTGGGGTCGAGCACATTACGGTCGTCGATGATGGCAGGAGGATGCGGCGATTCCTCTCAGACCCACCGGATCCAGACAGAGAAATTCCTTCCACGAGGTGAGCAGCAACACCGCATCCGCCCCTGTCAGGGCCTCCTCGACGGTGTCGCAGACCCGCATCCCGGTCCCGGCTCAACCGGCTTGACTCTTCCTGGAGGTGGTTGAGCCGGTCTGCGAGCGTCGGCGAGCTGGCCGTGTCGAAACCAGGGTGAGGTGTCTGGGGACTTTGGGTTCCGGTTCGGGAGCGACCTCTCAGGTCATCTCGAGGGTGGCGGGGTCGGGGCCGATGCGGTTGCCGGTGTTGAGCGCGTCGATGGCCGCCCGATCCTCCGCCGACAGTTTCACATCGAGGGCCGCGAAGTTCGATTCGATCCGTGCAGGGGTCTTCGACTTCGGGATCACGACGAAACCGCGGTCCAGGTGCCAGCGGATGACGACCTGCGCCGGGGTGGCGCCGAGCCTTTCGGCGATGCGGGTGATGACGGGATGTTCCAGATCGGCGGCCTGTCCCAGCGGCGACCAGCTCTCCACGGTGATCCGCAGGTCCGAGCAGTGGTTGATCAGGTCGTCGGGCTGGAAGGTGGGGTGCAGCTCGATCTGGTTCACCACCGGGGCGATGCCGGTCTCGTCGACGATGGTGTCGAGATGCTCGGGCAGGAAATTGCACACCCCGATGGAGCGCACCAGGCCTTCGGAGCGGAAATCGATGAGCTGTTCCCAGGTTTCCACGTACTTGCCGAGCGCGGGGCAGGGCCAGTGGATCAGGTACAGGTCGACGTGGTCGAGGCCTAGTTTCTCGAGGCTTCGTTCCAGACCGGAGCGGGCCAGGTCGCGGCCCTGGGTCTTGTTCCACAGCTTCGTGGTGACGAAGATCTCGTCGCGCGGCAGCGAGGACGCGGCGATCGCGCGTCCCACACCCACCTCGTTGCGGTAGATCGCAGCGGTGTCGACGTGCCGGTACCCGGCCTCCAGGGCGTGGCTGACGGCGGCGGTGGCTTCGTCGTCGGTCATTTGCCAGACCCCCAGGCCGAGCTGGGGGATGGACTTGCCGTCGTTCAGTGTGATGGGCGGAGCGCTTGTCATGAACCCAATTGAACACCCTGACCGAAGGGGTCGGCATCATCTCCGGTCAAGGGTGAGAGAATGTCCCCCATGCAATCGCTGCCTGCTCTGCTCGATGCCCGTCTGCGCGCCGTCACGGGGGTGGACCCGGAGATGCGGCCGGCCACGAAACCCCAGTTCGGGCACTTCCAGTCCAACGTGGCGCTGCGCCTCGCGAAGGAGCAGAAACGACCTCCCCGCGAGGTCGCGGCGGACATAGTCTCAAGGCTTGACATCTCCGACCTGTGTGAGCCCCTGGAGATCGCCGGGCCGGGGTTCATCAACTTCCGCATTCGCGCCGACGTTCTCGCCCAAGCTGCCACCGCGGTGCTCGAGGATCCGCATCACGGGTTGAGTCGCACCTCGCATCCGCAGCGGGTCGTCATCGACTACTCGGCGCCCAACGTCGCCAAGCAGATGCACGTCGGGCACCTGCGCACCACCATCATCGGTGACTGTTTCAACCGCATCCTCACCGCCCTGGGGCACGAGGTGATCCCGCAGAACCACATCGGCGACTGGGGCACCCAGTTCGGGATGCTGGTGGAACACATCATCGAGACCGGCACCGACGTCACCACCCTCGACCTTGCCGGCGCGGAACAGCTCTACAAGGACTCAAAGAAACACTTCGACGAGGACCCCGACTTCGCCGCCCGCGCCCGAGCGCGTGTCGTGAAGCTGCAGAGCGGTGACGAGGAGACCCTCGCGATCTGGCGGCAGCTGATCGCGGTGTCCCTGGCCGGTTTCAACGCCGCCTACCAACGCCTCGGGGTGCTGCTGACCGACGCGGACCTGGCGGGCGAGTCGACCTACAACGACGCCCTGCCGGAAGTGGCCGCCGACCTGGCCGAGCGCGGCATCGCCGTCGTCGACGACGGGGCGCTGGTGCTGTGGGTCGAGGGTTTCGACGCGCCGCTGATCATCCGCAAATCGGACGGCGGCTACGGCTACGACACCACCGACATGGCCGCCATCCGGCACCGGGTCCGCGAACTGAAGGCCGACCGGATCATCTACGTCACCGATGTGCGCCAGTCGCAGCACTTCCAGGAACTCTTCGAGGCCGCCCGGAAGGCCGGCTACCTGCCCGAGGACGTCGAGGCGCAGCACGTCGGCTACGGCATGGTGCTCGGTCCCGATTCGCGTCCGTTCAAGACCCGCGACGGCGGGACGGTGTCGCTGACGAGCCTGCTCGACTTGGCGGAGCAGGAGGCCTCACCCGAGATCGCCCTGGCGGCCATCAAGTACGCCGACCTGTCGGGTGCGATCCACAAGGACTACGTCTTCGACGCCGAACGGATGGTGCAGACCACCGGCGACACCGGACCGTACCTGCAGTACGCGCACGCCCGGATCTGCCAGATCCTGCGCAAGGCCGAGGCCGAGAACATCGGCTGGGGGGCGGTCGTGGTGTTGGAGGACCCGGCCGAGCAGACCCTCGCGCTGGTGCTGAGCCGCTTCGGTGAGGTCGTCGACGAGGTGGCCCGTGCCCTCACCCCTCACAAGTTGTGTGGGTACCTCTACGAACTGGCCGGTGCCTTCTCGGCCTTCTACGAGGCCTGCCCGGTGCTGCGTTCCGAGGGGGAGGTGCGCTCCTCGCGTCTCGCACTCGCGGCAGCCACCCGCGAGGTACTCGCCCAGGGCCTCCACCTCCTCGGAATCGAGGCCCCCGACCGCATGTGAGATCCCACCCCGAAGCCGGTTGAGCCGGGGAGCGACGAAGGAGCGGCCCGAGTCGAAACCACCCCCCCCCGCCTCGTCCCGCCCCGCCC
>NZ_DBHHFZ010000014.1:0-71739 GCF_057238465.1 Arachnia sp.
CGCAACCGCCTGACCGGGTTGGTGATGGCCGTCAAGAAGGACAAGGTGATGGCGGAGGTGCAGTTGCGATGCGGTCCCTTCGTCCTCACATCCCTGATGAGCACGGAGTCCGCGGATCGGCTCGGGCTGGCACCGGGAACGCTCGCCACGGCCGTGGTGAAGGCCACCACGGTGATCATCGAAACCCCGGAAGGACTCTCGTGAAGAAACTCGCCCTGGCTCTCGCGGGCCTGCTGGCCCTGACCGCCTGCGGCTCCCAGACCGCGTCCAATACCGAGCAGAGCGCAACACAACAGGCGGCGTCCTCCGCCGCAC
Organism: Arachnia sp.; assembly: GCF_057238465.1. Taxonomy (NCBI): domain Bacteria; kingdom Bacillati; phylum Actinomycetota; class Actinomycetes; order Propionibacteriales; family Propionibacteriaceae; genus Arachnia; species Arachnia sp. Next base: position 316 of record NZ_DBHHFZ010000014.1, read on the forward strand.
CGGGCGGCACCGACCAGACCAGCACGACCCTGACGATCTTCGCCGCGGCCTCCCTGAAGAACGTCTTCCCGAAGATCTACGAGGAGTTCAAGAAAACCCACCCGAACTACACCATCGAGTTCTCCTTCGGTGGTTCCTCGGAGCTGGCCACCCAGATCAACAACGGAGCCGAGGCCGACATCTTCGCCTCCGCCAACGAGAAGCAGATGAAGGTGGCCTCCGACGCCGGGAACGTCGATGCCGCAGGCACGAAGATCTTCGCCACCAACACCCTGACGCTGGTCACCCCTCCCAGTAACCCGGCGGGAATCACAAAACTGGAGGATGTCACCAAGGAGGGCGTGAAGCTGGTCGTGTGCGCCGAGCAGGTTCCCTGCGGCGCGGCCACCAAACAGCTCGCGGAGGCCACCGGTTTCACCTTCACCCCGGTCTCGGAGGAGCAGAAGGTCACCGACGTGCTGGCCAAGGTCACCTCGGGTGAGGCCGACGCGGGCCTGGTCTACGTCACCGATGCCGCGGGCGCGGGGGACAAGGTCAAGGTCGTCGAAACCCCCGAGGCGGACAAGATCGTCAACAAGTACCCGATCGCGGTGACGAAGTCCGCGCGCCAAGGAGCCCAGGCCTTCGTCGACTTCGTGCTCGGCGAACAGGGCCAGTCCATGCTGCAGGACGCCGGTTTCGGCGCACCCAGGTGACAACCCCCAGATGGGTGGTGCTGCCGGCGGCACTCGGCATGCTGCTGGTGGCGCTGCCCCTGGCCGGGTTGCTCAGCAGGGTGCCGTGGCCCGGTCTGTGGGAGCTGCTGACCTCGCAGTCGTCGCTGGCGGCGTTGCAGCTCAGCATCTTCACCGCGAGCATCAGCACCGTCTTCTGCATCGTCCTCGGCGCGCCGATGGCGCTGATCCTGGCGCGTCACGGGTTGCGCTGGCTGCGCCCCCTGGTCCTGTTGCCCCTGGTGCTGCCCCCCGTGGTCGGGGGTCTGGCGCTGCTGTTCACATTCGGGCGGATGGGGCTGATCGGGCAGCACCTGGAGGCCGCCGGCATCAGGATCGCCTTCAGCACCGTGGCCGTAATCCTGGCGCAGACCTTCGTTTCACTGCCCTTCCTGGTGATGGGCCTCGAGGGGGCGCTGCGCACCGCCGGGGACCGCTACGAGAGGGTGGCCGCCACCCTGGGGGCCTCCCCCACCCGGACCCTGTTCACGGTGACCCTGCCGCTGGTGTTCCCGGGGCTGCTGTCGGGGGCCGTGCTCAGTTTCGCCCGGGCGCTGGGGGAGTTCGGCGCCACCCTGACCTTCGCGGGCTCCCTGCAGGGCAGGACCCGGACCCTGCCGTTGGAGATCTACCTCCAGCGGGAGGCCGACCCGGATGCAGCCATCGCCCTGTCGCTGCTGCTGGTGATCTTCGCGGGGATCGTCATGGTGATCGCATACGGAAAGGGAAGGATCAGGTCGTGAAGGGACTGCACTGGGAAGGAACCCTCAATTCCCGCAACCACGAAACCGGCCTGGATGTGCCGCCGGGGCGGGTGCTCGCCGTGGTCGGCCCGAACGGGGCCGGGAAGTCGACGCTGCTGGATCTGCTGTGCGGGCTGCTGAAACCCGACCGCGGCCGCCTCGACATCGACGGCCAGGTCCTGGTCGACTCCCGCCGTTTCGTTCCCGCCCACCGGCGGCGCATCGGCCTGCTCGGGCAGCAGCCGCTGCTGTTCCCGCACCTCGACGTGCTGGGCAACGTCGCCTACGGACCCCGCGCCCAGAAACTCCGGCGCGACGAGGCCAGGACGTTGGCGCTGGAGATGCTGGAGCGCCTGGATGCCGCCGCTCTGGCCTCCCGCAGACCCGGAGAACTCTCCGGCGGCCAGGCGGCGCGGGTCGCGCTGGCCCGGGCGCTGGCCACCAGACCCCGCGCAATGCTGATCGACGAACCCTTCGCCGCCGTGGACGTCGAGTACACGCCCCGGCTGCGGGTGGCGGTCAAGGCGGCCCTCGCCGAGGTCGGCTGCCCCTGCATCATCGTCACCCACGACCCGGCCGACGTCGCGGCGCTGGCCGACGACATCGCGGTGCTGGAAAACGGCCGGATCGTGGAACACGGCCCGGCCACCGAGGTCATGGCCCGCCCGGAAAGCTCTTTCGGGAAGCTGCTTTTCGACCGGGACTGACCCGGGCGACCTCCTTGGCGCCGCCTGTTGACACCACCTGTTTTTCGTTCACCATGTGGTTGAGCCGGGCTGTGACTTCGTCACAGCCCGGCTCAACCAGCTTCCCGAGGGCAGCTTCCGGAGAAGCCGCGACGAGCCCCTACCGGGCAACGACCGTGAGCACCCCCTCCTCGTCCGTGTTCACCGCCACCTCCGTGTCGTAGACCCGGCTCAGGTTCTCCGAGGTGCAGACCTCGTGCGGGGTGCCCTGGGCAACCACCTCACCGGCGGCCATCAGCATCACCTCGTCGCAGAACCGGGTGGCCAGGTTGATGTCGTGCAGGACCACCAGGGCCAGCCGGGAGGACGGCTCCCCCGCCTCCGTGTCCTTTCCGTTCCGTTTCTCGGCGACCGTGGCCTCGGAACCGTGGACGTGTTTGCGGACGCTGCGCAGCACCCGGACCTGGTGTTTCAGGTCCAGGGCGCTGGTCGGTTCGTCGAGCAGCACCAGTTCGGGTCCGTGAACGAGGGTCTGCGCCAGGGAGATGAGCTGCCGTTGGCCTCCCGAGCACTCCCCCAGATAGGTGTTGGCGAGCCTGCCGATGCCCAGCGCATCAAGGGCCGCGTAGGCGCGTTCCACGTCCTTTTTCGGGACCCGCCACGCCGAGCCGCCACGCTGCGCCGAGACCAGCACCGATTCCATGGCGGTCAGGGCGATGTGCCCCGGGATCTCCTGGGGCATGTACCCGGTGACGTCCTGCAGGGCACGACCGCTGCGTTTCCCGTAGCTGACCGAACCGTGGCAGTGCTGGGCGCCCGCGATGGAGCGGACCAGCGTCGACTTCCCGCAGCCGTTGGGGCCGAGCAGCCCCGCGACTACGCCCTCCTTGATGGTCAGGTCGAGACCGGAGAGCACCGCGTGTTTTCCATAGCTCACGCTGATGGATTCAAGGTTGAGCATGAGTTCCGAACCTCTTCTCGTGAGCGTGGTCTAGTTGGAGATGGCGGAGGTGGTGCGCCGCCTGCCCAGGATGATCAGCACGAACACCGGGACACCGACGAGGGCCGTGAGGATGCCGACCGGGAGTACCACACCCGGCACCACGATCTGGGCCACCGCATGGGCGCTGGTGAGCACCAGAGCACCGCAGGCCATTGCCGTCGGCACGAAGAGTCGCTGGTCCTCCCCCACCAAGATGCGCGCCACGTGGGGACCGACCAGGCCCACGAAACCGATGATCCCGACGGAGCTGACGGTGAGCGCCGCGATCAAGGAGGCCCCCAGCAGGGTCCACATGCGGACGTTGTCGACCTTCACACCCATGGCCCGGGCCCGGGCCTCACCGAGCGAGAGCGCGGTGAGTTTCCACTGGTTGATCGAGAACAGCGGAATCACCACGACGAGGGAGACCAACACCATGGTGATGGAGAACCAGGTGGCACGTTCCAGCGAACCCATGGTCCAGAAAACCATCCGCTGGAGGGATTCCTGGGAGGCCCGGTACTGGAGCAGCATCAACAGCGCCTGGAACCCGAAGACCAGGGCGATACCCAGCAGGATGATGGTTTCGCGACCCGAACGCCGCAGCCGCGACACCAGCGCAATCACCCCGCTGGCGATCAGGGCCAGCGCCGCGGCGCCGATCGGCACGGAGGCCTCGGAGAAGACGGGGAAACTGATCCCGGTGGCTATCACGATGGCCGCACCGCAACCCGCAGCGGCGGAGACACCAAGGGTGTAGGGCTCCGCCAGGGGGTTGTCGAGAATGGTCTGCATCTGCGCACCGGCAAGGGCCAGTGCGGCACCTGCCACCACCGCCATGAGCGCGGGCGGGGTGCGCAGATCCATCACGACGGTACGGGTCCGCCCGGACACCTCGGAGGCCCAACCGGCATCGACCCCCAGCTGCTGCAGCCCCTCCGCGATCCCCCTGAGATAGGTGCTGGCGATGTCAGCGGCGCTGATGTCGAGCGGCCCCACCAGCATGGCGATCACGAACATGACCACCACGGACACGAGAATGCCGATGAGGATCAGCATGCGTTTGGTCTTGATCCGCCAGAACTCGGCGAGTGCTTCCTTCTGGGAACCACTCTCCGGCACCGCCGCTTCCGCTGAAGCGGCGGTGCTCTCCGAGACGGTCCCGACTGCCTCGGTGTCGGTCATGACAGCTTGGCGGCGAAGATACCCTCGGCCTTGAAGGGCATGAACTTGTCGTGGAACTCGCTCCAGGCGGCGTCCACATCGGGCACCCCGTCGACCTTGAGTCCCTGCCACTTGGCGAAGGCGATGTAGGCGAGGAAGTTGTACGGCGCGTCGTAGAGCTGGTGGTAGATGGCGTAGACCTGCTTGTCGCTGAACGCCTTCAGCTCGCTGTACCCGGTCTCGTTGGACAACTGCCCCAGGGTCTGGTTCGTTTCCTCAGGGGTGGCGTTGTAACCGAGTTTGACGTACTTGATGACCGTCTTCTCGCTGACCTTCTGCTTTTCCCAGTCGCCGCCCGTGGCGATGATGATTTCCGGCTGGGATGCGATCAGCTGCTCGGCAGTGACGGTGCCCGCGTCCCCATCGATCAGTTTGGTACCGAGGTTGTTGCCGCCGCTGGCGGTGACGATCTGGCCGAAGTTGGATTCCCCGAAGGTGCGGCCGGGTTCGGAGATGCCGGGGGAACGCCACACGAACACGCTCGGGCGATCCGCCTCGGCCTTGGCCTTGGCGGCCTCCAGGACCGGGTTGACCAGGGAGTCGTAGTAGGTGAGGAACTCGTCCGCCTTGTCGGAGACGCCGAAGACCTGGCCCAGCAGCCGGACGCTGGTGTGGGTGTTCTCCACCGGTTTCTTGCGGAAATCGGTCACCAGGTAGGGGACCTTGGCGGAATCCAGTTTCGCGTCGAACCCTGCCTGTTTGGCGGCCTCGTACTGTTCCAGGGTCATGAGGAACAGGTCGGGGTTGTGTTCGAGGAGGTTCTCCACGCTCAGGTCTCCCTTGGCGACGCTGCCGACGGTGGGCAGGTCTGCCGCCTTGGGCTGCACCTTCACCACGCGATCGTAGATGTCGGGTGCGGCGCTCTGGAGGTCGGTTCCCCAGGCCACGACCTTGTCCATCAGGTTGTCACGCTGGAGGAAGAGCAACGAGTAGGCCTGCCGGGACTCTCCCAGGATGATCTTGGAAGGAGCGGATTCCAGGGTGACGGTACGGTCCGCGACATCGGTGATGGTCAATGCGCCGCCGGCGGAACCCGAAGCGGAGGTCGCGGCCGGTTGGTTTCCGTTGCTGCACGCCGAGACGGCGGCCACCCCCAGCGCCCCCGCGGCTCCTGCCAGAAAAGTCCTGCGTTTCATATACATGCCTCCTGCCGCCAAGACGGCGCAATTGTGTTTGGTGATGTTGGTCAGATCGAACTGCCCGGGACGCCGATGGCGTCCTCTCAGAGTGAAAGCTAGGCAACCCTAAGAGCAGATCACCGGATTGCGCAACTCAAGCAGCACATCTTCTGAGACGCCGCCCGGGATGGAGATCTGTGTGGTAATGCGCTTCACGCACGTCTCGTTTCGCCGGCACCGCCCTGTTCCGCCACGGTGAACGGCCCCCGCCCGCAGCCCCTAAACTCATGGGACATGAAGCAGACCGAGAAGGCCGTGCCCAAGGACTGGATCACGCACCTCGGCGGGGCGAACCGCGAGCCCATCGGCTGGATCGCACCCCGCGGCGAGGGTTTCGTCGCCATCGACCTGCTCGGCCGGGAACGCAGCGAAACAGTGGACTGGCTCGAAGCGGAGGAGACCCTCGACGAGCTCGGCATCCGCTACCTGGCCGCCCCTTACGAACTCGCGACCGACTCGGGCACCTCGAAGGTCTACATCGCCGAGGCCACCCCGGATTTCGTGCGCGTCAAGGAGGATGACTTCAACGACATCAATTCCGACCAGACCTTCCACACCCTCCCGTTCCCTGTCCCGGAGGAGTTGCTGCGGGAACTTCCGGGGCGCTGAATCAGCCCCCGGAGAAGGGCGGCAGGACGTCGACCCCCCGCACCCCGGTCAGGTCGTGGTCGTCCGGCAGGCCCGCCCTGCCGTCGACCAGCGTGGAACCCGACTTGTGACAATTAGTGCGGTTGTTGTCGGTTGTCGCGGAGCTTGTTGAGGGCGTCTTGGGCGTCGTCGGGCAGGATGTCTTCAGCGGGATGGTGTGCTGGCCGGCTTGGATCTGAATGGTGCGGTAGCGGCACATCATGGTGACGAACTTCTTGGCGCTCCAGCCGGTGGCCTGTTCCAAGTGGCGAGGGCCGCGAACACGATGGCAAGGTGGGCCTGGTTGGATTCCTTGAGATGTTGGTAGATCGGCCTGGCGCGGAGGTCGTTCTTGGACATTCGAATCGACCCGAGCCTGCTGGTGGGCGATCAACCAGCTCCGCCGCGAGCATGCATCGGTCAGCGGCCTGGCGCAGCAGCTCGGGACGACGTGGAACACGGTGGGGACCTCGATCGAGCCGCTGCTGCAGGCGATGACCGACGACGAGGGGCGCTTCGCCGGCGTGAAACGGCTCGGTGTGGACGAGCACGTGTGGCACCACGTCAGCGAGTTCCCGATCGAGGACGGCGACTGTGGACCCAAGCAGCTGACCGGGATGGTCGACCTCACCCCGGATCCCGACACAGGCAGGCCGCAGGCGCGGCTGCTCGACCTGGTCCCCGGCCGGTCGGGCAAGACGTACAGCGACTGGCTCGAAGAACGCGGCGAGGACTTCAAGGACGGGGTCGAGGTCGCCGCGCTGGATCCGTTCCACGGCTACAACAACGCCATCGATGACCAACTCGAGGATGCGGTCGCTGTGCTCGACGCGTTCCATGTGGTCAAGCTCGGCACCCAGGCCGTCGACGAGGACCGCCGGCGTGTGCAGCAGGAGATCCACGGCCACCGTGGCCGCAAGAACGACCCGCTCTACGGCATCCGCACGATCCTGCGCTGTGGTCAGGAGAAGCTCACCGACCGGCAACGTGCCCGGCTGGACCGCGCGATCGCTGCCGACCAACGCCACGACGAGATCCTCGTCGCCTGGCTGTGCGCGCAGAAGCTGCGGTCGGCCTACAGGGCTAAGAGCCCAGCCCAGGGACGCCGCATCGCCGACGACCTCATCCGCTCGCTGCCGACGTGTCCGATCCCGGAGAGCAAGCGGCTGGGCAAGACGTTGAAGCAGTGGCGCGACGCGTTCCTGGCCTACTTCGACACCGGCCGCGCCAACAACGGCGGCACCGAGGCGATCAACGAACTCATCGAACTCCACCAACGCATCGCCCGCGGATCCCGCAACCGCTACCGTTCCGGCACGCAGTCCCCGGTCATCGGCGGCGGACTCACACCCCCACCTCAGGTAGGACAGAGTGGGGTAACTTGACCTCTGCTCGCTTGGGCTTTACTCCATTCGCATGCCAACTGCGGTCTGGGCGGCTGCATTAGCCTCCCGGATGCGGTCAGTGAGATCGGAGTAGAACTCATCGTAGGGGTCCTTGATTCCCCAGCCTCGGCCCAGGTTTTCGATGTATCCGCACCAGTGCCAGCCGATGATCCAAGGTTCGGCCATAACTCTGGCAAGACCTTGTGCATAGTCCTCGCCACGCTCAGCATGCGTCTGCATGTCGCTCGTGCGGTGCGGGTTCATCTCAGTGGGGACCCAGTTTCCGATATCGGCGATCACCACGGGTTTGCCCGTGATGTCATGCCACTGACGGAGGTCGGAGATCATCTTCGTGTACTCAGCCTCGGCCTTCCCAGTGAAGTACTGAACCGAGAGCACATCGACGAACGGCGCCATGGCGCGCAGAACAGTCTCGGGAATTCCCTTGTTGCCGTTGTAGCGGTCGCCGAGGATAAGGTGGTTTGGATCGTATCGGCGGATCGCTTCGGTCACGGTCTTGTAGTACTGCGTGGCCACCTCGAAGAGCTTCGCGTCGTGTTCTTCGGGCGACAGGCCTTCGAAGCCAGGCCAGAAACGACCAGAAGCGTGGGGCAGCCAGGCGGGAATATCAACCAAGAAATACCCGATCAGGTTCCGACTGTTCTTGTGGTCGGATGTCATGCGCCGTGCGATCCAGTCTGCATACTTTTGGAAATCTTCGCTGTATACGTCACGAAATGCCGGGTGACCGTTCCAGTCCTCGATTTCCTGCACCCGGATCTGCACCACGTAGGGCATGCCGGCGTCGAGCAGGAGCTCATCGGGCCAGGGCGACGAGTGGCCGAGGTCGATGGGATCCCCGAACCAGTCCAGAGCCTTGCCCCAGTCTCCGCTGACGTATTGGCAGGTCCATCCGATGGTGTTGAAATTGAGATCTTCAAGATCTCGGACAACACCCTTCGTCCAGTTCCTACGGGTGCCGTATTTCCGGTCGAATACGTCCACGTTGTGCGGATAGCGCAGGTCGCTGTCATCGAGGTGGTTCAGCGCAAGAGATACGAAGGGCTCACCAAACGGATCTACGAATGCCCAACCACCTGACTTGCTCTGTTGTACTCGAAAGCAGCCCGCATCCTCGGAAGCGTAGTTCTTTCCCACGACTGTTCTCCTTGCAGAGGGTTAGATATTGCTTGCCATGCGAAACATCAGCGCGAATCACGCGATGCCGTCAGTCTCCACGACCGAGGAAGTCGAGGTAGGCGGCCGCGAGACCTTCGGGATCCTCTTCCGCGAGCTGGTGCCCCCACGGAAGAATTACGGCGCTCACATCCTCGGCGAGCTCACGCATCTGCCGTTCGTTGTCTGCCCCAATGAAGTACTCACTGCCCACCGCAAGTACCGGCATCTTGAGTTTGGTCTTGGCAGCTTCCCGGTTCTGGTCAGCATCGTCCAGCGTTGCGCGATAGATCTCGCACATGCTTCGAATGCCGCCAGGCGCCGAGTAACAACGCACGTATTCATCCAGCGCATCCGGGGTGATTGCTTGAGGATTATGCGTCTCGTGCTTCATGAAATAGTTGAAGTACTCCCTCTCCCTGCCCGTGATGAGCATTTCAGGGAAATTCGGAACACTGTAGAAGTTGATATGCCAAAGCCAGACGTAAGTGCTGACGTTCTCTCGCGTGAGGAAAGAATAATCCTCAAGGCCAAACCCCGGAAGGATCATTTCCTGGAAAATCAGCTTCTTGACACGTTCCGGGTACTGCGCGGCCAGTTGATAGGCGGCGGCGGCGCCCCAATCCTCACCCGCAATGAGAAACTCTTCATACCCCAAATGGGTGGCCAGTTGCGCGATGTCCTCCGCCATGTTCTTCATATCGAAGCCGCCCGGTGGGCGCTCTGAGTCGCCAAGACCGCGGAGATCCGGCGCAATGACAGTGTAGTACGGCGTGAGGAGGGGAATCACTCGGCGCCAGTGATAGGAAGTCTTCGGCACCCCGTGCAGCAGGAACAGTGGTTCGCCTTCACCCGCCACGGAATAGTGGAGCCGTACTCCATTGACGAGTGCGCGGCCATGCTTAGCGGGAACTCCATTGTGGTCGGCAATGATCTCCATGAGCTATCTCCTTTGATAGTGTATTTACACGTTGCTTTTGCAACAGTGAGTCTTGATCAGAATAGTGCGGGCCCCTCCCTGGTGTCAAGTGGCGGAAGCAACGAGTAGGCGTTCGTATGCTTCGCGTGGGATGAGCTATCCCAAGGCTGCTCTGGGGCGTTCACCCAAGCTCTTCGGCGGCGGTTTCGAGGGGTCATTGCAACAGTGGGTGTGGAATGCTACACAGAAATGTCACAAGTCGGGTCACATCCATCGCGGCGCATGCCTCCGGGATCAGGATTCCTTTCTTGACCCTGGGCCAAGAGCGTTCATGGGTGACCCCAAGCATTTGAGCCCACCAAATACATTCAGGCCACCTTCAGTCTCTCCACGAATTTCTCGAACGTGGAGTGCTTTTTGGTGGCGAGCAGCCGGTAGGCCTCTCGGTAGCTGGTGGCCCCCTCCGGGTATCGGCGATCACCGCCCGGGCTGGTGTTCACCAGCCCGGGCGGACGCCGAGGGGTCAGCGTTGGCTGATGGAGAAGGCCTCCCCCAGTTTGGCCCGTGCCGACCGTTTGTCGGAAGCGGCCAGGAACTCCCGGGCGGCATCCAGCGTCGCGTCGACCACCAATCCAACCTTGCCTTCACGGCCCTCCGCGAAGGTCACGAGACGTTCGACGACCTCGGCCCGAGTACCGTGGATGTCGATGAGACTCGGGTCGGCGGTTCCGATCGAAACGATCTTGAGGTCGGCGTCGAATGCGAGGATCAGGCTGGTCCACAGGCTCTGATCGTGATGGACGGCGAGCACGGCGGTCGAATTGGGTTCGACCATTGCTTTGATGGCCGCCTCGACCTGCTCGTGGGTGGCTCCGAGGCGCCATTGGAGGCCAAGCGTCTCTCGCGCGGGCTGGGGATAGGTGACGATCGAGTCAGTGTAGTCGTCCAGGAGCGCGTAGGTCCGGTGGACGAACACGTCCAGGTCTTCGTCGGCGGTCCAGGCGTTCTGGAAGGCAGAGAAGTATTCGTCGGCCGCATCGCGCTCAAGGATGAGCACGAAATCGGTTCCCGCCGCGTTTGCCTCGTAGAGCGAACGGGCGGCCTCTGACAGGTCATCGACTCGTTGGGGGGCACCGATGACGGGTTGTCCCGTCGTGTGCACGCACTTGACGACCTCGCCCTTCTCAAGCATGACGATGAGGCGCTTGGCCTCCTTCGCGGATCGCAGAACCAGGTCCTGGGCGTTCCGCCACTGGTCGACATCGATATCGGCCATGAGAACATCACCGTGAAGCATAGTTGTCTCCTTTCAGGAAAGCCGGCAGTCGTAGATATGAATGGAATAGGGCGCCAGGGATGCCCTAATCGTCTCGTTGTCGGTGTGGCCTTCGGTTCCGGTCCAGAGCTCCTGGACCGAGGAGAGGCTGTGCCCGAGGGAGACACTCGCTTGAACCGTCCGGCCGGTCGGGTTCACGACGAACACGACCCGCCGAGCCGGATCCGTGTTGTCGACATGCACGATCACGTCGAGATCCAGGTCGTTCTTCAGCACCGCGGGGACCGCGGCGTCGGCACAGGCGCGGTGGATGGCCTGGGCGGCTTCGTCCTTCGTCGCGACGAGGACGATACCGCGGGCACCCGCGGCGATGGCGTCGGCCAGGATGGTGCAGGGTCGCATCAGGCTGTCGAAGCGAGGAGCCCGCGGACCCATAACGACCACACCACCAGCGGCGGCGTAGTCGACGAGCGACTGTTGCAGCGTGGCATCCAGGTAGTCGAGGGTGGTCAGGACGACCACCTTGTGCGCGCCCCAGCGCTTGGGATCGAGCGAGGTGTCCGAGAGCAAGAAGTCATGGTCACCGCTGTTCAGCGCCGTGTAGAAAGCCCCGAACCATTCCGACTTCTCCAGCTGGGGAGCCTTGTCGAAGCCGAGCGTATGCTCGCTGATCGTGAGCGGGCCGGCGTATTCGGAGAAGCCCGAGGGGGTCTCGAGGAAGTCGCCGGGGAAGGACACCAGGACGCTGGCGGCCTCCAGGCGGTCGTACTCACGGTTTGCCAGCAGCAGCACGGATGCGTCCCGGCGCAGATCGCCGAATCGCCCATCGAGTTGCATCCTGTTGGCCGCGCCAAACATCTCGGCGTGGTCCTCACGGACTCGGCCATCACGACGGATCGGCGAGTCGAGCCACCGGTCCCGCTCCACGAGCATGTAGCGGCTGAAGCCTTTGATGCCCTGGGCCAGGGCAGCCTTCGTGACGAATTCCTCGTCGTAGAGGGTTCCCGGATGCAAATACCATGGCCACACTCCGGCGATGAACTCCGGGATGTACGGGTAGCGGCTGGTGCCCACCACATAGCTGCCCACGGTCTTTACGTGGGAATAGAGCTCCTTGCGGGAGTAGATGTCAAACCCGACGAAATCGAGCTTCTCCTCCAGCTTGGCGATGTTGAACGGCGTGGTGAACCCCGAGGCTGCGCCGCCAGGGCCGAGGGGGTGCGGGTAGTTGTGGAACAGGGCGATGGTGTCAAGGCCACGTTCCCTCATCATGTCCGCAAGACGCGCCATGGAATCGATCAGGTAGTTCTCCCGGTACTCGATCCAGTCCGCGTAGCGGGGAATCTCGGACGCTTTGGTGGCCTCGAAACGGCGGGGAGCGTCCACCTCGTCCATCGTCGCCGCAGTTGTCCCGTGAGCCTCGTTGATCGTCTCCAGTGAGCCGTACTTGCTGGACAGGAATGCCCGGTAGTTGCGCAGCGACGCATCGCTGAAGTCGGCGGCATAGGCGTTGATGCAGAAGAAGTAAGCCATCTCGTTGTCGACCTGCGCTGCCACGATGCCTCCCTTCGGGTGGGCGTGGCGTGCCAGGATCTCGCAGATGGCGTCGTACCAGAGCGCTGTCTCATCGAAGAACTCGTCCTCGGCGTAGTTGAGCGCCGGGATGGGTTTGGGCACCTGGGTGAGCACCGTCCGCGCACCCTTGGCGTTGCGGGCCTGCAGCCGTTCATTCTCCAGGATTCGTTTGGGGTAGCCGAACCAGGTCAGTTCGGAGTTGATCTGGGGGCCGGGGCGGACGATGATCGCGAAGCCCTTGCTCTCGCACAGGGTCAGGAACGCATCGATGTCCTTGTTCCCCGAGAAGTCGAATTCGCCCTTCGACACCTCGTGGATCTCCCACGGGATGTAGATGGAGATCATGTTGAACCCCATCGACTTGACGGACTCCAGGATCGAGTCCCATTTGTTCCGGTCGAGCCGCCAATAGTGGACGGCGCCGCCATACAGATTGCGCTGCTCACCGTTGATGAGGAATCGGCCCCCATCCACCGTGATGTCGCGCCCATGGGTCTTACTCATGTCACTTCCTTTCGTTGATGTTGGTTACTTCTGGCGTGCCAGCGCGACGGCCAGCACGATGATGATTCCGCGGATAATCTGCTGCTGGCTGGTATCGAGCCCAGCCAGGATCAGGCCGTAGTTGATGGTGGCCATCAGCAGGGCACCAAAGAACGTGCCGATTACCGAACCACGTCCGCCCGACAGCGCCGTTCCGCCCAGGATGACGGCCGCGATGGCATTCATCTCGTCGCCTTGGCCCCACTGGAAACGCCCGGACTGTAGGCGGCCGGCGTAGAGCATGCCTGCCAGGGCGGCCCCGACCGAGCAGATCAGCATGACGCGGAAGCGAATCCAGCGCGTCTTGATGCCCGAATACTCCGCCGCTACCTTATTGGCCCCCGTGGCGAGCACCTGACGGCCGAAGCGCATCTTCTTCAAGACAACCGATCCAATGACGACCACCACCAGCATCCAGACGATGAGTACCGGGATGGGCCCGATGGAACTGCCGCCGAACGCATTGTTGTAGGTCATGTCCAGGATGGGTTGGGGCGCGGACGCCGTGATCCACTGGGCGATGCCGAAGGCGATCCCCATCATGGCGAGCGTCACCAGGAAGGAGGGGATCTTAGCGAAAGCCACCAGGGCACCGTTGATGGCTCCGATCGTCACGCCCACGAGCAGACCGGCGAGGATGCCCAGCACAAGCCCGAACTGAGACAGGGCCATCGCCGTCAGCACCGAGGCCAGACCAGCGACAGACCCCACGGAAAGATCGATCTCGGCTGCCGCTATGACATAGGTCATTCCCACAGCAATGACGGTGACGATCGCGGTCTGTCGCAAAATGTTCATCAGGCTCGTCGTTGAGATGAAGCCCTGGTCGCGCAGAAGGATCGAGAACACGATGACCACGGCCACGAACCCGACGTAGATGATGTCGCGCCGCCAGTCGAAAGTGATCCTCCGGCGCACGGTGGTTGGGGTTTTCCCCAGTGCCTTGTCGGTCGTGCTCATGATGACACTCCTTGGACTTCGAGTTCGAGGGCCTGCTCGTCCGTGATCGACGAGCGGTCCAGTTCGCGGACTATGGTGGAATCGCGCATGAGCAGCAGCCGATCGCTCATAGCGAGCAGTTCGGGATACTCCGACGAGATGACGAGAACGGCCATGCCCTGGTCGGCATACGACCTGACGGTGGCGATAATTTCGGCTTTGGTCCCGATATCGACCCCCGCCGTGGGCTCGTCCATGATCAGGACGCGGGGCGTGCGGCTGATCCATTTGGCGATGACGATCTTCTGCTGGTTTCCACCGGACAGGAGACGCGCGGAGGCGTCGGGGTCGGCGACCTTGATGGCGAAGTCGTCGATGAGGGTATTGGCCAACTCGGAGGCCGCCTTATCGTCCACAAATGGCCCCGCACGGAGATCGCCGAGATGTGGCAACACCAGGTTCCCGGCCACGGAATGGTCGAGGATGAGGCCCTGCAATCGCCGGTCTTCCGGAATGAGGCAGATCCCATGGCGGAGGGCATCTGCGGGCGATGCGAGCGACACCACGCGTCCATCGACCGAGAGCGTGCCCGCAGTGATCCGATCTACGCCATAGAGGGCCCGGGCGAGTTCGCTTCGGCCTGACCCCATCAACCCGGCGAGCCCGACCACCTGACCGGCTCGAAGAACGAGATCGACATCGTGGATGCCGCTGGCGCTGGCGAGACCAGCGGCTTGCAGAACCACAGGTCCATCGGTGTCGGATTGTTCGGCAATGGCCGCGAGCTCCACTTCTTTGCCAACGATGCCCTCGACGATCTGGGCTGGCGTGATGTCGGTCAAGCGCCGAGTCAGAAGCCTCTTTCCGTTGCGCAGGATGGTGATCCGATCAGCGATCGTGTACACCTCTTCCATGCGGTGGGAAATGTAGATGACGGCGATTCCCTGGTCCTTGAGCCGACCGATCAGGTCGAACAGGGCTTGCGCCTCGTGCCTCGCCAGGGACGCCGTCGGCTCGTCCATGATGAGAACCCGGGCGTCCTCCGACAGTGCCTTGGCGATCTCGGTCAGTTGCCAGTACGCGGTGCTGAGCGTCCCGAGCGATTGCTCCGGATCGACGGGGATCTGCATCCGCTCGAAAATCTCCCGAGCACGTTCGACCATCGCCCGGTCGTCGATCAGG
The DNA here is from genome assembly GCF_057238465.1 of Arachnia sp. NCBI lineage: Bacteria > Bacillati > Actinomycetota > Actinomycetes > Propionibacteriales > Propionibacteriaceae > Arachnia > Arachnia sp. Next base: position 15,464 of record NZ_DBHHFZ010000014.1, read on the forward strand.
CCGGCTTTGCGAGGTTCGGCGTTCAGGAAAATGTTCTGCGCCACCGTCAGCGTGGACACCAAGCTGAACTCCTGGAAGACCATGCCGATTCCAGCCTTCTTGGCGTCGTGAATGGACGCGAAAGAGACAGCGCGCCCGGCGACATCGATGGTTCCCGCGTCAAGGCTGTAGACCCCCTGGAGGATCTTCATGAGCGTGGACTTCCCAGCGCCATTGCCCCCTGCGAGCGCGTGTACTTCGCCGGGAAGCACCTCGAAGTCGACATCATCAAGCACCTGCACCCCGTCGAATGCCTTGTGGATGCCGGCCATGCGGACGATTGGGGCCCGCGCGGCAGCTGCGGGGTCTCCGTGCCCGGGGGCGCCCACCCCAGTTGCATGGCTGCTCATTTCACGTAGGCCTTCTGAAGGTCCGCAGGAGCTTCGACGTTGTACACCTGCTTCCACGCTTCCAGCACATTGGAGTGGTCAACCGGGAGGGCACTCAGCGCCACGTAGGCTGGCGCCTTCTTGCCCAGCAGCGCACCGCCCGCGATGTTGGCCTCAGCGACCCCTTGCTGATATGGCTGCTGAGCGCCCAAACCCACGACGAGCTGATTCTGGGCCAACGCGATCGCGGCATTGGTCCCCAGATCCTCGGTGGCGATCTTCAGGTTGGTTCGCCCGGCCGACCTGGCCGCCGCCATGACACCCTCGGCAGGCACATCCCAGACAGCCCACACGCCCACGAGGTCGGGGTTCTGGCTGAGCATGGCGTCGGTCACCTTCTGGGCATCACCGGCGAAATCGGGACCGGCGATTCCCTGGGCCTTGACGATCTCCATGCCGGGATAGTCCTTGGCGATTGTCTCCGTGAAGCCCTGATAGCGCTGTTTGGTGACGAAGAAGTCGGCCTCGTGATAGATGACACCGATCTTCCCCGCGCCGCCGAGGGACTTAGCGAGCAGGTGGGCAGAAACCACACCGTTGCCGTAGTTGTCGGCAGAGACGACCGACTCATAGTCCTCGCCCGCCACGAGTCCGTTGGGGACGTTGTCCATGAAGACGAGCTTCACTCCGGCTTCCGCTGCCCGCTTATAGGCCGAAGCCGTGGCCACGGGGTCGGTCGGGATGGAGACGATGATGTCGGGATCCTTCGCTAGCACGGTCTCGATGTTCGACACCTGCTGACCCGGGTTGAAGTTGGCATCGGTAACGGCAACCACTTCGATGCCCAACCGCGCAAACTCTGCTTTCAACCCATTCACCTGGGCAGTCGCCCAGTCATTGCCCGCGTAGTGCATCACGATGGCTGCCGTAGCCCCCTTGGCCTTGACCTGAGCGACCTCGGCATCGGAAAGCATCACCGCATCTCGTGTTGACGGCTCCTCGCCGTGGGGCCCCTTGCTGAGAACTTTGCCCTGGATCTCTTTCAGCGCCGCGTCTGCCTTGCTCGACACAGCCGCATCGTTGTTACTGGTCGTTGCGCTGTCACTCGTGCATGCCGTCAATGACAGGCTCAACGTTAGGGCGACTGCCGTCAGCCGGGCAGCAAGCTTCCTGTTCATGTTCCTCCTTGAATCTTGATCGAGAAGCGCCCGTGTGAACGTTCGCATGCCTAGAGTGTGAACGTTCGCATGGGGTTCTGTCAAGAGCAATGTCCTCTGCTAAGAACGTCGCGCCGTTAAGCTGGGGCGATGCTTGTATCCATGCCCCCCAAACGGCCGGGCCTTCGCGACGTAGCCAAGATCGCTGGCTGCTCCTACCAGACGGTCTCGCGTGTCGTGAATGACGACGCCCGGGTCAGCGAGGAGACCCGTGAGCGGGTCCTCGCGGCGATCGAGGCCGTCGGATACAGACGCAATGCGGCAGCCCGCGCTCTGGTGACATCGCGCCCGGGAGCGATCGGCGTTGTCAGCGACGGGTCGTGGCGCTATGGCCCCATGGGTGCCCTCTACGGGGTCGAGGAAGCCGCACGCAACGCCGGCTACTCGGTGCTTCTCACCGTTCAGGAGCGCGACGCCTTCAAGTCCCTTGAAGCCACTTTGCACCAGTTCGCCGACGCCTTCGTCGACGGCATCGTCGTCATCGCCCCTCTCCAGGCCGAGGCGAAGACGACACGCAAGGTCGCGGCGTCCTTCAGCTGGGCAAGCGGCCTGCCGGTGGTCATGCTGACGCCGGACCCTCGGCCCACCCCTGGCATCCGAGTCGTAACCGAAGACCAGAAACTCGGGGCCCGACTCGCCACCCGCCACCTGGTGCGACTCGGCCACCAGCACATCGTTCACCTGGCGGGCGACCAGAAATGGTTGGACGGTAGCGTCCGGCTAGAGGGCTGGCGGGAGGAGTTGCTGAGCACTGGGCTCCCGGTCCCGGAGCCTATTTTCGGCAATTGGACGGGCCAGAGCGGTTATCACGCGGGCGTTCGGATGATCAAGGAGGGCCTGCCCGATGCTGTCTTCGCGGCCTCTGACCTCATGGCCCTGGGCATGATGCGAGCGTTCAACGAAGCTGGCGTTCGAGTTCCCGAGGACGTCAGCGTCGTGGGCTTCGACGACCACGAATTCGCCCGTCAGTTTTCCCCCCCACTCACAACGGTGCGCCAGGATTTCAAAGCGCTAGGCCTCCGGTGCCTCGAAGTCCTCCTCAGCGGCAGTGACGACACCCACCTGAGAGAACCCATCCGCCCACGCCTCCTTGTCCGGCTGAGCACCTGCCGCAAAGCGCGGCCATAGCCCCGAACCGGTCACACCAGGCAGCCTGTGGGTAGCGCCACCGGCGGCTTCCTCGTCTGCAACAGACTCACCCGAGCCCGGGGCGCTGGCGACCTCGCGAGTACCCCCTCTCGTCCGCCCGGTCACCCCGTAGTTCCGGGTATGGGCCGTGGGGGCGGTCGCCGGGTCTCGGGTGAAGCGTCCCGGGTTTCGTGCCGGTCCTTATCTTAGGTGGGAAACCTGGGACGTTTCATGTAGGGCGACATCCCACACCCCAGAAGAACCAGCACTAGTGCGCACCAACACGATCAACACCTCTGGCCAGACCCACATCAACACCACAAACAGCCAGCAGTGTCACAAATCGGGAATCAGCCCCCGGCGAAGGGCGGCAGGACGTCGACCCCCCGCACCCCGGTCAGGTCGTGGTCGTCCGGCAGGCCCGCCCTGCCGTCGACCAGCGTGGAACAGCGCCCCAGCACCGCCCCGAACTCCTCGCCGTGACGGGCCACGAGAATGTCCTTCAACTCACCGAGGGTGGCGGCCTCAACCTCCTCGGTGCCGGTCCCGGCGGCGGCCTCCGCGGCCGCGAACAGCCGAACGAGGATCATTTCCCCTCCTTCTCCGGCGGCAGGGGCGCCGAGGTGGCGGCGTCCTCCACCACCCGGCGCAGGTAGTCGAGGTCGCGTCCCGGGGTGGCCCCGGCAGCCAACCCCCACAGGTGAGCGCTCACGGGGGCCATGGGACGCGCCCCCGCGTGGGCGATCTCGCGGCTGAGCTCCAGCACCCCGTGAATGTCCACGCGTGCCGGGTCGATCTCCAGGGCCGAGCAGGCCCGGTCCACGAACTCCTGCCACCCGGTTTCGTCCTGACTCATCTTTTCCCTCCAGAACTCGTTCCAGTGGGCGTGATCCACCCAAGTGTCCACGTCACGCCCGTCGTCGCCGGCATCGGGCAGCAGCCCCAGCCGCATGCCCGCCAGCAGCCCGCGAACCGATCGGTTCCGCGGGTCGCCGTAGGCCCGGGCCACCGCCCGCAGCCGCGCGGTGCGGTGGATTCCCAGCAGCCACTGCGGGTTTCCCTCCGCCGAGGCCAGGCAGTAGCCGTCCAGGTCGTCGCCCCGCGTGGTCGCGGCGAGCAGCCGGGGCACGGCCGCCTGCACACCGGGCAGGTCGCAGGCCAGCACCACCGTCCATTCCGCGGGCCGTTCAACGGCCTCCAGACCGGCGACGATCCCGGCGGCCGGCCCGGTTCCCGGCGGGTCCTCGACGGTGGACAAGACCCCGTCGGGCACCGCCACCGGGCCGACCACCACCGTCGTGCGGGCGCGCCTGACCGCCTCGAGCACCACGTCGAGCAGTCGCCTGCCGCCGACGACCAGGTCGGCCTTGGACACCCCACCGAGCCGCGAACCGCGGCCACCCGCCAGGATGATCGCGTCGAACTCAGGCATCGCGCCGCCAGCTGCCCGACCGGCCGCCCTCCTTGGCGAGCAGCTTCACCTCGCGGATGTGGGCGTTCCTGTCGAGGCCCTTGACCATGTCGATCAGCGCCAGCGCGGCGACGGATGCGGCGGTGAGGGCCTCCATCTCGACGCCGGTGCGGTCGGCGGTGCGCACCGTGGCGACCACCTCGACGCTCTCCGGGCCGAGGGTCAGGTCAACCGTGGCGCCGTGCACCCCGATCACGTGGGCCAGCGGCAGCAGTTCCGGGGTTCGTTTCGCCGCCGCGATCCCGGCGATCCGCGCCACCGCGAGCACGTCGCCCTTCGGCATCTCCCCGGATGCGATGCGCCGCAGGATCTCCGGGTCACAGACCACCGTCGCGGAGGCGGTGGCGGCGCGTTTCGTCGGTTGTTTGTCGGTGACGTCGACCATGCGGGCCTGGCCGGCGGAATCGAGGTGGGTGAACTTCACAGGTACCTCCGGAAAGAGACGAGATCGCCGGGCCGGACGTTGTCCGTCGGTTCGTCAAGCAGAGCCAGGCCGTCCGCCCGAGCGGCGGCCGAGACCAGGTGCGAGGCCGAGATTCCCTCGTGGGCGGGCACCACGACCAGGCGCCCCGCCTCGTCGGTTTCGACGATGACCGGCACCACCTGGCGACGCCCCCTGGGGGCGGGCCAGGGACGCCCGGTGATGGCCCGCAGCCAGGGCCGCGGGGCGCGGCCCAGCATCGCGTCGATCAGCGGCTCCACGAACAGTTCGCAGCTGACCATCGTGGACAGCGGATTGCCGGGCAACGCCACCAGCGGCACCTCCCGCTCCCCCGCCCGCCACAGCGCCCAGCCCTGCGGTTTCCCGGGTTGCATGACGACGTGGACGAAACGGGACCGCACCGCGGCGGAGGAACCGATCTCCCCGCCCAGCACCTGCCGCACCACGTCGTGGTCGCCGACGGAAACCCCGCCGCTCAGCACCACCAGATCCGCCCCTGCCGCCGCAGCGTCCAGCCCGGCGGCGAAACTTCCCGGCTCGTCGGAAAGGACCGGGGCCGCGACCACCTCGGCACCCATCCTGGTCAGCTGCCCGGCCATGAAGGTGCCGTTCGACTCGTAGATCTGGCCCCGGGCCAGCACCGCACCTGCGGGGCGCAGCTCATCGCCCGTCGCGATGACGGCGACGCGGGGTCGCCGCACCACCGTCACCTCCCCCCGCCCGCAGGCGGCCGCTACCCCGAGGGCCCGCGGCCCCAGCCGCAGCCCGGCCGACAACACCTCGGCACCGGCGGAAAAATCCTCCCCCGCCGCCCTGACGTGGTTCTTGACGCCCGGTTCCCCGACGATCCGGACGATCCCCCCGGATTCCTCGGTCAGTTCGACGGGCACCACCGCCTCGGCCCGCGACGGCAGGGGCGCACCCGTCATGATCCGCACACACTCGCCGGGACCCATCGCCGGGTCCAGCGGTGAACCCGCGGCGACCACCCCGACGACCCTCAGCTCAGCGCCCCGGTGCCGGTCGGTCTCGTGGACCGCGAAACCGTCCATGGCGGAGTTCGCGAACACCGGAACGGCCGCGGCCGCGGTCACCGGAGCCGCCAGAACCCTCCCGTCCGCCCGCCCCAGGGGCACGGTCTCGACATCCGTGATCCGCGTCACGAGCCCGAGCAGTTCGTCCCGGTACTCCTCGATGCTCAGCCTGTCTCGCATGTCACTTCCTCCCGGCAAGCGGCAATTCCACCACCCTCGCTCGGAGGGTGTCGATGTACATCACACGCCCCAGCAGCGGTTCCCCGACCCCGGTGAGCAGTTTGACCACCTCGGTGGCCATCACCGAACCCACCCAACCGGTCATGGGACCCAGCACCCCGACCTCCGCGGCCGTCGGGCAGCTCAGCGGGGGGTCGGGGAACAGATCCGACAGGGCCAGTTTGTGACGTTCCCACAGCACCGTGACCTGCCCGTTGACGGCCTGGACGGCACCGAAGACCAGCGGCAGGTCGAGACGCTGACAGGCCCCGGCCACGGCCAGCCGGGTGGGCAGGTTGTCCACCGCATCCACCACCACGTCGCAGCCGGCGAGGACCGACTCCGCCGTGTCCTGCGTGACCCGCAGGGACACGGGAATCACCTCGACCATGGGGTTGAGGTCCGCCAGCCGCGCGGCGGCGGCAGCGGCCTTGGAGGCCCCCAGGGTGGTGGTGCCGTAGAGGGTCTGGCGTTGCAGGTTGCGTTCCTCCACGATGTCGTCGTCGACGACGATCAACCGCCCCACCCCGGAGGCGGCCAGGTACTGCAGCACGGGACCGCCGAGACCTCCCGCACCGATGCAGCACACCGTCGCGGCCTTGAGCCTGCCCTGGGCCTCCTCCCCGAAACCGTCGATGGCCATGGTCCGCTGGTAGCGGTCGCGTTCGGCTTCGGTGAGGGGCTCAGGAACGGCGATGACCGGCTGCATCAACCCTCCGGGAGCGCGTCGAGAATGACCCGGGCCAGCTCCCCGGGGTCGCGGTCCGGGTGGGTGGCGATCGCCAGCCCCCACAGGTAGGCGGAAACCGGCGCCATGGGGCGCTGGTAGCGTGCCGCGACCTGGCCCGTCAGGTCGTGAACGGCCCGCGGCGAGACCGCCGAGGCGTCCACTTCCAGGGCCGCGGCCACGTGTTCCACCCAAGGGGCCCAAGCGGTCTCGTCAATGGGCTCCCGACCACTCACACCTGCTCCTTCAGTTTGGGTTTGTCCCACAACCCGGCGGGAACATTGGTGTTCCGGGCCGGTGTCTTCCCGGCGGAGCGGTAGACCACGTAGGGCCGGGTCACGTACCCGACCGGGATGCTGAAGGCGTGCACCAACCGGGTGAACGGCCAGATCAGCAGGATCAGGAACGCCAGGAAGGCGTGCGCCTGGAAGGAGAACGGCGAGTTCACCATCAACTCGATGTCCGGTTGGAAGGTGAAGATGCTGCGGAACCAGGGGCTCACCCCCTGCCGGTAGTTGTAGTGGTGGTCGAAGGTGGTGGTCAGCGTGTTCCACGCACCGGTGACGAGGATGGCGGTCAGCACCACGTACATCACGACATCCCCGATGGTGGTGGCCTTCCGCACCGCGGGCACCGCGATGCGCCGGACGATGAGGATCAGGTACCCGACGGCGATCATGATCCCGGAGATCCAGCCGCCCACCACCGCAACCAGGTGGTAGGTCTCCTGTTCGATGCCGAGCGCATCGGTCCAGGCCTTCGGGATGACCAGGCCCATGAGATGCCCACCGAAGGCGAACAGCAGGCCGAAGTGGAACAGCGGAGCACCGATGCGCAGCAGCCGCGACTCATAGATCTGAGAGCTGCGGGTGGTCCAGGAGAACTGGCTGAATCGGTATCGCCAGATCATGCCGACGACGAAGACCGCCATCGCGATGTAGGGGAAAACCCCCCAGAGCAGAGTGTTCATGGATCAGACTCCCAGCAGTTCAGCGTCTTCGTCGGGACGGGGGTTCAGGAACGGATCGATGCCGTAGGGTTCCAACCCCACGTCCTCGGTTTCGGGGCCGTCACGGAGCAGTTTCGCGACGGCTTCGGCCTGCTCACCGTCGATGGCGGGCAGGCTGGCGCGCAGGGCGGCCAGCGCCCCGCGCCAGGGAGATCCCCGGTGCTCCAGGGCCATGGCGAGCAGTTCCACCCCTGCGCGGTGCCGGTTGATCAGCTCCCAGGCGACGTCCAGGTCGCCGAGGGCCCCGAACTCCAGGACCACCGACAGGTGATCGGGCAGCTCCTCGTCGCTGACCTCCATCCCGGCGCGGCGGTAGGCCTGTTTGAACTGCACCAGGGCCACTCCCCGTTTCCGGCTGTCGCCGTGGGCGTAGTAGGTCAGGTGCAGGGCGCACTTGCGGGTGTGGTCGAAGGTTTCGACGTAGGCCTGCCGGGAGGCCTCCAGGCCCTGCTGTTCGAGGTGGTCGATCACCCCGATCAGCGGCTCCCCCACCGTGGCGGGCAGCCGCCCGGCCGTATCACGAAGCCGCGTCAGGTTCCGGAACAGCTTCACCGAGGGGTAGTCCAGCAGCAGGGAGACGGCCTGCCATGTCACGCGCAGCTGGTCGTCGGGCAGCTCCCGGGCCGGGACGTTCGGGGCCCGGCGTCCGATTCCGGGCAGCCAACGTCTCATCACTTCACCCCCGAGGTCGGTATGCCGTGGCCGTCCCAGTCGAGGAAGGTGCCCTGCCCCTGGGAGGCCTCCCGCCGGGCCTTCGCGGCCGAGTAGCTGCCGATCGTCACGGCCACGGGACCGCTGCCGGGGGCCGTGCCACCCTCGCCGACGGGGCATTCGGTGGAGATCGACTCCAGGCTGTGGGCCTGTTCCTTGTGCGACGGCGGGATGACGTAGCGCTCGTCGTACTTGGCGATCGCGAGCAACCGGAACATGTCCTGGATCTCCTGGCCGGTCATGCCGACCTTGGCGGCGATCTCCTCGTTGCCGGCCCCTCCGAGGTTGATGTCGCGCATGTAGGAGCGCATGGCGGCCATCTTCTCCAGGACGGCGCGCACCGGGGCGACGTTGCCGGCCGTGAACAGATTGGCCAGGTACTCCATGGGAATGCGCAGCACGTCAATGGCCCCGAACAGGTTGTCGACATCCTCCGCGTCGTATCCGGTGGAGGCGACGGAGTCAACGATCGGCGACAGCGGCGGGATGTACCAGACCATCGGCATGGTGCGGTACTCCGGGTGCAGGGGAAGCGCCACCCGGTGATCCATGATGAGTTTCTTCACCGGGGAACGCCGGGCCGCCTCGACCCAGTCGTGCGGAATGCCCTGGCGTTCCGCCTCGGCACGGATTTCGGGATCCTCCGGGTCGAGGAAGACCGCGAGCTGTTTCTCGTACAGCTTGTGTTCGTCGCGTTCGGCCGCTGCAACGAGAACCGCATCGGCGTCGTAGAGCATCAAACCGATGTAGCGCAGCCGCCCGACGCAGGTCTCCGCGCAGACCGTGGGGATCCCCAGCTCCACGCGCGGGTAGCAGAAGGTGCACTTCTCGGCCTTGCCGGTGTTGTGGTTGAAGTAGACCTTCTTGTAGGGGCAACCGGAGATGCACATCCGCCAGCCGCGGCAGCGGTCCTGGTCCACCAGGACGATGCCGTCCTCGGCGCGTTTGTAGATCGCGCCGGAGGGGCAGGAGGCCGCGCACGCCGGGTTGAGGCAGTGTTCGCAGATGCGCGGCAGGTAGAACATGAAGGTCTGTTCGAACTCGAACTTCACCTTGTCCTCGATGCCCTTGAGCATCGGGTCCTTGTGCCCGTACTCGACCACGCCGCCCAGGTCGTCATCCCAGTTCGGGCCCCACTTCGGGGTCATCTTCTCGCCGGTGATAAGTGAGTGGGCCGTGGCCACCGGGAAGTGTTTCTGCCCCGCCGGCGCGTTCAGCAGGTTCTGGTAGTCGTAGGTCCACGGCTCGTAGTAGTCGTCGATCTCGGGCATCTTCGGGTTGCCGAAGATGTTGAGCAGTTTGTGGAACCGGCCGCCGCCCTTGAGGCGCAGCCTGCCGCGCTTGGTGACCTCCCAGCCACCCTGCCACTTCTCCTGGTTCTCGTACTCCCGGGGGTAGCCGAGACCCGGGCGGGTCTCCACGTTGTTGAACCACACGTACTCGGTGCCGGAACGGTTGGTCCACGCCTGCTTGCAGGTGACCGAACAGGTGTGGCAGCCGATGCACTTGTCGAGGTTCATCACCATCGCCATCTGGGCCATGATTCGCATGTTGATTAGGTCCTTTCCGGCTCAGAAGTAGGTGACGTCCTGGGAACGCCTGCGGATCATCGTGACTTCGTCACGGTTGTTGCCCGTGGGTCCGTAGTAGTTGAACGCGAAGGCGATCTGTCCGTAGCCACCGGCAATGTGGGTCGGCTTGATCATGATGCGGGTCATCGAGTTGTGGATACCGCCGCGGCGCCCATTCCGCTCCGTCAACGGCACCTCGATGAGGCGATCCTGGGCGTGGTACATGTACACGGTGCCCTCGGGCATGCGGTGCGAGACGATCGCACGGCAGCTGACGACGCCATTGCGGTTGACCAGCTCGACCCAGTCGTTGTCCTTGATCCCGACCTTGGCCGCGTCCTGCGGGCTGATCCAGATCTGCTGACCGCCGCGAGAGAGCGTCTGCATGAACCAGTTGTCCTGGTACTGCGAGTGGATGGCCCACTTGAAGTGCGGCGTGAGGTAACGCACGGACACGCCGAGCTCGTTGACCTCACCGGGCGGGGCCTCGCCGAACAGCTGGGTCATGTTCAGGGGGCCGCGGTAGGTGGGCAGCTGCTCGCCGAGCGCGATCATCCAGTCGTGGTCGAGGTAGAAGTGCATGCGCCCGGTGAGCGTGTGCCACGGCTTCATGCGTTCGACGTTGATGGTGAACGGGGCGTAGCGACGGCCTCCCGACTCCGAGCCCGACCATTCGGGCGAGGTGATCACCGGCTGCGGCTGGGCGACGATGTCCTGGAACTTGATGTGCTTGCCCTCGTGCTCGGCCGCCAGGTCGTGCAGCTGCACGCCGGTCCGTTTCTCCAGGGTCTTGAACCCCTGGGTGGCCAGGTGCCCGTTGGTGGTGCCGGCCAGCGACATGATCGCCTCGGCGACGTCGATCCCGTTGTCCAGCTGCGGACGGCCGTCGGCGGGGCCGCCGCGGCGGGTGCCGTTCTTGCCCTTGAGGTACGCGATGGCCGACGTGACGTCGGTGACGAGGCCTTTCTGGGCGGTACCGAGTTTGTCGAGCAGCGGACCAACGGTGCCGTATTTCGCCCCGATCGCGGTGTAGTCGCGTTCGATGACGGTCAGGCGCGGCATGGTGACCGCCGGGATCGGATCCACCTCGCCCTTGCTCCAGTCCCTGACCACACCGTGAGGCATGGCCATCGCATCCGGCGAGTCGTGCATCAGCGGGGTGGCCATCACGTCCTTGCGCACCCCGAGGTGGTCCTCGGCCAGCTCGGAGAGTTTGTCGGCGATCAGCTGGAACGTCTCCCAGTCCGTCTTCGCCTGCCACGGCGGGTTGATGGCGGGGGTGAACGGATGGATGAACGGGTGCATGTCGGTGGTGTTGATGTCGTGCTTCTCGTACCACGTGGCCGCGGGCAGCAGCACGTCGGACATCAACGTCGAACTGGTCATGCGGAAGTCCAGTGTCAACAGCAGGTCGAGTTTGCCCTCGGGCGCCTGCTCCCGCCAGACCATGTCCTTGGGGCGCATCTCCCCCTCCGCCTCGGCGGCGGTGACGGCGTGGTCGGTGCCGAGCAGATGCCTCAGGAAGTACTCGTCGCCCTTGGCGGTGTTGCCGATCAGGTTGGAACGCCACAGGGTCAGGGCCCTGGGGAAGTTCTCGGGATTGTCGGGGTCCTCGACCGCGAACTTCAGCCTGCCCTGTTTGAGCTGGTCGACGATGTAGTCGGGGGCCTCCTGCCCGGCGGCGGCGGCCTCGTCGGCCAGGGTGAGGGGGCTCTTCTCGAACTGCGGGAAGAACGGCATCCAGCCCAGTTTCGCGGACTGCACGTACAGGTCGGAGGTGACCTTCTTGTTGAACAGGTCGTTGCCGAACTCCTTGGCGGAGAGGGTGTCGGCATCGAAGGTGTCGTAGCGGTACTGGTCGGTGTGGATGTACCAGTAGCCGGTGTGGATCATCTGCCGGGCGGGGCGGTGCCAGTCCAGCGCGAACGCCATCGCTGCCCAGCCGGTGATCGGGCGGGCCTTCTCCTGACCGACGTAGTGGGCCCAGCCGCCCCCGTTGCGGCCCTCGCAACCGCAGAACTGGATCAGCGTCAGCATGGTCCGGTAGATCACGTCGGCGTGGTACCAGTGGTTGGTGCCGGCCCCCATGATGATCATGGAGCGTCCGTTGGTGTCGATCGCGTTCTGCGCGAACTCCCGGGCCACCCGGATGACCTGTGCGGCAGGAACGTTGGTGATGGTCTCCTGCCACCCGGGGGTGTAGATGCCCTCGATGTCGTCGTAGTCCTTCGGCCAGTTGCCGGGCAGACCCGGGCGGGCCACGCCGTACTGGGCCAGCAGCAGGTCGAGGACGGTGGTGACCAGCCGGTCCCCGACCCGCCGCACCGGCACCCCGCGCCGCAACCCGAAGGGCTCCTCGGTGTCGTTCGCGAAGCAGGGCAGCTCCACCTCGACCATCTCGTGTCCGGGGGTGTCCATCATGGTCAGGGCGGGTTTGAGGTCACCCAGGATCAGGTTCCACCTGCCCGCATCGGCGTCGCCGAAACGGTGCCCGAGGGTGCCGTTGGGGCTGGCTATCCGGTCGGTGTTCTCGTCCCAGACGAGCGGCTTGAACATGGCATTGGCCTGCTCGGCCAGTTCCCCGCCGACATCGCCCGCGACGAGGTTCTTGCCCGGCCGGTACACCCCGGGGGCGTGTTCGTCGAGGGTGATCAGGAACGGGGAGTCGTTGTAGGTGCGGTTGTACTCGTCGAAGAAAGGCACCCGCCGGTCGGCGAAGAACTCCTTCAGCACCACGTGTCCCATGGCCATGCCGAGGGCCGCGTCGGTGCCGGGTGCGACCGGAACCCACTCGTCGGCGAACTTGGTGGCTTCCGAGTAATCGGGCGACATGACCACGACCTTCTGGCCGCGGTAGCGGGCCTCGACCATCCAGTGGGCGTCGGGCGTACGCGTCAGGGGCACGTTCGAACCCCAGAGCATCAGGTAGCCGGCGTCCCACCAGTCGCCGGATTCACGCACGTCGGTCTGGTCGCCGTAGACCTGCGGCGAGGCGGGCGGCAGGTCGGCGTACCAGTCGTAGAAGGACAGCATGCAGCCGCCGATGAGGCTGTGGTACCGGGCACCGGATGCGTGGGAGACCATCGACATGGCCGGGATCGGCGAGAAACCGGCGATCCGGTCGGGACCCCAGCGTTTGATGATGTAGGTGTGGGCGGCGGCCACCATCTCGACGGCCTCGTCCCAGTTCGCCCTGACGAAACCGCCCTTGCCGCGGGCCCGTTTGTAGGTGCGCGACTTCTCCTCGTCCTGGACGATGGAGGCCCACGCCAGCACGGGATCGCCGTATTGGGCCTTGGCCTCCCGGTACATCTCCAGCAGAACACCCCGGATGTAGGGGTAGCGCACCCGGGTCGGGGAGTAGGTGTACCAGGAGAACGACGCGCCGCGCGGGCAGCCGCGGGGTTCGTACTCGGGCCGGTCGGGACCGACGGAAGGGTAGTCGGTCTGCTGCGCCTCCCATGTGATGATCCCGTCCTTGACGTAGACCTTCCAGGAGCACGACCCGGTGCAGTTCACCCCGTGGGTGGAGCGGACCACCTTGTCGTAGGCCCAGCGGTCCCGGTAGAAGGAGTCGCTGCGGCCGCCCTTCTTGTGGACGGTGCGCCCGTCACGTGAGACCTCACCCCGCGTGAAGAACCGGCCGGTGTCAACCAGCAGATCCGTGAGCGGGCCGTCCATGCCCACCTCGTACGTGTTGGTCATTGCTTCTCTCCTTCGTGTCCGGTTTCCCGGCTCAGCCTCAGGCAGCAGGATCCGCCTGAGAAATCTGCTTCGAGTTCGACCTCCGTGTCGGGTTCCCCGAGTGCCCCCAGAGCCCCACGGATGAGCCCCCGGTGTGCGCCACACACAGCCTCGGGGGACGAGAAAGCGGTCCCGCGAAGCGGGCAACCACGCAGGTCCGCGGCCATGCGGCACGGCCCGACCTCCGTCACCCGGGGGTCGTACCCCCAGGACCTCAGCAACCCGATCACGACCTCGACCTTGTCCTGCCAGCCCGCCTCGGAGGACGTGGACAACCCCAGGACGTCGGCGTCCAAGGTGCGCGTCGCCCATTCCCTGAGCACATCCTCGGTCTTGGTGCTCTCGGCGTCCAGCACCTGAGCGAGCACCTCCGTCAGCAGCTGGTAGTCGTCCTGGAGGGGGACCCGGGGGACGTTTCGGGGCACCGGGAAGTAGCGGCGTCGGGGACGCCCGACCCCCACCCGCTCGTCGCGCTGCAGGAGTCGCTCCTCGGCGACGAGCCGGTTGAGATGCACCCGAACCGTTGTGACGTGCAGGTGAAGGTTCTCGGCGACCTCGGCAGCGGTGAGACCCTCGGGATGGCGCGCGAGGAGATCGAGGGCAGGATCCTGCACGGGGACGGCTTCTCCGCCCCCGGCCAGCTGCCTCGCGATGGTCACCGATGTCCTCCCGACACGGAATAAAAAGGGGAGCCCCAGCAAGCCCGAAACAGGGATTTAGCAATGAACTTCTTGCTTAAAATCCTTGCCGGCAGGCGCTCCCGGCCTCGTTTGTTGACTTGATACTACAGCCACACATAGGCTCCTGCCAGCAATTAAAAGGGACCACTCCATTGGAGGGAGCGCCGTGAGCGCCGACACAACCAGACATCACGAGGCCCCGGGCGCTGTGCGCGTCCTCACGATGTCCAGCATCTCGTTCACCCTGATGTTCGCCGTATGGCTGATGTTCGGGATCCTCGGCAAACCCATCCAGACGGAGTTCGGCCTGGACTCCGTGCAGCTGAGCTGGATCAGCGCCGTCGCGGTCCTCAACGGCTCCATGTGGCGCCTGCCCGCCGGGATCCTCGCGGACCGCTTCGGCGGCAAGATCGTCTTCACCGTGATGATGGCCTTCGGGGCGGTTGCCTCGCTGGCGGTCTCGTTCGCCGAAAACTACGCCATGCTGCTGGTCCTGGCCTTCTGCGTCGGCATCGTCGGCAACTCGTTCTCGGCCGGTGTCGCGTGGAACTCGGCCTGGTACTCCCCGGAGCACAAGGGCTTCGCCCTCGGGGTTTTCGGCGCGGGCAACGTCGGCGCCTCCGTCACCAAGCTCATCGGTCCCGGCATCATCGCGACCACCGCGGGCAGCGCCGTGCTCGGTTTCCTCCCCGGCGGCTGGAGACTCATCCCCATCGTGTACGCGGTCCTGCTGGTCGTGGTCGGGATCCTCCAGTGGTTCATCACCCCGTTCCCGGACCGCAAGCCCGGGGCGAGCGCCAAGATCTCCGAGATGCTGACGCCGCTCAAGGACATCCGGGTGTGGCGTTTCAGCCTCTACTACGTGATCGTCTTCGGGGCCTACGTCGCCTACTCGGCCATCCTGCCCACCTACTACCAGGACGTGTTCAAGGTTGATCTCGGCACCGCCGCCCTCCTGACCACCACCTTCATCTTCCCCGCATCCCTGCTGAGGCCGCTCGGCGGCTGGGTCTCCGACCACTGGGGCGCCCGCACCGCCATGTACGCGACCTTCGTCCCGATCGGCGCTTTCTTCACCGTCCTGTGCATCCCCAGCGGGGTCGACGAGCAGGGCAACGCCTACGGCCTGCCGCTGTGGCTGGTGGTGACGCTGGTCTTCCTGATCGGCTGCACCATGGGCGTCGGCAAGGCAGGGGTCTACAAGCACATCCCCACCTATTTCCCGCACCACGTCGGCTCCGTCGGGGGCCTCGTCGGCATGCTGGGTGGCCTGGGTGGCTTCTTCCTTCCCCCGATGTTCGCCTACATCGAGAAGTTCACGGGACTGGCCTCCACCCCCTTCATCGTCCTGACCGTCCTGACAGGTCTTACGCTGATCTGGATGCACCTCGTGATCTCCCGCATGAAACGGGCGAACCCCGAAATGGACCTCGTCGAGGTCCCCCACGGCGTCCAGCCCGCGTAGGTAAGGAGAAAGAAAACCAATGAGCACGCCAGCAGAGAAACCCCGCTCCAAGGAATGGCTCAAGGACTGGGATCCCCAGGACGAATCGAAGTGGGACCCGAAGATCGCCTGGACCACCCTGACCATCACGACGTTCTCGCTGACCATGGCGTTCGTGTCCTGGTTCCTGCCGAGCGCGATAATCCCGAAGCTCACATCCATCGGCTTCACCTTCAGCAAGGACGAGCTGTACTGGATGACCTCCATGGTGGGTCTGTCCGCCGGCATCCTGCGTCTGGTGTGGATGGTCCTGCCACCGATCCTGGGCACCCGGAAACTGGTGACCATCACGTCGGTGCTGATGATCCTGCCGCTGATCGGCTGGGGGTTCGCCGTCCAGAACCCGGACACCCCCTACTGGCTGTTCATGGCCCTCGCCTTCCTGGCGGGCATCGGCGGCGGCGCGTTCTCCGGTTTCATGCCGTCGACCTCCTATTTCTTCCCGAAACGTCTCCAGGGAACCGCGCTCGGCCTCCAGGCGGGCATCGGCAATTTCGGTGTCTCGCTGGTGCAGCTGCTCACCCCGTGGCTGATCGGCTTCTCCATGGTGTCCTGGCTGGGCGCCGCCCAGCACGGCCCGAAGGGTGACGTCTGGTACCAGAACGCGGCCTTCGTGTGGGTGCCGTTGCTGGTGGCCATCGCGGTGTGGGCCTGGCTGACGCTCAAGTCCGTGCCGATCAAGGCCAACATCAGGCAGCAGTTCGACATCTTCAGCAACCCCGACACCTGGTGGATGACCTACCTCTACATCATGACCTTCGGCACGTTCTCGGGCCTGTCGGCGCTGTTCGGCCTGCTCATGACCAACCTTTACGGTTCGGGGGCGGGCCTGGATGACCTCGTCGCCCAGGGTTACGTGCTCAAGGACCCGGCGGTCTACGCCTTCCTGGGCCCGCTGGTCGGCGCCGGGGCGCGGGTGGCATTCTCACCACTGACCGACAAGATGGGTGGCGCGATCTGGACCCTGATCTCCGGGATCGGGCTGTTGATCTCCATTCCGGTCACCATTCTCGGCCTGACCCCTGACAAGAGCTCGGTGGCGGCCCTCGACGGCAGCTTCAACCTCTACCTGTGGGGCATGCTCGCGATCTTCCTGTTCTCCGGGATCGGCAACGCCTCGACGTTCAAGCAGATGCCGATGATCTTCGAGCCGCGGCAGGCGGGCGGTGTGATCGGCTGGACGGCCGCCATCGCCGCCTTCGGGCCTTTCCTGTTCGGCGTCGGAGTGAGCCTGCTGGGGGCCATCGCGTTCTACTGGGTCGGCGTGGTCTTCGCCCTCGGCGGGGTGATCATCACCTGGCAGCGCTACGCGCGCAAGGGCGCCCCGAAACCCAGCTGATCACCACCGATTGGCGGTCCGCGCGGCTCCTGCCTCGCGCGGACCGCCACCGGATGGGATAAGCTGCCACAGTTGGCCCCGTAGCTCAGGGGATAGAGCACCGCTCTCCTAAAGCGGGTGTCGTTGGTTCGAATCCAACCGGGGTCGCCAGTGAAACGCCTGGTCAGATGCGACCGGGCGTTCGTTGCATCCACCCCGTTCCCTCGGATTCCACGCCGGATCCCGCACCATGTATCAGAGGCCGTGTCTTCCCGAAGCTGGTTGAAACGGCCAGCGCGCTCCAGCGAACCGGCCGTGTCGAAACCACCCTGATCGAATCATGAACCGTCATGGTGGTTGGTTCATCCCCGCCTCAACTCACTCCACAGACTCAGCGGGCACACAGAAACCCCACAGCCGGGAGCCGTTGAATGAAATCAGCAACCACCCGCGCAAAGGGGAACAGACAATGACGACCTTCATCCGCAACACGAAGATGTGGGCTGCGGCGGCCCTGACGACCTTGTTCCTGGGAACCGCCGGCCTCGCCTCGGCCTCACCTGCCGCCACGGAAGCAGCCCAGCGATCCGAAGTGGTGGCGGTCAGTACTGAACGCGTCTGAACGGCTCCGGACCTCCGGCACACGGTGTCCCGGCGGCCCGGGAATCCATCTGGTGAACCTGGTCCGGGAATGTGGTGGGCTCGTCGAGGAGCAGCACACGCGCCTGCCGTGCCGGGGTGATGCTCACCTGCGAGACGCGCCTGTCCCCCACCGTTCTTCCTGCCGGAGCGGGGCTTGCAACCGGACGGACGGGGCCGATACTGTTTTTCCGTTTCCGCCCACCTCCGATCTCGAGAAATTCGAGGGCCGTCAGCAGCGCGGAACGACGCACCGGGCATCCCGGTCCGGTCCGTTTCCTGCGCTCCCGGGCCACAGGCAAGGAAAGAAATTGGAAAGGCACTCCCCCACCCGTGAGGGACGCGGTCGCACCTGGGCGAAGGCCATTCTCCTGGGCGACCACTCCGTCGTGTACGGGCATCCCGCCGTGGCCGTGCCGCTGCACGACCTGCAGATGCGGGCGACGGCCACCCCCGGCCCCGGCCCCTCACAGCTGAACTGCCTCGACCACCGAGGCCCAATGGAGCAGACCGCCCCCCGGTTCGCCTGCATCGTGAAGGCCTTCGATGCGGCCCGGGAATTCTCCGGCTGTCAGGAGCAGTCCTTCGAGATCACCACCCACAGCGACTTCCCCCACGAGCGCGGGCTGGGTTCCTCCGCGGCCGCGGCGGGAGCGATCATCCGCGCCGTCCTGGACGCCTGCCAATGCGACGCCTCCACCGACGAGTTGTTCGCACTGACGCAGCTCGCCGAGCAGGTCGCGCACGGGAAACCGTCCGGGCTGGATGCGGCGGCGACCAGTTCCCCCCACCCCATACGGTTCCAGGCCGGCCGGATGCGTCCCCTCGACCAGCGCATCGAACAGGCCCATCTGGTCATCGCGGACTCGGGGGTCCACGGCAGCACCCGTCAGGCCGTCGGCGGCCTGCGCCTGCGCTACGAGGAGAACACCGGAACCATCGGCCCTCTCATCGACGAACTCGGCGCGCTCACGCAGACGGCTGTGACCGCACTGGGTGAGGGTGATGCGCCTGCCCTCGGGGCGGCCATGGACCGGGCGCACACGGTGCTGGCGGAACTCGACCTGAGCCTGCCGGTCCTGGACGAACTCACGGCCTCCGCCCGCCGGGCCGGGGCACTGGGCGCCAAGCTCACCGGTGGGGGTCTCGGCGGGTGCGTGATCGCCCTGGCGGACAGCGCGCAGGCTGCGGATCGCGTCCGCTCCGCCCTGGAACGCTCGGGTGCGCCCGCGACGTGGGTTCACAGGATGCCCGTCAGCGAGGTGGAAGAGTGACGATCACCGCGACGGCCAGCGCGAACACCAACATCGCTCTGATCAAGTACTGGGGCAAGGCGGACGAATCGCTGGCGATCCCCGCCACGTCGAGCCTGTCACTCACCCTCAGCGGAACCCGGACCACCACCACGGTCTCCTTCGACGGCGGTGCCGCGGGCGAGGACGCGGTCACCATCAACGGCACCACCCCCGGCGGGACGGCCCGGGAACGGGTCGTCCGGTTCCTCGACCTCGTGCGCTCCCGGACGGGCATGACGATCCCGGCGAGCGTCACATCCTCCTCCACCGTGCCGCTCGCGGCCGGTCTGGCGAGTTCAGCGGCGGGTTTCGCCGCACTCGCCGCGGCCGCCACGCGCGCGGCGGGCATGCACCTGGACGAGCGTGCACTGTCCCGGCTCGCCCGGCGCGGCTCCGGGTCGGCCACCCGCTCGATCTTCGGCGGTCTGGTGCTGTGGAACGCCGGTGTCGACGACGAAACCTCCTACGCCGAACCCGTGGGCTGCGACCTGGACCTGGCCATGGTCGTCGTCGTTGTCTCGGCGGGACGCAAGACCATCAGCAGCACGCAGGCCATGCGCCACACCATGCACACCTCACCGCTCTACCCGGCCTGGGTCGAGGCCAGCCGCGACGACCTGCAAGGGGCGCTGGCCGCGGTGCGCGCCCGCGACCTGCCGCGCCTGGGTGAGATCGTCGAGGGCAACGCCTTGGGGATGCACGCCGCGATGATCGCATCACGCCCCTCCGTCGTGTACTGGCTGCCGGAAACGCTCGACGTGTTGCACACGGTCCGCATCATGCGTGACGAGGGGTTCCCCGTGTGGGCCACCATCGACGCGG
The DNA here is from genome assembly GCF_057238465.1 of Arachnia sp. Taxonomy (NCBI): domain Bacteria; kingdom Bacillati; phylum Actinomycetota; class Actinomycetes; order Propionibacteriales; family Propionibacteriaceae; genus Arachnia; species Arachnia sp. Next base: position 35,363 of record NZ_DBHHFZ010000014.1, read on the forward strand.
GCCCGAACGTGAAGGTTCTCACCGCCGGGGAGGAGGCTGATCGGGTCGCAGCCGTTCTCCGGGACCGGGTCGCCGGTGCCACGGTGACGGTCAGGCGCCCGGGAGGCGGCGTGCGCGTGGAGAAGGTCACCCCGTGATCTCGGTCAGCGCCCCCGGGAAGCTCTACATCGCGGGTGAATACGCCGTGGTCGAACCGGGTCACCGGGCGGTGTTGGTCGCGGTCAACCGCTTCATCACCGTCCGGGTCGCGGCCGCCGAACACGCCGGCCGTATCACCTCCGACCTGTATGCGAAACGTTCCATGACGTGGTACCGGCGCCTCGAGGACGACGTGTTGGAGGTCGAGGAGCAGTTCGACGACTACGTGGTCTCGGCGATCCGCGTCGTCGAGCAGATGGTGCGCGAGGCGGGCGGCGCGTTGAGGTTTTTCGACCTGGATGTCTCCAGCGAGCTGGACGACGGTGGTGGCCGCAAACTCGGTCTGGGATCCTCCTCGGCGGTGACCGTGGCCACGGTGCGGGCGGTGGCGGGTTTCTACGGCTTGCCGCTGGACGACCTGGCCGTCTACAAGCTGGCGCTGCTGGCCAGCGACTCCGTGCAGCCCATCGGTTCCGGGGGCGACATCGCCGCCAGTGCCTTCACCGGCTGGGTTGGCTACACCTCCCCCGACCGCGCGTGGCTGCGCCGGAAACGTGCGAGCACGAACACGGAGAACGGCATGAGCAGGCTCGTGGGGATGGACTGGCCGCTGCTGGAGATCCGCCGCCTGCCCGCCCCCGGCCTGAGTCTCCGCGTGGGATGGACCGGCGCCCCTGCCTCCACCCCGCGGTTGGTCGCCGGCGTCCAGGCGGGCGCGCACAGAACCGATGACGCCGCCTACACGGCCTTCCTGTCCAGCAGCGAAAACTGCCTGGGATCCCTGGTGCAGGCGCTCCGGGAGAATGACACCGCGGAGATCGGTCACCGGATCGAGGAGAACCGGCGGCTCCTGTCGGATCTCAGCCGCACCAGCGGGATCACCATCGAAACCCCCCAGCTGCGAAGGCTCGTGGAGATCGCCCGGGAGCACGGGGTGGCGGCCAAGAGCTCCGGCGCCGGGGGCGGGGACTGCGGAATCGCGCTGTGCCCGCCCGAAACGGACACCACCGCCTTGTGCGCCGCCTGGGAGAAGGCGGGCATCCACCCCCTCGACCTGTCGGTCCACTTCCACCCCGAGGTCACCCCATGATCCCCGATAGCAGCACCCCGGGACACGCATCCCGGAAGGACGAACACCTGGCACTGGCCCTGCGCCTGCACGACCGGGACCGGTCCAATGGTTTCGACGACGTCTCCTTCATCCACCACGCCCTGCCCGGCACCTCCGTCGATTCGACCGATCCGGGCACGACCGTGTTCGGTGCACGCTGGGAGGCCCCGTTCTACATCAATGCGATGACCGGGGGCACCCGGTCCACGGCGGAGATCAACGCCGGCCTGGCCGGGGCCGCCGCGGACGCGGGTGTGGCGATCGCCTGCGGCTCTCAGCACATAGCTCTGAGGGATCCCGGGCGCGCGGAAGGTTTCCGCATCATCCGCCGCGAAGCCCCGGACGCCTTCGTGCTGGCCAACGTCGGCCCGACGGCCACCCCCGGGGAGGCGGTGCGTGCCGTCGAGATGATCGAGGCCAATGCCCTGCAGATCCACATCAACGTGGCGCAGGAACTGGTCATGCCCGAGGGGGACCGGGATTTTCGCGACTGGCCCGAGCGGGTGGCGACCATCGTCGCGGCGGTGCCCGTTCCCGTCGTGGTCAAGGAGGTGGGTTTCGGTCTTTCCCGCCGCACGATGACGATGCTGGAGCAGGCAGGTGTCGCGGCCGTCGACGTGGCGGGCACGGGCGGCACGGATTTCATCGCCATCGAGAACGAGCGGCGCTCCCGCCGGGACTACTCGTACCTGACCGGTTGGGGACAGTCGGCTGCACTGTGCCTGCTGGATGCGCTGTGGGGGAACGAACCAACGGGCCTGCCGGTGTTCGCGTCCGGGGGGGTGCGCACTCCGCTGGACGTCGTGCGTTCGCTCGCGCTGGGTGCGCGCGCCGTCGGTGTCTCGGGCCATTTCCTGCGCACCCTGGTCAAGCACGGGCCTGATGAGTTGAGGCGCGAGCTGCGCACGTGGACCGATCACGTGCGCACCCTCATGACCCTGCTGGGGGCGGCCGATGTCGGTCAGCTGCGCGACACGGATGTGCTGGTGACGGGGGAAACCGCCGAACGGGCCCGTCTGCTCGGCGTCGATCTGGCACAGCTCGCCCACCGCTCGATGCGTTGACCCCCGGCCAAAACCTCCCCGCACCCGACCACCCTCACCACGGTTTCGAAACGACCAGCCTCCGCTCCTCCGAAGCTGGTTGAGCCAGCACGTGAGGCTCACGCGAACGGCTGAGTCGAAACCCCCACCCGACGAGCAGACCCAACCACCAGTCCCCGAACTAGGTCACCACGGTTTCAACACGACCAGCTCGCAGAGCGAGCAGGCCGGCTCAACCAGCTTTGGGGAAGAGTGGCCGGCTCAACCAGCTTTGGGAAGGGAGTGGCCGGCTCAGGTGATGGCGGCCAGGGCGGTGACGATGCCGGGGGAGGCGTAGAGGGTCATGAACTGTACGCCGTAGGAGACCCCTAGCCGGTTGAGCGCCCCGCACACCACACCGACGAGCAGCACCCCGAACATGTTCGGGACGCCAGCGTCGATGTAGGCCAGCAGCAGGATGAAGACCACGAACAGTGTCAGTACCGCCTCGTGCGGGATACGTCGCATGACGAAGTAGGTGATCTGCGACGACCAACGAACCGCGATCACGTAGGTGATCACGACCGAGATCAGCGCTCCCACGGCGACTGCGACAATGAAACCGGGCAGCTGCAACCGGTGGTGCAGATTGTTGCCCAGGTCGTAGACGGGGGGCGCGTTGAACAGCGGGCCCGCAGGTCCCGCGGAAACACCCGAGATGGGAATGCCCAGGGCCACGAGCGGAATGATGACGCCTGCGAGATAGGTCGAGTGCGTCAATGAGCTCATCACGGTCACGGCGCGTTGCGCGCGACGCACGGGGTCCTTCTTCTGGCGTGCCACCGACGCCTCGCCGAGCAGGAAGGTCAAGCCGACTGGGCTGAGCACGAACAGCGGCGTCGAGACGGCTGCCATCAGGGCGCTCCACCTGCCCTCGGACCGGGTGATCATGTGGCCCGGCATCAGCGCCTGGGATTCGAATCCGGAGCGCAGGAGGGACGTTCTGGTCCTGGTCCCGTGCGGCAGGGCCGCGCGACGTTTGGCGTTTAGCAGCTCGAGCAGGGTGATGAGCATGGGCCCAACCGTGATCCCGAGGAAGAAGGAGATGTTGACGTTGCCCTTCTCGCCGATGATGTTGATCGAGCGGTAGAGCGTGGGCAGCGCCTGGAACATCAGCGCCAGCGGAATGATCGCCACCAGCGCGAGGATCCGGTTGCTGCCGAGCAACGCCAGGAGCACCGTTCCCGCCGCGAGTATCACCGGGGTCTGGGCCTTGATCGGGTCGGCTATGGGCGTCAGCAGCCCCGCCAGGATGAAGCTGAGGGGAATGGAGACCACGGTTCCGATGGCGGAACCCACCGCCATTTTCCGGATCGTCTCGGAGGCCAGGCCCCTGTTGCGCAGGAGGACGGAGTGCTCCATCAACGGAGCCGACATCACCCCGCCCGGTAGGCCGACCAGCGCGGTGGGGATTCCGTTCATCAGGTTGAGCGTCACCACCGCCGAGACGAAGAAGGCGAGTACCACTTCCGGCGGGGCCCCGGACAGCACGACGGCCAGGGTGATGGGTGCGAGCACGCTCGTCTCGTCGGTGCCGGGAATGAAACCGATGAAGGTGTAGAGCACGACGGCGCCGAGCACCGCCATCAACATCATGCCAATGAGTTCCGGGCTCACTTGGCACCACCCTCACCGGCGTCGACAGGGTCCATCTCGTCAATGATCTCCACGTCCCGTTTGGGGGTCACGAGGAAGCAGTTCAGGACGAAACCGACGACCGAGGCCCCCAATCCCCAGTAAAGCGTCTGCCCGCCGGTGTTCGCGGCGATCAGCACCGCAGCGACGGCGCAGACCGCCGAGACCGCCAGACAGGCCATCAGGTCCTTGGGTGAGACGAGGTCGTTCCACACCTCGATGTTCCGACCTTCCAGGCCCTCGATTCCGGCTTCGGGAGTATCGCGCACGGTCGGCCATGTTATTCCAGATTCCCCGAACGCACCATATGTCGTTCGCCGTGCTCCCCGCCGGGTCGATCGGTTCGGTTCCCGGTTGCCTCACCCCTCACCGTCGCCGGACCCATGACCATCGGCATTTTCGTCTCGCGAGGGGCGCCCCGGTGTTTTCAGGGAGACCGTTCGAAGCAGCGACGCGGGCGGAGGACGGGCGTCCCGAAGCACGCCACCGAAGAAGACCAAACGGCCGACGCATCCTCAAGGCAGCCGCGGTACCGATCCACCCGGGAAGACCTCTAAGCTGTGGAGCGGATCTGAGGCAACCGCAGGAGCAGCCATGACGAGCATCGCTGGAAAGGAACCATCCACCTGGGAAGCGAAGTTCCCCCTGATCCGGGAGCTCGTCGCGTACCAGGAGACGTCTTGGTTCAACCCCGGGATCAGGTCAGGCAAAGCCGCATTGACAGGGCTGGGGCTCACGGTCGCCGACATAGACGACGCGGCGGCCCGCCTGAGGCGCTTCGCCCCCTACATCGCGCAGGTCTTTCCCGAAACCCGCCTTTCCGCCGGGATCATCGAGTCTCCCCTGTACGCGGTTCCGTTCATGCAGGCCGCGATCGAGCGGCGGGAGGGCATCAGAATACCCGGGAAGCTCTGGGTGAAGCTGGACGCCGAGTTGCCGATCTCCGGCTCCATCAAGGCCCGCGGGGGGATCTACGAGGTGCTGCACCACGCCGAACGGGTCGCCATCGACGAAGGTCTGATCACCCGGAACTCCGACTACCGGGAGCTGGACTCCCCCCAAGCCCGGGAACTGTTCTCCGAACACTCGATAGCGGTCGGCTCCACCGGGAATCTCGGTCTGTCGATCGGGATCGTGGGCGCACGGCTCGGTTTCAACGTCACCGTGCACATGTCCGCCGACGCCCGCGCCTGGAAGAAGGAAACGCTCCGCAGGCACGGCGTCGAGGTGGTGGAGTACGAGTCCGACTACTCGGTTGCGGTGACCGCGGGTCGCAAACAGGCCAGGGCGGATCAGTCCATGCACTTCATCGACGACGAGAACTCCACGACCCTGTTCCTCGGGTACGCGGTCGCTGGGCGGCGCCTGGCCGGTCAGCTCCAGGCCCTCGATGTCCCGGTGGACGAGGAGCACCCGCTCTTCGTGTACCTGCCGTGCGGGGTGGGGGGTGGTCCCGGTGGCATCACCTTCGGTCTCAAAACCGTCTTCGGTGACGCCGTCCACCCGGTCTTCGCAGAACCGACCCACTCCCCCAGCATGCTGCTCGGCGTACGAACCGGGCTCCACGACGGGGTCTGCGTGCAGGATTTCGGCATCGACAACGTCACGGCTGCCGACGGGCTGGCGGTCGGCCGCCCGTCGGGTTTCGTCGGCAGGTCCTTGGAGCACGCCATCGACGGCTATTACACGGTCAGCGACGAGAACCTCTACCGCTATCTCACCCTACTCCGGGAAACCGAGGGGTTGAAGGTGGAGCCCTCCGCCGTCGCCGGTTTCCTCGGCCCGCAGCGGGTACTGGACGATGCCGCCTACCTGAAACGCGCCAAGCTGACCCCGAAGGTGCTCGCCAACGCGACCCATCTGGCCTGGGCGACGGGCGGATCGATGGTGCCACCGGACGAGCTGAACGAGTACTTCCGCAAGGGGGTCGAGCTGCTGCTGGAGTTCTGAGGAGACCACCGGGAAATGACGAGGCCTCCGGGGCCGTTGAGGTTCCCCGGAGGCCTCGCTCATATCGGGCTCACTTTCCGGTGAGCTTGTCCTTGACTTCCTCGACCTTGTCGGCGACACCGCTCGCGACGTCACCGAGCTTCTCCTTGGCGCTGTCGACCATTTGACCCATGCTGCCCTTCACACGGTCCTTCTGCCCTTCGGCGCGGAGGTCCTCGTTGCCGACGGCCTCGCCGACACCTTCCTTGGCCTTGCCTACGGTTTCCTGAATCTTGTCATCGAGTCCCATTGCATCCTCCTGATGGCTGTTGCGTGCATTGGATCGTTCCTCAGCGTACAAGGCAGTCCACGTTCACCCAAGGTTTTCCGGGTTCTCCCCGCCGAGGGACGCGCTGCCCAAGGTCACCAGAACCAGGCTCCGGGGTCGTCTCGTTTCGCGCCTTCCCCACGAGACATCAGCGCTCCGGCACTCAATTGGTTCACCCGTCGCGCGTAGGCCAACCGATCCTCCAGGGTCGGGAGTTCATCTGCCATGAGACCGTCGAGAAGCAGGACCGCCAGCCCGTGGACGCCTGCCCACAGGGCGGTCTCCTGCTCGGGGGTGGCGCGCTCACCAGCAATGATCTGCGCGAATCGGCGGAGCTCGTCGCGGGCCCGCTCACCGGCCGCCAGAACCTCGGGGAACCGCGCAGGGTCGCACATGTCGCGGCGGAACATGACCCTGAACACCCCCGGATTGGTCAGCGCGAACTCGACGTAGGCGTTCCCGGAAGCCTCCGCCACGGCCCTGAGATCCTCGGTTCCCACCTTGTCACGCGCTTCGCGCAGCCGGTTCGCCAGCTCGTCGAACCCCGCCTCGACGAGCGCGGCGAGGATCGCCTCGCGGTTGGTGAAGTAGTGGTACGGAGCCTGGTGGGTGCAGCCGGCGCGACGCGCCACCTCCCGCATGCTGAGCGCGGCCGGCCCGCCCTCGTCCAGCAGTTCGCGGCTGGTGCGCAACAGGTTCTCGCGCAGATCGCGCGTCTCACTGGTTCTCGGCCTACCCGGCGCTCTCGTGGTCATGACCCGATTCTACGCCATGCTTGACGCTGTCAACCAGCTCGCTAAGCTGTCGCTTGACAATGTCAAGGGAGATCGGAGCGGGAATGTACGACGCCATCGTCATCGGTTCGGGGATAGGTGGGTTGACCACGGCAGGGCTGCTCGCCCGGGTCGCGGGCAGGAGGGTTCTCGTACTGGAGAAGCACACCGAGCCGGGGGGATTGACGCACACGTTCCGCCGCGACGGCTTCTCCTGGGACGTCGGGCTGCACTACATCGGGCAACTCGAACCGGGCAGCCCGCTGCGCGCGTACCTCGATCACCTATCGGGTGGCGAACTGGTGTGGAACCGCGTACCGGATGCCTACGACCGTTTCGTCTACCCGGGCATCGACTTCTCCGCGCCCTCCGATCCCGCCGAGTACCAGCGGAAACTCATCGACGCCTTCCCCGCCGAGGCCCGCGGCATTCGCCGATATTTCCGCGACATCCGCAGCGTCAACAGGTGGAACACCCTCTATTTCGCCGAGCACATGGTGCCTCGCCCCGTCGCGCCACTACTGCGGGGCGTCCAGCGGGTCTCGGGCCGGATGGCGCTCGGAACCACGCAGCGCTATCTGAAAAGACGTTTCCGCTCCCCCAGGCTCCGGGCCCTGCTGGCCAGCCAGTGGGGTGATTACGGGCTGCCGCCGGCGCTCAGTACCTTCGCAACGCATACGATGATCGTCGGGCACTACCTGAACGGTGCCTGGTTTCCCGAGGGCGGCAGCGCCCGCGTTGCCCGGACCTTCGAGAAGGGCATCGAACGGGCCGGCGGTGCCGTGCGGGTTGCCCAGGACGTGCAGGAGATCCTCGTGGAGAACGGGAGGGCGGTCGGGGTCCGGGTGCTGGATCGCCGCGGCCCCGTCACGCGAGAACGGATCCATCGCGCGCCAGTGGTGATCTCGAGCGCGGGTGCTCCCGTGACCTTCTTCGATCTGCTGCCGACCGACGGACCGGTGGGGGCGGCCACCGCCGGCCTGCGCGACACGATCCGGCGGATCGGAACCGGTACCTCGGCCGTCACCGCCTACCTGGGGTTGCGCGACGACCCGCGCGGCATCGGGGTGACCGGCGGGAACGTGTGGGTCAGCAGGGACCTCGATCACGACGACCTCCCTGGCCAGTCCACCGCGCTGCTGTCCGGGTCACCCAAGAATGCCTTCGTTTCGTTCCCGTCGGTGAAGTCGGGAGAGAAGCACCACACCGCGGAGATCATCTCCTTCGTCGACGCCGACGCATTCAAGGCGTGGCGGAACACTCCCAAGGGCAATCGCGGCGCCGACTACTCCGCTCTCAAGCGGCGGATCGGGAACGGGTTGATCGACCTCGCTGAGACCGCCGTGCCCGGTTTGAAGGACCTGATCGACTACGTGGAGGTGTCCACCCCCCTGACGGTCGAGCACTACACCTCGCACCCTCAGGGGGCCTTCTACGGCATCCCCGGCACCCCGGAACGCTACCGTTCCCCGCTCGGACCGGTCACCCCGGTGGAGGGGCTCTACCTGTCGGGCCAGGACGCGGGCAGCTGCGGGATCGCAGGTGCGATGATGGGCGGGGTGGCGGCGGCCTGTCAGATCCTGGGGCCCAAGGGGTTCATGGAGATCCGCGCCGCGATCACTTCCGGACCACGAACAATCTCCCCGTCCGGGTGGCCGCTGCCCAAGGGCAAGCATCGCGCCACGTTGACGGCCAAGCGGCGCCTGACCGAGAGCATCTGGGAGGTCCGCTTCGAGGTGGATGACGGGATCGGGGACTGGGCTCCCGGTCAGTTCGCCCGGCTCCACGTCGGCAACCACGCCTGGCGGGATTACTCGATCGCGGGAGTCGAGGGAAATCAGGTGCGGTTCTTGATCAGCACCCGGACCCGAGGGCAGGGATCCCGGTTCGTTGAGACCGCCGAACCCGGGACGTGCACCACGATCGAGCTTCCGCTGGGCCAATTCACCCCGGTCCCGTCGGATCGCCGCCGGGTCTTCGTCGCCACCGGTACCGGACTGGCGCCGCTCCTGCCGATGTTCACCGCCCCGGGGAACCGGGATGACGACCTCCTGGTCTTCGGTTGCCGCACCGGCGAGGACGACCTGACCGCGCTGCTGCCCGACCCGATGCCGACGGTGCTGCGCTGCATCAGCCGGGAGGATGTCGACGGTGCCCTGCACGGCCGGGTGACCGACGCCCTGGAAACCCTGGACCTCGATCCTGCAGGAACCGACTTCTACCTGTGCGGATCGTCGGCCATGGTCGCGGACGGCGTGGCCCTGCTGGAACGCCGGGGCGCGAAACATCTGCTCACGGAACCGTATTGACGGTGGTGGTTCAGGTCACCGGGTGGGAGGCTATCAGCAGCAGGAAGGCGATGGCCCACACGAGGTTGATGATGTTCAACAGCGCCCCGTCGAGGAGGGGTTTGCCCGGGTAGGGCAGACGCATGAGCGCGAACCACGGCAGGGCCTGGACGGGCGGCGTCAGGAGCAGGGACCACCAAGGAAATACGGTGGCCCCGGAACCCAGCGCGATGCACACGAGGATCCAACCCAGCGCGGTCAACCCGACGGCGGGAGTCCAGGCGGCCATGAGGAACCGGTAAAGCCGGCGCGCGTGTTCCAGGACCGCCCCGTCCGGTTCCTCCCTGTCCCCGGCCGAGGTGTAGGCGGCGTGTGCACGCTCAGAGGCCAGGGCCAGCGGGTAGAAAGCGGCGTGGGCGAGGGGCGACAGGCAGAATCCGATCCCCAGGAGCACCACTCCCGCCACACCGAACACCGAGCCGCGCAGCAGCACCCAGTGGGCGTAGAGGCCTGCGAGCATGAGCGGTATGGAATAGTTCGCCACCAGCGCTCCCCACCTCAGGCGGGGTTCGTTGATGCGCGTGTAGAAGGCGTAGGCGTCGTCGCCCATGAGCTCGATGAACTCGCCGTGCTCGCGCCTGTCGGGTTTGCGGAAACCGACGATGAGGGCATCCCCTGCGATCCAGCACAGAGAACTGATCAGGAAGGCGAGAATGGACCAGGTCACCAGCATGTGCACCACTTCCTCGTCACGGGTGGCCAAGTAGACCACACGACACCCGGCTCCCGCACCGCTGCGTTCCCAGCCCAGAGAAGCCGCGGGATTCACCGGGAAACGTTCCGAACCATAGTCCAAGATCCCGTCAACGAGAGTGGGTGCCACGTTTGGGGACGGGACCTGCCCGAAACGGCTCAGATTGCTGCCCGGGGTGGTTGATCCAGATGGATCGCCGCCCGGACACATTGCAAGGCGGTCGTGGTCCTACCGACCGCCTTCACCCCGTCCAATGCAATCGCGGGTACGACGCCAAACAGTTCATCAAATTCGTCATCGCCGATTCGTCGCCGACACACGCTAGAACCATGCCACTCGCAGGTTTTGAGCCATACCACTCGCAGATTTCCAAGGTGTAACGGCGCGACCCCCGCGGCTCGGCGGGGGTCGCGTCGGATGGTTCTGTCTCTCAGGCCAGGCCCTTGGACTTCAGCCAGTCGCCCGCGATCACCGAGGCCGACGCCTTCTCGTCGACGGACCGTTTGTTCATGGCGATCAGGTCCTCGGGGGTCAGCTCCTTCGACACCTTGTTCAGGGTCTCCGCGGTCTGGTCGTCCACCTTGCTGGAGACGATCGGCACCACGTTGGAGGACAGGAACAGGTTCTTCGGATCCTCCAGGGCCACCAGGTCACCTTCGGCCAGCACCGGGGCGGCGGTGTAGATGTCGGCGATCTGCACCTCCCCGTCGCGCAGGGCCTTGACGGTGAGCGGGCCACCCGAGTCCTCGGCGGGTTTGATCGTGGTCTCGACCCCGTAGGTCTCGCGGAGCCCCTTCGGCCCGTATGGGCGGGACTCCAGCTCGGAGTTGCCCGCGATCTTCAGGTCCGGCACCGAGGCGAGATCCCCGATCTGTTTCAGCGAGTGTTCCTCCGCGAACGCCTTGGTCACCACGTAGGAGTCCTGGTCGGTTGCCGGCGCCTGCTCCAGTGCCTTCAACCCTCCCGGCAGGGCGCCGGTCAGCTCAGCGTGGACCTGCTCCGAGGTGCGGGCCGTGGTCTCGGGTTTGTAGTACTGCAGCAGGTTGCCGCTGTACTCGGGGAAGATGTCGATCTTCCCGGCCTGGAGTTCGGGCATGTAGACCTCCCGCTGTCCGATCTTCAGCTGTCGGTCCACCTTCTTGCCCGACTTCTCCAGGGACTGGGCGTAGATCTCGGCGATGATCTCGTTCGAGTAATAGTCCTGGGAGCCGATCACCAGGGTGTCGGAGGATTTCGTGTCGTCGCTTTTTCCCTCGATGTTCGAGGCACTGCCGCAGCCCACCAGTGCCAGGGCTGCTGCGATTCCGAGTGCGGCGAGCTTGGTCGTGGATTTCATCGGGACTCCTTCGCGGAAGCGATTTGGGTACTTGGGTCGAGTTTTCGGGTGATCATGTGTTTGGTCTGTACCAGCAGCAGGTCCAGGACGAGGGCCAGGGCGACGACCAGCAGCGCGCCGCCGACCATCTGTGCGTAGTCGCGGGTCTTGAGACCGGTGAAGAGGAACCGCCCCAGCCCCACGTCGGCGGTGTAGGCGGCTAGCGTCGCCGTGGCGACGACCTGGAGGGTGGTCGATCGCAGCCCCTCGAGAAGCAGCGGAACGGCGGCGGGCAGCTCCACCTGGGTGAGTACCTGCCACGAGGACAGGCCGATGGCGCGGGCCGCATCCACCGTGACCGGTTCGGCCGAGGTGATTCCCGAGTAGGCCCCGGCGAGCATCGGGGGAATGGCCAGCACCAGCAGCGCGCAGAAGGGAGCCACCAGCCCCAGACCGGACCACAGACCGACCAGGGTCAGCAGGCCGAGGGTCGGGAGGGCGCGCGCCGATGCCGTGATCATGGGGACCACAGCCACCCCGCGCCGCGTGTGGCCGATGGCCACCCCGGCCGGGAGCGCCAGCACGCAGGCCACTGCCACCACGGCGAGAGTGAAGTAGAGGTGTTGCTGCAGTCGTGACGAGATGCCACCTGCCCCGCCCCAGTTCTCGGGCGCGAACAGCCAGCCGAGGGCGTCGAGGAAGAGATTCATGCCGTCACCTGCTTCCGTTTACGAAGCCACGGGGTCAGGGCTCTGCCGAACAACACGACGAGCAGGTCGAAGATCAGGGCCAGCAGCAGGGTCGCGCCGAGCCCGGTCAGCAGCGATTCGACCAGTTGCCGCTGGAAGCCGTCGGTGAACAGGGTGCCGAGCGACTGCACACCGACCAGCGCGCCGACCGTGACCAGGGAAACCGTGGACGCGGTCACCACGCGCAACCCCGCGATCAGCACCGGCACTGCGAGCGGCAGCTCCACCTGCCAGAATCGCCGCCACGGATCGACCCCGAGGGCGTTGGCGGCCTCGACGACGTCCTCGGGCAGGGAACGGAAGGCCTCCGCGACCTGGGTGACGAGCACCGAGATCCCGTACAGGGTCAGGACGATCACCATGTTCAGCGGGGAGCGCACCGGCACCCCCAGGATGACCGGGATCACCACGAGCATCGGCAGGGAAGGAACCGCGTACAGGAGCGAGAAGGCGCCGAGCAGAAGTCCTCCGAAACGCCGGGTTGCGACCGCCAACCGGGCCAGCGGCACCGACAGCACGGCGGCCGCGACAACAGCACCCAGCGAGAGCAGGGCGTGGATCAAGAAATAGCCGCCCACCTGCCCCAGATTGTTGACCAACCAGTTCGCGGTGCTCACCAGCGTCTTGACCAGTTCAACCTGCCCCAGGGTGTCAATGAACCAGTTCACGACGGCCCCCCACCCGAGGCTCCTCCACCGCCTTCACGGAGGGTTCCCAGGGGCCGCCCATCGGCGTCGATCACGAGCCTGGAGCCGTTGCGTTCAATGCTCCGCAGCTGGCGGCGGCTCGTGTCCGCCCCGACGAAATCGGCGACGAACTCATCGGCCGGGTTGGAGAGCAGCTCCTCTGGGGTGCCGACCTGCGCCAGGACACCGCCGGTGCGCAGCACCGCCACCTGGTCGCCCAGGAGGAAGGCCTCGTCGACGTCGTGGGTGACGAACAGGATGGTGGTTCCCAGGCGCCGCTGCAGGTCTCGCAGTTCCCGTTGCAGGTCGGCGCGGACCAGCGGGTCGAGGGCACCGAAGGGTTCGTCCATGAGCAGGACCTTGGGGTCATTGGCGAGCGCCCGGGCGACTCCGACGCGCTGCCGCTGCCCGCCGGAGAGCTGCGACGGGAAACGCCCGGCCAGGTCGCGGTCGAGCCCGACCATGTCCATCAGCTCCAGGGCGTGCTCGCGCGCCTTGGCCTTGGGAACCCCGTCGAGGATCGGGACCGTGGCGATGTTGTCGACGACGCGGCGGTGCGGGAACAATCCGCCGTCCTGCAGGACGTAGCCGATGGAGCGCCGCAACGCCACCGTCGGTTGCACCGCGACGTCCTCCCCGGCCAGCAGCACGGCACCCGAGGTGGGCGTCACCATCTTGTTGACCATCCGCATCAGAGTGGTCTTGCCGGACCCGGACGAGCCCAGCAGCACGGTCGTGGAGCGCTCGGCGACATCCAGGGTGATGCCCCCGACCCCGACGGTACCGTCCGGATAGATCTTCTGTACGTCCTCGAACCGGATCATGATTCAGCTCCGTTCTCGTTGGTCAGGGCGACGAACCCGCCACCGGGCAGGGGCTCGTCGAGACGGGCGCCCTGCATGGCCGGGACGATGTCGGCCCGCTGGCTTGCGCCGGTGGCCACCCGGGTCAGGTTCTGGATGAGCACCACAAGCTCCTCGTGACGGAAGTCGGCGAGCACGGTGCGCAGGGTGTCCTCGAAGGTTCCGGCCGCGCTCTCCATCCGTACCCGTCCCTTGTCGGTGAGGCTCAGCCGGCTGGAGCGCCGATCCTTGGGGCAGGGGGTCCTGAGCACGAGCCCGTCACCGACCAGGCGATCAACGAGCCGCGAGGCCGCACCGACCGTGGTGCGCTGGTGCCGGGCGATGTCCTGGACCCGGGGACCACCATCGGGTGCTGACGCGTCGATCTGCTTCAGGACGAGGTAACGCGCCAGGGTGGCGGAGTTCGCGGTTCGCCAGAGGTCCTTCTCGAGCCGGTTCCACAGCGCCACCTCCGCGTGCAGGAGCGCTTCGAAGAGGGCTCCGTGTTCCCCGAGGGGCGTTGCTGTTTCCTTCACCCAAGAAACATTACATGTAACTCACTTACATGGAAAGCATTTGCCCGGGCCCGAGTCGGCTGGATTCCGGAAACAGCAACGCCGGCCGGGCCGTGAGAACCCAACCGGCGTCGCGGAGCGCATCCCGTCAGGACAGCGACCCGTAGGTCGTCTTCGCCTTCTCCAATGCGGCGACGTACCCCGCACGCTCGTAGGCATCGACCGGGGTGTTGGCCGGCACGGCCAACATGCCACGGGCCTGGTCCAAGGTGAGCCGCCGGCTGTCGAGCCAGGAATCGAGCCCCTCGACCAGGCGGGTGGCGTGCTCGACGCCGTGACGCACCAGCGCCGAGGTGGTGCAGACCACATCGGCCCCGGCCAGCAGGTGTTTCACGACGTCCTCGGGCTGATCCACCCCGGACGAGGCCGCGAGCGAGGCCTCCACGTGGTCGTGCAGCACCGCGATCCAGGTGCGCGGCAGGCGGGCGTCCACGGGCGAACTCAGCGTCACCCCGCTGACCACCTCCAGCCGATCCAGGTCGATGTCGGGTTGCAGGAACCGGTTGAACAGCACCAGGCCATCGGCTCCGGCCCGGTCGAGTCGCTGACACATCGCACCGACCGACGAGAAGTACGGGCTGAGTTTCACCGCCACCGGGATGCTCACCTCCGACTTCACGGCCCGGAGAATGTCGAGGTGACGCTGCTCCACATCTTCACCTCCCAGGGTTAGGTCACCCGGGACGTAGTAGATGTTGAGCTCCAGCGCGGCCGCCCCGGCGTCCTGCAGGCTGCGCGCCGAGTGCACCCATCCCCCGCGGGAGGCGCCGTTGAGGGAGGCGATCAGCGGCACGTCGATGGCCTGGGCGCCCTTCTCGACGAGCCGCAGGTAGTTCGTGACAGCATCGGCCTCTGCACGCGGCACCTCCGGGAAGAAGCTGACGGCCTCCGGGGTTATGTCGGCAAACTGCTCCTCCAGTTCCACCAAGCGCTCCGCGTCGCGGAACAGCTGCTCCTCGAACAGGGAGAACATGGTCACAGCACCGAGCCCCGCATCCGCCAGCGCCTTGATGTCCTCGACGCTCTGGCTCAGTGGCCCGGCCGAGGCGATGACGGGGTTGCGCAGTTCCAGTCCCAGGTAGCTGCTCCTCAGATCTGCCACGATTCCTCCTTGCGCGGGTCGGCGGCGAACTTCTCAGCGCCCCGGAGCGCCAGCTCCTCGTACTCGGCCCAGCGCCGGTCCACCTGCGCCTGGGCGATGTCGATGAGACGATTGGCCTCCTCCGGGTCGGCGGCGCGCAACACCTTGTAGCGCAGTTCGGCATCCTGGTACTCGCGCAGTTTCAGGCGCGGCCGGGGGCTGTCGAGCAGGAACGGGTTGCCGCCGTTCTCCCGGATCACCGGGTTGTAACGCATCAGCGGCCAGTGCCCGGAATTGACGGCCCGGTACTGCTGCTCCAGGCCCTTGCGGATGTCGATGCCGTGGGCGATGCAGTGGCTGTAGGCGATGATCAGGCTCGGCCCCTCGTAGGCCTCCGCCTCGCGGAACGCCTTCAGGGTCTGCTGCGGGTCCGCGCCCATCGCCACCCGCGCCACGTACACCGACCCGTAGGCCATCGCCTGCATGGCCATGTCCTTCTTGTTGGTGAGCTTGCCCGCGGATGCGAACTTCGCGACCGCCCCCAGCGGGGTGGACTTGGACGCCTGACCACCCGTGTTGGAGTAAACCTCGGTGTCCAGCACCAGCACGTTGACGTTGCGCCCCGAGGCCAGCACGTGATCGACGCCGGAAGAACCGATGTCGTAGGCCCAGCCGTCACCGCCGACGATCCAGACGGAACGCCGCAACAGATGGTCGCAGACGCTCTTGAGGTCCTCGATCTTCGGGCCCTCCAGCTCCGCCAGCCGCGCCTTGAGACGGTCGACACGGGCGGCCTGCCGGGCCAGGCCCGACTCCATGCGCTGTTTCGCGGCCAGCAACGAGTCGATCAGTTCGTCGTCGTCGATCTCGGAGCGCAGTTCCTCCAGGAGGTGACGCGCCATGTCGCGGTGCAGGTCGGCGGCCAGCCGGAGCCCGAGCCCGAACTCGGCGTTGTCCTCGAACAGCGAGTTCGACCATGCCGGTCCGCGCCCCTGGGCGTTCTTCGCCCACGGGGTGGTGGGCAGGTTGCCGCCGTAGATCGACGAGCAGCCGGTGGCGTTGGCGACGGTGACGCGGTCCCCGAACAGCTGGGTCAGCAGCTTCAGGTACGGGGTTTCGCCACACCCGGAGCAGGCCCCGGAGAACTCGAACAACGGCTCCAGGAACTGGGTGCCACGCACGGTGCCGAAGTCCACGTTGCGGCGGTCGTTGAGCGGGATGGTCTCGAAGAACTTGACCGCTTCCTTTTCCTTCTCCCGTTCCAGCACCGGCTCCAGGTTGATGGCGCGCCGGTTCGGCTGCCCGACGGGCCTGACGGGGCAGGCCTCGACGCACAACCCACAGCCCGTGCAGTCCTCGGCGTAGACCTGCAGCGTGTAATTGGTGTCGGGCAGGCCCGCGGCGTCGAGCGGTTGGCTGAGGAAACCCTCGGGGGCGTTCTCGACCACCTCGGAGGGGTAGTACTTGGCGCGCAGCACGGCGTGCGGACACACGAAGGAACAGTTCCCGCACTGGATGCAGGACTCGTTGTCCCACACCGCGATGATCTCGCTGATGTTGCGTTTCTCGTAGCGGGTGGTGCCCGACGGGTAGGAACCGTCGACGGGCAGCACCGAGACCGGCAGTTCGTCACCGCGCCCGACCAGCATCGTCGCGGTGACCTCCCGCACGAACTGTGGGGCGTCCGAGGGGACGGGTGGGATCAGGTCCCGCTGCCCGGTGGCGCAGGTGGGTACCTGAACCTCGTGCAGGTGGGCCAGGGATGCGTCGACCGCCTCGTGGTTCTTCTGCACGATGGCCATCGACTTGCGGGCGTAGGTCTTGGTGATGGCGGCCTTGACCTTCTCAATGGCCTCCTCACGCGGCATGACACCGGAGATCGCGAAGAAACAGGTCTGCAACACCGTGTTGGTGCGCGACCCGAGACCCGCGGCCCGCGCGACCGCGGAGGCATCGATGACGTGCAGGGAGATGCCCAGCTCGACGATCTTCTCCTGCATCGGGCGCGGCAGCTGTTCCCACACCTGATCCGCCGGATAGGGGGAATTGAGCAGCAGCGTCGTGCCGGGCCGGGCGAACTCCAGCACGTCCACCCGCTCCAGGATCGACCAGTGATGGCAGCCGATGAAATCCGACCGGGTCACCAGGTACGGCGCCTGGATCGGGTTGGGGCCGAAACGCAGGTGCGAGACGGTGCGCGAACCCGATTTCTTGGAGTCGTAGACGAAGTAGCCCTGGGCGTAGGTATCGGGATCGGAGCCGATGATCTTGATGGTGTTCTTGTTGGCTCCGACGGTGCCATCCGAACCCAGCCCGTAGAACACGGCGCGGTGGGTCTGCGGGTCGAGGAGCTGGAAATCGGGATCGACGTCGAGGGACAGGTGGGTGACGTCGTCGTTGATGCCCACCGTGAAACGCGGCCGGGGGTGTTCCTTCGCCAGCTCGTCGTAGACCGCCTTCGCCATGGCGGGGGTGAACTCCTTGCTGGACAGGCCGTAGCGACCGCCGGTCAGCACCGGCATGACATCCCGGTCCCCGCGGGACACGGATTCCCCGATGGCGGAGGAGACATCGAGGAACAGCGGTTCGCCCCCCGCACCGGGCTCCTTGGTGCGGTCCAGGACCGCGACCTTCCGGACGGTGGCGGGCAACGCGGCCAGGAGGTGTTCCTTCGGGAAGGGCCGGTAGAGCCGCACGAACAGGACACCCACCTTCTCCCCCGCCTCGTTGAGGTGCCTGACCACGGGGATCATCGTCTCGATCCCCGAACCCATGATCACCACCACCCGGTCGGCCTCGGGATGGCCGTGGTACTCCACCGTGCGATAGCGGCGACCCGAGACCTTCTCGAAGTGTTCCAGCACCTCGGTGAGGATCCCCGGCACGGCGTCGTAATAGCGGTTCGCGGTCTCGCGCGACTGGAAGTAGGTGTCCGGGTTCTGTGCGGTGCCGCGGATGAACGGGTTCTCGGGGCTCAGCGCCCGGGCGCGGTGCTCACGGACCAGGTCGGCGGGTACCAGTTCACGCAGCTGGTCGTCGGTGAGCTTGACCAAGGTGTTGAGTTCGTGGCTGGTGCGGAAGCCGTCGAAGAAATGCACGAACGGCAGCCGGGCGCGCAGGGTCGCCAGATGCGCGACGGCCGCCATGTCGTGGGCCTCCTGCACCGACGCGGAACTGAGCATGCAGCAGCCCGTCTGACGCACGGCCATCACGTCCTGGTGGTCGCCGAAGATCGACAGGCCCTGCGTGGCCAGGGAACGCGCCGCTACGTGGAAGACCGTGGAGGTCAGTTCCCCGGCGATCCGGTACATGTTGGGGATCATCAGCAGCAGGCCCTGCGAGGCGGTGAAGGTGGTGGACAGGGCCCCGCCCTGGAGGGCGCCGTGCATGGCTCCGGCCGCGCCGCCCTCGGACTGCATCTCGACGACGGTGGGCACCGTGCCGAAGACGTTCCTGCGCCCGTGGGAGGACCATTCGTCGGCCAGTTCGGCCATGGTGGAGCTGGGGGTGATCGGATAGATGGAGCAGAGTTCGCTCAGCCGGTAGGCAACGTCGGCGGCGGCCTCGTTGCCGTCGATGATGGTGCGCTGGTTCATCACTGACCCTCCGGGATCATCTCGATTGCGTGCACGGGGCACTGCTCGTAGCAGGTGGCGCATCCGGTGCAGCGTTCGTAGTCGAAGCGGTACCGGTTGCCGGGTCCGAGCTTGATGACGGCGTCCTCGGGGCAGGCGCCGTAGCAGCCGTCGCACTCGAAGCAGTTGCCGCAGGACAGGCAGCGCCGGGCCTCGAACTCGGCCTCCTTCGGGCTGAGACCCGCGACGATCTCACCGAAGTCGGACACGCGCGTCTCGGGGGCCTGCTCGGCTTGGACCCGGCGGGTGTGACCGCCGAAGTACCACAGGTTCATCTGGTCGAGGTGGACGATCGGGTGTTTCGGGGCGCGCGGGGTGACGTCGAGGTTCAGCCACTTGTCGATGCAGCGGGCGGCCTTCTTACCGTGTCCGACACCGACGGTGACGGTGCGTTCGCTCGGCACCATGTCACCGCCCGCAAAGATCCCGGGAACGTTCGTCATGAGGGTTTCGGGATCGACCTGCACCACGTCCTTGTCGAAGACCATCCCGGGAACTGCTTGGAGGAAACCGGTGTCGGCCTCCTGACCGACGGCCAGGATCACGGTGTCGGCGGCGAGTTTCTCGAACCGCCCGGTCCCGCGTGCCCTGCCCTCCTCGTCGAGTTCCATGATCTCGACGGTCAGGTCCTCCTCGCCCATCTCGGTGATGGTCCGCAGCCAGTTCATCCTCACCCCCTCCTGCTCCGCGCTCTCGCGTTCCTCGGCGTGGGCGGGCATCTGCTCGACGGTGCGGCGGTAGACGATCACCGACTCCTCGGCTCCCAGCCGGCGGGCCACGCGGGCGGCGTCCATGGCGGTGTTGCCGCCGCCGTAGACCGCGACCCGGCGCCCGATGACGGGCCTCTCGCCCCTGGCGACATCGCGCAGGAAACTGACTGCGTCGACCATCCTGGTGGCGTCGGCCGAGGGGATGTCAACGCGTTTGGACAGGTGGGCTCCGATGGCCACGAACACCGCGTCGAAACGGCCCTCCACCTGCGTGGCGAGCAGGTCGGTGACCGGCGCGTTGTTGCGGATCACCACACCCATGTCGGTGATCCGCGCCACCTCGGCGTCCAGGACGTCGCGGGGCAGCCGGTACTCGGGAATCCCGTAGCGCATCATGCCGCCGGGGGCGTCGGCCGAGTCGTGGATCTCCACCTCGTGGCCGAGGCGGCGCAGGTGGTAGGCGGCCGACAGCCCGGAAGGCCCGGCGCCGATGATCAACACCCGCCGTCCGGAGTCGCGGCGCGGCATCTCGAACCGCCAGCCACGTTCCAGGGCCAGGTCCCCCAGGTAACGTTCCACCGAGTGGATGGAGACGGCCGTGTCGAGATCCTTGCGGTTGCAGGCGGTCTCGCAGGGGTGATAACAAACGCGGCCGTGGATGGCCGGGAAGGGGTTGTCGGCGGTGAGCTGCCGCCAGGCCGCCTCGTGTTGGCCCGCTTTTATCAGGCGTAACCACTCCTGGATGTTCTCCCCCGCAGGGCATCCCGCGTTGCATGGGGGCAGCATGTCCAGGTAGATGGGCTTCCTGGATCGCACCGGAGCGACCCGCCCCGTGGTTGTCAACAAATTGGGCAGACCAGTCACATCATCGCGCTCGGTCATGGTTTCCCTCCGTCGCTACGACTACTGCCGTCAATAATAGGACGATTAAGGGACACCATGCCCCATAAATTCGCGAGGAAAACCGCGCCTATTGAAGCAAGGGTGCACTATGTCCCGCCGCGAACGCATCGGGGGACGAGACCACGTTTCCGCCGTCGCGTTTCCCGTGACAGGAAGACCGGTGACGGCAGCGGGGGCGCTGGATCACCCGATCCGGCGCCCCCACAACAGGACCTGAGCCCGAATCAGTCGGCGGAGCCCTTCCGCGCCTCCTCCTTCAGCTTCTCCGGGTCGAGTTCCTTGACCTGCTTGACGAGATCGTCAAGCTGGGCCCCGTTCAGCAGGCCGCTGTGCCTGAACACAAGGACACCGGCACGGAAGGCCATGATGGTGGGAATGGACTGGATGTCGAGGGCGAAGGCCAGATCCTGTTCGGCCTCTGTGTCCACCTTGCCGAAGACGACCCCGTCGTGACGACCGGAGGCCTCCTCGAAGATCGGCCCGAACCGACGGCAGGGCCCGCACCACGAGGCCCAGAAGTCGACGAGCACGACATCGGTTCCCTCGATGGTGGAGCCGAAGTTATCCTTGGTCAGATTTGTGGTTGCCATGTTTCCTCACTCGGGGTTTCGCTGTTCACTCCAACCAACGAAGACTTCACCCCATTTATTCCCCCCGGGGTATGAGGGATCAGGGGGCGGCGACGAAGAGCAGTTCCGCGACCGCCTCGTCCACCGTGACCGCCTCGTCGCCGACGCAGAACCTGAGGTCGATCCCCACGCGACGCACCACGAACTCCGCTCCCGGCCGGAGCCCCAGGGCGGCGAGAGCCGAGAGCACCTCCTCGTCGGCCTGGAGGTGCTCGCTCATCCGCTCCATGGTGACGGTCACCTCGCCCCGGTTCGGAACCACCTCGGACAACGGCACGACCCCTTGCCGGAAGGGCACGTGGTCGTGCTCAAGCCCGAGGTCCCTGAGCCCCGGGACGGGATTTCCGTACGGGGAACGGGTCGGCGAGTCGAGGATCCCGAGCAGCCGACGCTCAACCTCGTCCGAGATGACGTGTTCCCAGCGACAGGCCTCCTCGTGCACCTTCTCCCATTCGAGGCCGATCACCTCTGTGAGCAGGCATTCCGCCAGCCGGTGTTTGCGCATCACGTCACGCGCCAGCCGGGCGCCCTTCGGGGTGAGTTTGATCGTGCGGTCGGCCTTGACCGTGAGCAGGCCGTCACGCTCCATGCGCGCCACCGTCTGGGAAACGGTGGGGCCGGACTGGTGCAGGCGCTCGGCTATCCGGGCCCGCAGCGGCGGCACTCCTTCCTCCAACAATTCATACACCGTACGCAGGTACATCTCCGTGGTGTCGATCAGCTCGCTCATGCCACTCATGCCTCCTTCGAGGCAATGTTAGTGCGGTTTCGCGACATGGACCCCCGTATTCACGGTCCGCCCCGAAAAATCCCAGAACGCGGAGTGGAAAGATGTGTTCCATGGCGCGCAATCCCGACGGCAGGACTCTGACGGGTCGGCTCGTGAGACTCGATCCCACCCAGCCGAGGGACGAGACGGAACTGGTGGAGGCGCTCGACGATCCACGGGTGTTCACCCTCGGGTACGCGGGCGGCGCCACGGACCGGGTGGCGGCGATCGGCCGTCTGATCGCCGGTGCGGGCGAGGACCGGGCCATGTACACTATCCGATTGACCGGTGACACCCGTTTCGGCCCGGCGGGCGAGGTGGTCGGAACCACGTCCCTGGGTGATCTCGAACCCCGGGCGCAGCGCGCCCACGCGGGCTGGACGGCGTACCGACCAGCCCTGTGGGGCACGGGGCTGAACGCGGAAGTGAAGCTCCTGCTGCTGGGGCATGCCTTCGAGGACTGCGGCTTCGAGCGTGTGAAACTCCAGACCGACTCCATCAACCAGCGCTCCCGGGACGCGATCGCCCGGTTGGGGGCCGTACAGGAGGGAGTGCTGCGGCATCATCAGCCGCGGGAGGACGGCTCCTGGCGCGACACCGTGGTCTTCTCGATCCTGTCCGCCGAATGGCCGGTGGTGCGAGCCGGTCTGGAATCAAGGGTGCGGACCACCCTCGCATCCCTGACCGCTCAGAAGCCCTGACGCCCACGAACCGGCTCAACCGGCTTTGGGGCCTCTCAGCGGATGCGTTCTCCCCGCCGCCAGACCTGTTGCAACTCTCCCGCGTCATCCACGACGCAGATGTCGGCGCGTTTGCCGGCCTCCAGGGTTCCGACCTCCGCCAGCCCGTGCCAGCGGGCCGGGGTGGTGGCCGCGATCCGGGCGGCCTCGGGAATGCTCAGCCCCACCCGGCCGACGACGAAACTGAACGCCTTGGCCATGGTCAGGGTGGAACCCGCGATGGAACCGGGGGTGCCGTCGGCGGTGACCAGTCGGGCGGTCCCGTCCCGGACCTCCACCTTGAGCTCCCCCAGCAGGTAGCGTCCGTCGCCCTGGCCGGTGGCGGCCATGGCGTCGGTGACCAGGCAGATGCGATCGGTGCCTGCGGCGTCAATGGCCATCCGCGCGATCACGGGCCGGTGGTGGATGCCGTCGCAGATCAGTTCACACATCACGCGGTCGTCGGTGAGCAGCACAGGCACGGGACCGGGTTCCCGGTGGTGGATGGAACGCATCGCGGAGAACAGGTGGGTGGCGATGCAGGCCCCCCACCCGATGGACGTGGCCGCGACGTGCTCGTCGGCGTCCGAGTGCCCGAAGGCCACCTTGACGCCCGCCCGCGTGAAACGCCGGGTGGCGTCCTCTCCCCCGTCACGTTCAACGGCCAGGGTGACCATGCGCAGTGCCGCCCCGCCCGCCGATATGAGCCGTTCGACGAGTTCCGGTTCGGGGTCGCGCAGCAGACCGGGGTCGTGGGCACCCCTCCGGGCCTCGGACAGGAAGGGACCCTCGAGGTGGATGCCGTCGAGTTCACCGGTTTCGACGATCCCGCGCAGCACCCGGCACTGGGCCTCCAGTTTCTCGATGGGTTCGGTGACGGTGGAGGCGAACAGGGTGGTGGTTCCCTGGGAGCGGTGGTACTCGATGGCGCGCAGATTGGCGGCGGGATCCGGGTCGCCGAAGCTGACGCCGACCGCGCCGTGGCAGTGGGTGTCGACGAAACCCGGCACCGCCCAGGAATCGCCGGTTCCCCCTCCCTGCGTGATGGCCACCACCCGGCCGTCGGCGATCTCGATGACCGCTTCCTCGATCGTCCCCTTTGGCGTCACGGCCCGGCCGACCCGCAGTTTCGTCATGCCATCATCCAAGCACCGGTTTTCCTCCCATCCGTCGAACCGCGCAGTCCGGTTTCTCAGATACGTGGGAGAATTCAGGGGTGATCGCCATTCCCGAAGATCTCCTCCCCGCAGACGGCCGTTTCGGTTCGGGTCCCGCCAAGGTGCGACCCGAGGCCCTGGAATACCTCTCGCTGCGTGGCGACGTGCTGGGAACCTCGCATCGCCAGGCACCCGTGAAACAGCTCGTCGCGACGGTTCAGGAGGGGCTTCGGGAGCTGTACCGGCTGCCGGAGGGGTACCAGGTGGTGCTCGGCAACGGGGGCTCCACCGTGTTCTGGGATGTCGCGGTCTGTTCCCTGATCGAGCGGCGCTCCGCGCATGCCGTCTTCGGGGAGTTCACCCGCAAGTTCGCGCGCGCCGCCGCGGCGGCCCCGTTCCTGGCCGACCCGGCCGTCACCCAGTGCGATCCGGGGGCCGTGGTCCTGCCCGCCCCGGAGGACGCGGACGTGGTGGCGTGGGCGCAGAACGAGACCTCCACGGGCGCGGCCGCCCCGGTGGAGCGGATCGGCGACGGCCTGGTGCTGATCGATGCCACCTCGGCGGCGGGTGGGATGGCCGCCGACATCTCACGAACGGATGTCTACTACTTCGCCCCGCAGAAGAACTTCTCCTCGGACGGGGGTTTGTGGGTGGCTTTCTGCTCCCCGTCCGCGCTGGAGCGCGCAGAACGGATCGCCGCCTCGGGCCGTTGGATCCCGGAGTCGCTGAACCTGAACGTCGCGGCCGCGAACTCGGCCCGGAACCAGACCCTGAACACCCCCGCAATCGCGACCCTGCTGCTGCTCGAGGACCAGATCAACTGGCTGCTGGACCTGGGCGGGATCGACGCCGCCGAGGAACGTTGCCGCCGGATGAGCGACCACCTGTACGCCTGGGCAGAGGCGTCGTCGTACGCGTCCCCGTTCGTCACCGACCCGGCGCATCGCTCCCCCGTGGTCGCGACCATCGACCTGATTCCCGGGGTGGATGCCGCCCGTGTGATAGCCGAGCTGCGCAGCAATGGGATCGTGGACATCGACCCCTACCGCGCGCTGAAACGCAACCAGCTGCGGATCGGAACCTACGCATCCGTTGACCAAGCCGACGTGGAGGCCCTGACCGCCTGCATCGACCACGTCGTGGAGAGCCTGTGAGCAGGTAGCGGTTTCCTACTTCTTGCGGAAGAAGACCACGGCTCCCAGGGCCAGGGCCAGCACCGCGGCGGCCCCGATGGCCAGGCGGGTGCCTCCCCGCGCCGGCTGGGTGGTTTTTTCCTCGGGGGCCTGCGTGGTGGTTTCCTGCGGGGCGGGTGAGGCGCTGCTCGCGGGGTTCTCGGATGGCTCCGGGGAGGGCGTTGCAGAAGCCTCGCCCGACGGCGAGATCGTGACGGTGCCGTCGGAAGTGGGCACGGCTTCCTCCCGCAGCAGCGGCCCCGCACCCACCAGCATCCGGTCCCCGCTGAAAGTGGTGATCGATTCCCCGTCGGGGGCGCCCTGATAGGTGAGGGTGGCGCGGGTTTCCCAGCTGGAGGCGTCGACGACCTGCACCCCGGTTCCGGTTCGCAGCGCCATGGTGACACCGTCGGAGAGGAAGACCCCATCGGTCACCCCCGACGGGGCGTCGGAGGCGCGGCTCAGTTTGTTCACCCCTGAACGCGACGGCTCCAGCTCGGAGTAGTAGATGCCGGGGTTCTCGCCCGCTGTCACCACATAGATGCGTCCCCTGCCCGAGACCAGCACCGCCTTGGCGTCGTGCGACCCGTCCGGGTAGCGGAAGTCGTAGGAGTTGTAGGACTGTTTGCCGAGTTCGAGGGGGAGCTTGTACACGGTGATCTTGTTGCGGTTGTCCCCGGGATCCCCCACATCCCCCACGTAGAGCGAACCCGAGTACACGGCCAAGCCCTGAACGGACTCGGCTTTGGCGGAGAAACTGACGGATCCCAGCTTCGCACCCTTGGCGTCCGTGACCAGAATGTTGGTTCCGTCGGTCTCGGACACCGCGAACAGCCGCGACGACCGCGGATCGAAGGCCACCCCTGTCAGGGGGCTGGCCGCGTCGGAAATGGTCACGTCGGCCAAGGCCGGGGTTCCCCCCCAGACCAGGCACGCGGTCGCCGCAGCGACTGCGGCGATGCGTCGAATGGAACTCATGGTGTCGGCCAGCATACTGGGCTTTGCCCTGTAGGCTGTGTTTCATGCGAGCGATGAGGCTCTTCGGCATCCGCATCGACGATGTCAGGGACATCTTCGGCGCCCCACCCGAGGTGGCGGAGGCGCTGACAAGGGTGTTCGCGGAACGTTACCCCGCTCCGGTCATGAAACGCCGCTGGGGGCTGTTCCGCCGCAATCCCGACCTGGAGGTGGATCCCTCACGCCCCCTGATGCGGGACGCGAGCACCCTCCTGGAAGGCGGGTTCGTTCCTCAGGAAAGACTCGGGCAGTGCTGGGAAGTGCTCCTGCTGTGGCTGGAGCACCTGGCCGGCCCCACCACCCGGATCGAGTACCGGCGCCTCGACTCGGTGGAGTTCGACCTGGCGCGCCGGGGCCTGCCCTCGACTCTGTCGGTGACCCGTCTGGGCAAGCGACCGCTGGGCATCCCGCTGATGCCGCTGCCCGGGATGCAGGCGGGCTACGGCCACCACGGCCACGCCGTTGCCACCCGCGAGGCCCTCGGGGAAATAGACCCGGAAACCTTGGACGAGGCCACGCGAAACGTCGTCGCACCCCTCCTGAAGTTCCTCCGGGAACTGTCCGACCGGGAGGACGTCGTCGTGGTGGATCAAGCCGTCCCTGAGCAACCGGCCTGACCCACCGGCCCGGGAAAGGAACCCGGGAGCTACTCGATCACGACCACCAGGTCGCCGCCGTCGAGCTGTGTGGTGCCGATCAGCACCACCCGTTTGACCACGCCCGCCACGGGCGCATTGATGGCGGCCTCCATCTTCATGGCCTCGATGGTGGCCACCTGATCTCCGACCGCGACCTCGTCACCCTCCGCGACGGTCACGGTCACGGCCCCCGCGAACGGTGCCGCGACGTGCCCGCGGTTGCCCGGATCCGCCTTCTCCGCGGAGGCCACCTCCGACTCGAGGGAGTTGTCGCGCACCCTGACCGGACGCAACTGTCCGTTGAGAAGGGTCATGACGTTGCGTTTGGCCCACTTGTCGGGGGCGCCGATGGCCTCCAGGCCGAGCAGCAGCGTGACGCCCTTCTCCAGGGTGACGGGGTATTCGTGGCCGGGTTCCATCCCGTACAGGTAGGGCACCGTCGGCAGCACGGAGACGTCGCCGAACTCGTCGCGTTTCTGCTGGAACTCCCGTGTCGGCCCGGGGAAGAGCAAACGGTTGAGGGTGCTCTGCCGTTCGACGCCCGGGGTTTCAAGCAGGGCGAGGTCCTCGGGCGCCACCTGAGTGACGCGCGGCGGTTTGCGGCGACCCTCCAGGGCACGGGTGCGGAACGGTTCCGGCCAGCCTCCCGCGGGTTCGCCCAACTCCCCGTTGAGGAAACCGATCACCGAATCCGGGATGTCGAAGCGACGTGGCTCCGCGGCGAACTCCGCCGGATCGGCACCGACCGCCACCAGGTGCAGCGCCAGATCACCCACCACCTTCGACGAAGGTGTGACCTTCGTGGGGCGTCCCAGGATCTTGTCGGCGGCGGCGTACATCGCCTCGATGGCCTCGAACTTGTCACCCAGGCCGAGCGCGATTGCCTGCTGGCGCAGGTTGGACAGCTGCCCGCCCGGGATCTCGTGGCTGTAGACGCGCCCCGTCGGCGCCGGAAGCCCCGACTCGAAGGGTTTGTAGACCCTGCGGACCGCTTCCCAGTAGGGCTCCAGGTCCAGCACCGCCCCCGGGTCGATGTCCGGGGCACGGTCGGTGCCGTCAAGGGCCATCAGCAGCGCCGACATGGGTGGCTGCGAGGTGGTCGACGACATCGCCGAGTTCGCGACGTCAACCGCATCCACCCCGGCGTCGATGGCGGCCATCAGGGTGGCGAGCTGCCCTCCTGTGGTGTCGTGGGTGTGGAGATGGACGGGCAGCTCGAACCGTTCCCGGAGCGCCGCGACGAGCTTCGCGGCCGCGGCGGGCCTGAGCAGCCCCGCCATGTCCTTGATGGCCAGGATGTGTGCCCCCGCGTCGACGATCCGTTCGGCGAGCCGCAGGTAGTGGTCGAGGGTGTAGGTCCTCTCGTCGGGGTCGAGCAGGTTCGCGGTGTAGCAGAGCGCCACCTCCGCCACCGATTCGGTGTCGTGGACCACCGCGTCGATCGCGGGGCGCATCTGTTCGACGTCGTTGAGGGCGTCGAAGATGCGGAAGATGTCCACCCCGACCTCCGCGGCCTCCGACACGAAGGCCCGGGTGACCTCGGTCGGGTAGGGGGTGTAGCCGACGGTGTTGCGGCCGCGCAGCAGCATCTGCAGATTCTGGTTCGGCATCGCGGCCCGCAGTTTCGCGAGGCGCTCCCACGGGTCCTCACCGAGGAACCGCAGCGCCACGTCATAGGTGGCCCCGCCCCAGCACTCGACGGAGAACATCCCGGGCAGCAGCCGCGCCTGCCAGGGAGCCACCGCCACCAGGTCGCGGGTGCGCACACGTGTGGCGAGCAGCGACTGGTGGGCGTCGCGGAAGGTGGTGTCGGTGACGCCCACTGCTCGCTGCTCACGCAGGGCCTTGGCGAATCCGGCCGGGCCGAGGGCGAGGAGTCGCTGGCGGGATCCGTCGGGGATCTCGCCCGCGGGCAGCGGCCCGGGCAGCTTCGCCGATGGGTCCAGGGACGTGGGGGCGGATCCGTTGGGTCGGTTCACGGTGACGTCTGCGAGGAAGCGGGCCAGTTTGGTGCCGCGGTCCGCCGGGATGCGTCCCGTCAGCAGGTGGGGTCTCTCGTCGATGAAAGAGGTTGTCACCACGCCGCTGCCGAAGTCCGGGTCCTCCAGGACCGCGCGCAGGAAGGTGATGTTGGTCGCGATGCCCCGGATCCTGAACTCCGCCAGGGCACGCCTGGCCCGCACCACGGCATCGTGGAGGCTGCGGCCGCGGGCGGTGAGTTTCACCAGCAGCGAGTCGAAGTGGGGGCTGATCTCCACCCCGGTGCCGGTGGTGCCACCGTCGAGCCGGATGCCCGCGCCGGAGGCGGAACGGTAGGCCTGGATCACGCCGGTGTCGGGCCGGAACGAGTTGGCCGGGTCCTCGGTGGTGATGCGGCACTGCAGGGCGGCGCCGCGGATGTGCAGTTCGTCCTGGCGGATCCCGATCTCCTCCAGGGTCTCCCCCGACGCGATCCGCAGCTGCGCCTGCACCAGGTCGACGTCGGTGATCTCCTCCGTGACGGTGTGCTCCACCTGGATGCGGGGGTTCATCTCGATGAACACGTGGCTGCCGGCCCGCGGACCCGAGGTTTCGACGAGGAACTCGACGGTCCCGGCGCAGGTGTAGTTGATGGCCTTGGCGAACTTCACCGCGTCGGCGGTCAGTGCCGCGCGCAGCTCGTCGCTGATGTGGGGGGCGGGGGCGATCTCCACCACTTTCTGGTGGCGGCGCTGGATGGAGCAGTCGCGTTCGAAGAGATGAACGACGTTGCCCTGGTGGTCGGCCAGCACCTGCACCTCGATGTGGCGGGGGGCCGCGACGGCCTGCTCCACGAACACCGTCGGGTCGCCGAACGCCCCTTCGGCCTCGCGCATCGCGGCTCCCAGCTCCTCGCTGAAACGGGCGGGATCGTCGACGCGCCTCATGCCGCGGCCACCACCACCCGCGATGGCCTTGATGAACACCGGGAAACCGATTTCCTCGGCGCCGGCGATCAGCTCGTCGGGGTCGGTGGACGGCGGCGTCGATCTGAGGGTCGGCACCCCCGCCCTGCGGGCCTGTTCGAGGGCCCGCACTTTGTTTCCGGCCAGCTCGAGCACCTCGGCGGAGGGACCGACGAAGGTGATCCCGTTGGCGGCGCAGGCGGCGGCGAGTTCGGGGTTCTCCGAGAGGAAACCGTAGCCGGGGTAGACCGCATCGGCCCCGGCTTCTTTCGCGACGCGAATGATCTCATCGATGTCCAGGTATGCCCTGACGGGATGATCCCGCTCCCCGATCAGGTAGGACTCGGATGCCTTGATCCGGTGGTCGGCGTTGCGGTCCTCGTAGGGGAAGACGGCAACGGTCTTGCACCCCCGTTCGAAGGCGGCGCGGACGGCTCGAACAGCGATCTCGCCTCGGTTGGCGACAAGGACCTTCTGGAACATGCGCCAAGACTAGTGGCAACGTGTGAAGCCGGTTCAGGCCTCCTCCGGTTCCGCATCCTGGGCGTGAACGGCGGAGAGCCGGTACAGGCCCCAGCCGAGGCAGCTGAAGAGCAGACCGGCGCCCATCACGAGGGCCGAGACCCCGAAGGCCATGACGGAGGTCAGCAGGGAGGCGCGCACGAAGTTTCCGGTTTCCACCATGGTGCGGGTGGCCTGGAGCTGCTCGGCGGTGGCGGTGTCACCGGCGTCCTTGGCCTCCTGCACCTTGGCGCCGAGTTCGGCGTAGGTCAGGTTGTTGCTCGCCGCACGGGTGTGTTTCTTGACGGCCTCGGCCTGGTAGAAGGCGGTGAGGGGACCCGTCACCTTCGCGCCGGCGAAGGCCGGGGCGTCATTCGCGACGGTGATGTTCTCGGACGCGAGCTGGGTGGAGGTGATTCCCCATGCGAATGCGCCGCAAACGAGCATGAGAACACCTGCCACGAAAGAAAGGAGACCTGCGAACCTGGCTGATTTCATGGTTGTTCCTCTCTCGTCACAGCCCAACCATCAGGTAGATGATCGTTTAATCAATTGCGCTGGCAAGGTTACTCAAGATCTACCCCGAAACCGTCGCTTCTTCCCCCGTCGTGTCACCCGCGCGACCAAACGGAGGACATGAATCAGCACCACGGCTCGAGGCAACCGCCCGTGCCAGAGCCTTTGACCGGCACCCGCCCACACCACCCTTCAAGTGATGCGAGGACTCGACAGTCGCGCCACCGGGGTTCGGGGATGATCCACCACGCCACGCCGCCTCCGGTCGCTCCTGGCACACCCATGTCACCTCACGGGGAACCGGGGAACACGGCATCCACGGATCGCAGATGAGCCGATCCGCAGTCCTCCCCATCCGAGGCATCACACATCACCCAGGCGCCGGGGGTTGTTGACGAAGGGCCCGGGTTGGCGTCTCGGAACAGCCGCAGGAGGGCTCATTCCACGAATTCCCGATGCGTGGCTTCCGTCACTTCACAGCAAGAAGAGCTACCTCCAAATCAGCTCTCCACGGCTGTGGGAACCGGAGACGCAGACGAACCAGCACCACCTGCCGGAATCCATTCAATGGTGTCCAGAGCAGCAACAGCCTCAGCAGGAACAACCGTCTCACCAGGCGCAGACACCAAAGTAATAGTCCAAAGCCCGTCATGACGCCCCACAAACCACTTCTCGAATCTTCGGGATACGCCGCCATTCTCCGTATATAGATATTCGTACCCGAAAGCACAGTCAGCGGCAATCAACCGATCCGGCAGCACACGCTCGCCAACACTCCCCCCATTCTCTTGATCGCCACGTATATACTGATCACGTTCCTTTGCCACATCGATCACAAAATGGTCGCCGCTCTCCTGACCACGGTACTTCTTCAATTCCCGCACACTTTCATGCCCTACTCGAAGCAACGCCGCCGAGAATCCTTTCCCTCCGTCCGCAGAAAACACACTATGAGTAAAACCCCCTTTCCGCTTCAAGGGGACCATACCCCAACCTTCCGGAAGGGCGATATGGAACTCATCAACATGCCCAACGGCCATGGTAACAACCGACGAAGGAGACTCGACCACCTCAGACCCACCTCGGGCGCATCCACCCAGAATCCCGACCACAAGCAGAGCAGCCGCCCCGAATACCAGCCCTCGCCTCCGCAACACCATATGACCCCAACCTCAAAAAAACCTAAGGTCAACTCTCCTCAGCAGTGGGAACCGGGGACACAGACGAACCAGCACCACCTGCCGGAATCCATCCAATGGTATCCAGCGCAGCAACAGCCTCAGCAGGAACAACCGTTTCGCCAGGCGCAGACACCAAAGTAATAGTCCAAAGCCCGTCATGACGCCCTATAAACCACTCCTGAAACCTCTGCGGCACCCCATCCTTTGTATGAAGATATTCATGTCCGTAAGCACGTTCACCGGCAATCAACCGATCCGGCAACGCTCGCTCTTCAGCAATATCAAAATTTCCCTGAGAATCGCCCATAGACTGATCACGAGTTTTCCTGATGTCGATCACAAAGTGATCGCCACTCCTTTGGCCGCGATACCTTTTCAGCTCGCGCGTCTCTTCATACTCGACCCGAAGCGATGCGGCCGAGAACCCATCATTCCCATCTGCCGAAACCACACAATGAACAAACCCCCACTTACGCCCCAGAGGAATCATGACCCACCCCTCAGGAGGAACCACATGAAACTCATCAACAGGCCCAACGGTCATGGTCACAACCGACGAAGGAGACTCGACCACCTCAGATCCACCTCGGGCGCATCCACCCACAATCCCGACCACAAGCAGAGCAGCCGCCCCGGATATCACCCCTCGCCTCCGCAACACCATATGACCACAACCTCAAAAAAACCTAAGGTCAACTCTCCTCAGCAGTGGGAACCGGAGACACAGACGAACCAGCACCACCTGCCGGGATCCATTCAATGGTGTCCAGCGCAGCAACAGCCTCAGCAGGAACAACCGTCTCACCAGGCGCAGACACCAAAGTAATGGTCCAGAGCCCGTCATGACGCCCTATGAACCACTTCTGAAACCTCTGCGGCACCCCATCCTTTGTATGAAGATATTCATGTCCGTAAGCACGCTCACCAGCAATCAACCGATCCGGCAACGCTCGCGCATCAGCAATATCAAAATTTCCCTGAGCACCATCCATAGATTGATCACGACTTTTCTTAATATCGATCACAAAATGGTCACCACTTCTTTGGCCGCGATACCTTTTCAGCATCGCCACATCCTTGTAATCGACTCGAAGCGAAGCAGCTGAAAACCCCCTTTCCCCATCAGCCGAAACCACGTAATGAATGAACCCTTGCCTCGGCTCCAAGGGGACCACGACCCATCCATTCGGCGGAACCACGTGGAATTCATCAGTATCTCCGACGGTCATGGTAACAACCGACGAAGGAGACTCAACCACCTCAGACCCACCTCGGGCGCATCCACCCAGAATCCCGACCACAAGCAGAGCAGCCGCCCCGAATACCAGCCCTCGCCTCCGCAACACCATATGACCCCAACCTCAAAAAAACCTAAGGTCAACTCTCCTCAGCAGTGGGAACCGGGGACACAGACGAACCAGCACCACCTGCCGGGATCCATTCAATGGTGTCCAGCGCAGCAACAGCCTCAGCAGGAACAACCGTCTCACCAGGCGCAGACACCAAAGTAATGGTCCAGAGCCCGTCATGACGCCCTATGAACCACTTCTGAAACCTCTGCGGCACCCCATCCTTTGTATGAAGATATTCATGTCCGTAAGCACGCTCACCGGCAATCAACCGATCCGGCAACACCTGTCCATCAGTAACATTTTCATCCCCTTGGGCACCCCCAAGAGATTGATCGCGGCTTTTCCTGATGTCGATCACAAAGTGATCGCCACTCCTCTGGCCACGATACTCCTTCAACTCCCGCACTTCCTTATAGCTGACCCGAAGCGATGCAGCCGAGAACCCATCATTCCCATCCGCCGAAACCACACAATGAACAAACCCCCACTTACGCCCCAGAGGAATCATGACCCACCCCTCAGGAGGAACCACATGAAATTCATCAACAGGCCCAACAGTCATGGTCACAACCGACGAAGGAGACTCAACCACCTCAGACCCACCTTGGGAACACCCAACCAAACTCGCGGATATCAAAAACGCCACGAGAACACTTTCCCACAAGTACTTCACACGAGACCTTGCGGACCTCGTTTCAAAGAAAGCCATCACGCGATTCACCGGGTCCGCGCCTCGCCATGCTTATTTTTTGCCAAGTCGATGGCATGCAGGTTCCGTTCATGCACTTCAGCGTAATCCGAATATTTTTCTGCAATGAATCTCTTGAAGAGATCTTTTTCCTCGGGCTTCATTTCAGAATAGGATTTGAGCAATCCACCCTCTTTTATAAGACTACAATCAGAACTCTCACTTCTCTTACCGTAGGCTTCGGGAGAGTTTTCTCCAGTAGTCGGGAAGTCACCCTGCATACTCATTTCCTGATAGATGGCACTGCTCATATATTCTTCAGCCATGTCCTTGGCATCTGGAAGCGCATCAGCATTTT
This sequence comes from Arachnia sp., assembly GCF_057238465.1. Lineage (NCBI taxonomy): Bacteria > Bacillati > Actinomycetota > Actinomycetes > Propionibacteriales > Propionibacteriaceae > Arachnia > Arachnia sp. The sequence goes on from NZ_DBHHFZ010000014.1 coordinate 69,518, forward strand.
CATTGTTCGTTGGGAGAAACGCTTCCAGAACGGAGGCGGTTCCATTGCTTCTTGCTTGATTGGCGATCCATCCCCCGTATTCTCCTTTGGCGAGGTCGCCCGCTATTGGGATTGCACCGATTCCAGCGCCGATGAATTTCTGCCAACGAGCGTTTCTTTCGTTCAGGGCTCGAAGGGCTTGCTCGTTTGCATCGGCAGGGGCTGTGAACAGCGCTTCCATGGCCGGAGCCCACTTGCTGGAAACCTGTTCGGCTTGATCCCAGCGCTTATTCTTGGCTGCCTCGTGTAGCTCAGCTTCATAGCTGTCCTTCGCCGCCATGAGAAGATTGTCGATAGCGGGAGCCCTGCCGCCTTCGTAGTAGTCGTCCTTGGTATCGTCTGGCGTTCCATTGTCATTGACAGCAGGATTGTCAAACCCCAGGTCCGTGAAGAACCCCGCCTTCTTCAGCAGACGCCCCCGCATGCTGGAAGAGAAGGTGATTTGGTGTCGGTCGTCCCCGCCTCCGACGACATCATTCGTGTTTTTGGGGTCCTTCATGGAGATTGTCACATCCTCCATGTGGGGGCTCATGATCACGCCGGCCCACGACCGCAGGCGCGAGTTGGTGTACCCATACATGCGCTGACCGTCGTGTTCGTCTTTACCGGGAAGAGCTGCCGGGTGCTCCAGGCCGTCCTGATAGCCGAACATGAAGTTACCCGCTATCCTTTTGATCTGCTCATCCCGTTTCCACCACTGATTTTTCAGGCCTTCATCCGTAACACCTTCAAGGGATATGTGTTTTTCCGGAATGGATGCCTGCTGAATGACCTTGCCAAACTGTTCACCACCATCCTGGAACCCGAAATACGGAGCACCGGGGGAAGCGGATTGCCTCCAGCCCGTGAGGTATCTCGTCATATTGGCCACTTTGTCTTTTCCGTCTACATCGTTATCGTGGTTCATACCCTCTCCAGGAATGCTCACATCCACACCTTCTGGGGTATTAGAGTTCAAGAATTCTCGAATGCCGTCGAGGCGAACTCGATCGGCATCTTTCAAGGCGGGATCTATTTTCCCCGAAACCTGCCTGTTATTCCCCTCAGGCAACTCCGCGGAAGATCCAGCAACACCGGTTGAATTCAAATTTTCCGGCCTGTCCATCAACGTGTACATTGCATGCAACGGATCGCGCATGTCAAGCGATGTATCACTAACAACAACACCCTCCATTGCATTGAACAAAGATGGGACTTTACCATAGCCAGCAGCGATGTCTTGGTAGTGTTTTGAAGTTGCATCCCAAGCGACAAGATCCTGAGCAACCGATCGCCCGCCGCTCGAAGAATTAAAGAATTCTGCCCCCAGCGCCAGATCCTTGTTCTGTTTTCCAGCCTCACCCATGAGTTGAAGTATTGCGCTGTACCCCTCGATTTTTCCAGCAACTCCCCAGGTTTTATAGGTTGCTCTCCCAGCGTTTTTCATGCCCTCAGTGAAACTCGCGGGGCGATCTGCGACGCTGGTTCCGTCGTTGGCGATCAGCCCCTTCTTCGCGGTTTCGAAGCAGGTTTGATCATGAATATTGCTCGGATCAGTGTTCATGCCACCGGACGCAAGAACCATGGCTGCGCCAATCTGACGATTGACCTCATCACCAATTTTGACATCGACCAGGCCTTTTCCGGTGGCCTTAACCCGGGTGGAAAACTCCACCATCTGCTGAGGAGTGACCACTTCACCCAATGCGTTTGCCACGAAGGGGTTGGAGAGCAGACTGCCGTATTCGTCGTGGAAGGCCCGCAGCTCCTCCGGACTCAGATTCGGATCCTTGATCCTCTCGGCGATCCGCGGCGCCAGCTCCTGTGCCTGTTCCCATTCTGCTTGGCCATCGACCACGGGTATGTCATTGAACAATGTCGCTCCGATCCGGTTGCGTGACCCCTGCAGCGACGGATCGACAATCGTGTTGAGGGTGTTCTGGATCGCCGTCGCGGCCGTCTGGGCGTCATCGTCCAGCCCATCCATCGCCGCCTTGTACTCGGCAATAATCTCATCAATCGTCTTGATGAGCGCATTCTCCAAACCGGTCATCTCGATCTCCTGCTCCACAGGAGTGAGCGCCTCCCCCGCCCTGATCCGGGCTTCGAGATCATCCAGCCCCCTGTTACGAACCCGGTACGCCTCGTCGTAGCGTTCCCAGAATTCGGGCACCGTCGTGGTGATCATCTTCCTCAACGCCGCG
>NZ_DBHHFZ010000015.1:0-70719 GCF_057238465.1 Arachnia sp.
CGACTTTTCCCCACTCCGTGACGGCCCCGCCCTGAAACTGAGTCACGGGCCCAGGATATCGCCCTTCAAGTCGGAGAGCAGATCCTCGAGGAGTTCTTCCTCGCGGGCGGTGCAGCCCTCCGGCATCCGCCAGGTGAGCGCACCGGGCGGGGACCCACCCTACCCAGCCGACAGGTCGGGAAAAGGGCGTGGCCCCCGGGATCTCCCGGGGGCCACGGCGTGTTGGGGCGGGATCGGTCAGAGACCTTCACCCGTCCTGGGAAGACCGGGCCTGACCGGCGTCTTGCTGGTGGGCCGGCCCGGCGTGCCCGGATCCGTGCTCGTCGGTGTCGCGGTTCCGGTCGGGGACGCGGTTCCGGTCGGTGTCACGGTGCTGGTCGGTGCGGTGGTTGGGGAGGCCGTGGGCTCGGCGCCCTTGTTCAGCTCCCCCGTGATGGCCTCCGTGACGCCCTGGGCGTTGTCGAAGGCCACCGCCATGTATCCGAGCGTCTTCTGGTCGGTGTAGGCGGCGTCGTTGCGTTCGAGGTTGAAGGTCTTCGACTCGCCCTGGTTGACCTTGAAGAACTGGCCGTCGTTGAAGGGCTTGTTCGTCGGGTCGTACTGCGCCCACTGTCCGATGGTGTCGACGGCCGCCTCGTTCCTGAGATCGGTGGCGTAGGCGGTGTAGCTGAACTTGCCCTTGATGCCGACCTGACTGGCGACCACCTGCAGCACCACGGTGCTGGAGTCCGTCGGGGCGAGGGTCATCGAACCGGATGCGTAGACCTTTCCATCGGAGAGATCCGCCACGAACACCTCGGCGATGCCGTTGATGTCCTTCGCACGCACCAGCCCGGAGTCCATGCTGATGATCCGGTAGTCGGCCTTGCCGTCGTTGTCGTTGTCGATGTCGACGTTGTACATGAGCTGGGCCGGGTTGGAGAACCGCGAGCTGGAGTTCAACGCGAAGTTCACGGTCCTGAGCATCTCGTCGCCGTAGCTCGCCACTCCGACGCTGGCCAGGTCCTGGCCGCTGTCGACCCCGTCCGGGATGTCGGCCGGATCGCTCAAACCCCACGTGTAGATCGCGGTGTAGGCAGCGACCGCGCCGCCCTCATTGGTGAAGGTGACATCGGTTCCCTTGGGCGTGGGCGTGTTTGCCGCCTTCACGTTGGACAGGGAACGCGGAACCAGCAGGTAGGGCATGGTCAGGGTCTTGCCGTCGGACCCGGTGAACTTCAGGTTGCCGGAGGCCTCGTAGAACCACGGCGATTTCGGGCTGTTGACTCCGCTGGGCACGTCGGAGGCCGACACGGTGATCTTGACGTCGACATCCACGCTGCCGCCCGCTGGAACCGTGATCTTCTCCTGGCTGAAGGAGATGGTGGCCTTCTTCGACTTCTCGGCCGGTTGCGAGCTGACGGTGAACTGAGCCGCCTCGGTTCCCTTGTTGACGAGAGTGACCTTGCGGGTGGCCTCGAAGGTGGTGGACGACTCCGCGTACCCGAAGCTGAGCCCAGCCTCACGCACCACGGTGCCGTTGACCTCCGTGGAGTCACCGTAGGCGACGACGGAGGCGCCGACCGCATCAACGGGGTCGATCAGACCTCCCCCGAGAGTGGGGTCGTATCCGCCGACCTTCTCGGGATCGGCGGTGTTGACCAGAGAGGCCGCGATCTCCTGGGCGTTCCAGTCCGGGTGGGCCTGGACTGCGAGAGCGGCCACGCCGGTGACGTTCGGGGTGGCCATGGAGGTACCCGAGTCGGCGCGACCGAGGTTTCCGGTACCGACTGCCGCCGACAGGATCGAGACGCCGGGGGCGGTCACGTTCGGGCGCACGGCCGAGTCACCGCTGCGCGGACCCGCGGAGCTGAAATCCGCGAGTTTGCCGTAGTCCCTGTTGGGGATTTCGTTGGCGGTCAGGGTGACCTCCTTGTCGTGGGCGGCGACGATGGCCTCGGTGTCGGAGGACTTCACCCCGAGCAGCGGAACGTTGACCCGCCACTGCTCACCGGTCTCGGGGTTGCCGGTGATCAGGCCCTCGTAGGGAGGAAACTCATCGTTGTCGTTGATCATGATGGCTCCCGCCAGACCCCAGCGCTGGGCGTTCATGGCGCGCAGCACACGGGCGCAGTCGCCGCGCCTGGTGACCACGATGGCCCCGCGCGGAACACTGGCGTACTCGTCACGATCGCAGCCGGCCGAGATCTTGTTGTCCTCGGTTCTGAGGACGTGGAGCTTCGCGCTCTGGGGGAGTTTGGCGCCGTTGACGTTGATGGTCTGGATCGTCTTGCCGTCGATGGTGAGCTGCGCGGCCGGGTAGTTCTCCATGGGATCGTTGGCGGCGACGGAGATCACCCCTGCGCCGGTGCCCGGCGAGGACGTCAGGTAGGGCTGCGAACCGGCGTTGCCCGCGGCGGAGACCACCACGACACCTGCTGCCACCGCATTGGAGACGGCGACGGCATCGGGGTCGGTGGCCCTGCCGAACGGCGAGCCGAGCGACAGGTTGATCACGTCCATGTGGTTCTTGACGGCCCAGTCGACGGCATCTGCGGTGAGGCTGCTCTGCCCCTCGCAACCAAAGATCTTCAACGCGTACAGATCGGCCTCGGGAGCCACGCCGGGACCAACCCGGAACTCGTTGTTGTGGGTGGTGGAGTCGTAGGGACCCTTGTAGGTCTCGCCGTCAGTGGTCACCCCTGACCCGGCGGCGGTGGCCGCCACGTGGGTTCCGTGCCCGAACTTCTCGCAGTCGATGGGGTTGGCGTCCGGCTGCGGGGTGTTCTGCCCGGTGTAGGAGTCGCCCGCGAAGTCGTGTCCACCCTTGACGCGGGAGCCGTAGTGGGAACTCGGATCAGAGGCCGCGGTGGCCGCGACGAACGCGTCCGGGGTGCCTTCCCCACCGAAGGTGGCGTGGGTGTAGTCGACTCCACTGTCGATGATGGCGATCTTGACGCCCTTGCCGGTGTAGCCGGTGCCGCCCGCACCCTGCCAGACCTTCGGGGCGCCGATGTAGGGCACGCCATTGGTGTTGCTTCGCTCGTGCTCGGGAATGGCCTGCACGCTCTTGACCCCGTCGATTGCCTCGACCTTGGACAGCTGGCCACTGTCGATCGTCACCCGCAGGCCGTTGTAGGCGGACTGCAGGCGGTTCTCGACGGTTCCTCCCAGGACGACCACCTGCGCGGCCACCTTCTTCTGGGCCTCGTCGAGATCGTCCTGTATCTGCTTTTCCTCGCTCTCGCTCAGGGAACCCCCTTTGCGCGCCTTGACGACCGCAACGGGATCCTCCTTGAGCTCCACCATCACCGTGACCGGACCCTGCTCCTTGAGGATCTCCTTGGCGGTTTCAGCGGGAATCTCGGCCTTCGGGGCCGGCTTGATCAGATCGGATATGTTCTGCGGATCAGCTGTCTCGTCGGCCGAGGCCATTGCCACCGGGGTGATGAGAGCCAACACCCCGATCATGGCCAATAGTCTGCTACGTCGCACAGTTCTGCCTTTCATAGTCCGGAGTGCGACCCCGGACGGCACCACAAAGTGGCGACACATCGTCCAGGTACTTGAGGCAAACCTTAGTTAGCGAGGGGTGTTTTGTGAACCCCGGCGGTCGAAATTGGTCACGCCGCGACCCGTTCGGAAACTCCTGCTAACCTTCCAGAACGCCGGGGTGCCCCACCGCAAGGGGCTGAGATCAAACTCGTCGAACCTGATGCAGTTCGCACTGACGAAGGGAGCGCCATGAACATCGCGTCCGTCCTCACCCACCTCCGTGCCACGACCCCGCTGGTCCACTGCCTGACCAACACCGTGGTGCCGCAGATCACCGCCAACGTCCTGCTGGCCGCCGGAGCCGCGCCCGCGATGATCGACCTCCCGGAGGAGGCGGGGATCTTCGCCGGGATCGCCTCGGCGGTGCTGATCAACGTCGGCAACGGCTCCTCGGAGCAGCACACGGCCCAGCGGACCGCCGCCAGGTCAGCCCACGAGGCGGGCACCCCGTGGGTGCTCGACCCGGTCGCGGTCGGTGCGCTGCCGGCGCGGACCGCCCTGGCCCGCGAGCTGCTGGACCTCTCCCCCGCCGCGATCCGGGGCAACGCGTCCGAGATCCTGGGTCTGGCGGGCGCCAGCGCCGGGGGTCGGGGAGTGGACTCCACCGACCCCGTCGAGGCCGCGGTGGGGGTGGCGCGGGAACTGGCCGACGGGCACGGGACCGTCGTGGCGATCTCCGGGGAGGTCGACGTGGTGGTCAGTACATCGCGGACCACGCGCGTCCACGGCGGTGACCCGTTGATGCCGCTGGTGATCGGCACGGGCTGTTCGCTCGGCGCGTTGGTCGCGGCGGCGCTCGGCGCCACCCGGGAGCATCCCTGCCCGCACGACGCGGTCGTCGCCGCCCACGCCCTGTTCGCGGCCGCGGGCACCGTGGCGGGCCGCGAAGCGAAGGGCCCGGCCAGTTTCGAGATCGCCTGGCGCGACGCCCTGTACGCGCTGACCCCCGATGAGGTCGCCTCCCTGGTCACCGTCGAGGAGGCCTGATGCGGGTCGACTGGCGGCTCTACTACGTCACCGACCCCGACCTGTCCGGTGGTCGCGACCGCGTGGCCCACACCGTGGAGCAGGCCGTGCTGGGCGGGGCGACGGTGGTCCAGTTCCGTGACAAGCAGGCCGACGACGACACCTTCCGAAAGGGCGTGTTCGCCTGCCGGGAAGCCATCGAATCCGCCGTGGCCAAGGGTGCGGCCGGGGCGGAGCTGTTCGTCAACGACCGTCTTAGGATCGCGGTCGAGCTGGGAACCCACCTGCACATCGGGCAGTCCGACGGCGACCCCGCGGTGGTCCGCGAGGCGCTCGGACCAGACCGGCTGCTGGGGATCTCCGTCAGTTCCCGGGCCGAGCTGGATGCCGTGGCAGCGGGCGGATGTGCCGACGTGATCGGCCTGTCCCCGGTCTGGAACACCAGCACCAAGACCGACACCGCCCCGGCGCTGGGGCTCGAAGGGGTCCGGGAGTTGCTCGCCGCCCGACCCGCGGGCCTGCCCGCGGTGGCCATCGGGGGGATCAACACCACCAACGCCGCCGAGGTCATCGCAACCGGGGTGGACGGCATCTGCGTGGTGTCCGCGATCGCGGCGGCCGCCCGTCCCCGCGAGGCCGCGGCCCGGCTGAGAGAAATCTGGGAGAAACCATGACACCGAGAACCGCACTTTCCGTGGCGGGCTCCGACCCGAGTGGCGGCGCCGGAATCCAGGCCGACCTGAAAACCTTCGCCGCCCTCGGGGTGCACGGCATGGCCGCGCTGGCCGGCCTGACGGTTCAAAACACCCAGGGGGTGCGGGCCGCTTCCCCCGTCGACCCGGGATTCGTCGTCGCGCAGGTGGAGGCGGTCCTCGACGACATCGAGGTGCACGCCACCAAGCTCGGGATGCTCACGAACGCGGGGATCGCGGAGGCGGTGGCGGACCTGATTACCGCACGCCGGGCGGACTTCGGTTTCCTGGTCCTCGATCCCGTGATGGTGGCGACCTCGGGAGACAGACTCCTGGCGGACGAAGCGGTGGAGGTGGTTCGCACCCGGCTGCTGCCGCTGGCCGACCTGGTCACCCCGAACGTCCCGGAGACGGCGGTGCTGGCGGGTTCCTCACCCGCGGGCGACATCACGGAACTCCAGGCGCAGGCGGAGGACCTCGTCGCGGCGGGCGCCCACGCGGTCCTGGCCAAGGGCGGTCACCTGGCCGGTGAGGAGCTGACCGATCTCCTGGTCACGTTGAACGGGACCGCCCGGTTCACCAGTGCCCGCGTGGACACCCGTAACACCCACGGTACCGGCTGCACCCTCAGTTCCGCGATTGCCGCCGGCGCGGCGCGCGCCGGAATCGCGCCGGGCGACATCGTCCCGGAGCGGGTGGTGGAGGAGGCCCGCGATTTCCTGCACCGCGCCATCCTCGCGGGGGCCGGTTGGCGGCTCAGCCGCTCCCCCGGGACCGGGCACGGTCCGGTCAACCACCTGATCAACCTCGAAGGAGTGCAGGCATGACCTGGCAGACACGGGAGTTCAGCGCCCTGGCCTGGGAACGCATCACCGAGATCCGCGGTCGCATCGACCGGCTGCCGCTGCTCACCCAGCTGGCTGACGGCACCCTGGAGCCGCGTCGTTTCGTCGAGTACATCGTGCAGGACGACTTCTACCTGCGCGGCTACTCCCGGGCCCTGGCGCTGCTGGCCGCCCGGGCCCCACACGCGAGGGCCCGGTCCTTCTGGGCGCGGAGCGCCGGGGAGGCCGTCGCGGCCGAGACGCTGATGCACGACGCCCTGTTGAACGACCCGCTGCTGCGCTCCGCCCCGCACGCGACGGCCCCCTCCCCCACCACCCGCGGCTATGTGAATTTCATCCAGACCGCGGTCGCCTACGACCCCTACCCGGTCGGGGTGGCGGCGGTGCTGCCCTGCTACTGGGTCTACGCGCAGGTGGGCCTGGACCTGGCCAGGCGGGCCGAGGCGGTGGAGAACCATCCCTACGGAACCTGGGTGGCGACCTACGCCGACCCGGCCTTCCAGGAAACCACCGCGGTGGCCATCGAGTTGCTCGACGAGGCGGCCGAGGCCACCGACGACGCGACGAGAACGGTCATGCTCGACACCTTCGCAGACGCCACCCGCTACGAGGAGCTGTTCTGGGAACGCAGCCACTCCCTGGAGGCCTGGACCCTGTAGCCGCTCCTACACGGAACCCACGGCAGGTGCGGGGCATGACCCCGACGATCATGCTGGTGCTTTCCGGGGTGGTGGTCAGCTCGATCTTCAACGCCGGGGTCTCGACCATGAAATACCTGGCGGATCCCGAGAGCGACCTGCCGGCCATCACCTTCTGGCTGACGGGTTCCCTGTCCGGGATGCGCTGGGACAACCTGGCCTTCGCGGCCCCCGTCATCCTGGCGGGGCTGGTGGTGGTCATGATCGTCTCGTGGCGGCTGAACCTGCTGACCATGGGCGACGCACCGAGGTGGTGATGATGGACGAACCGACCAGCCACCTCGACTACCGAAACGCCACCACCGTGATCTCAACCGCCCACACCCTTGCCCACGAGCAGGGCAAGGCGGTGGTGATGATCACCCACATGCCCGATCAGGCGTTCCACTACCCGTCACGCACCGCATTGATGAAGGACGGCCGTTTCTTCGCCTCCGGTCCGAGCGAGGCCGTGCTGACGAGGGAGAACCTCAGCGAGGTCTACGACATGGACCTGCTGGTGCTGACCGCCTCGGATGACGACGGCCACGAATATCTCACCTGCCGTCTCACCCTCGAAGAAAGAGAGTCCCGCGGGTAGGGATCCCTCGAACCGGTTGAAACCGAGCCGCGTCGGAGAGACCCGGGGAACCTCTTCAGATTCCGCACCTCGTGAAAACGATGTGTCCCGGCCCTTTCCGGAACCGGGACACACCTTCCGAGGAGGTCAGCCCTCGCGCTGTTTCAGCACCGCCTTGGCGGCCTGGATGATGGCTCGGGTCTGCATAGCCGGGATCTCCGGGTAGAGCATCGCCAAACAGCAGCCGCGGGCGCCGAGCATCGGGTTGAGCTCGTGGAGGCGCTTGACCTGGGCGAGGGTGGCGCGGGCGACCTCCAGCTCGGAGGCGTCGCCGCCGGTCAGTTCGAGGCGCTGCACCAGCAGCGACCGTCATCAGCACTTCCTGCCACATGCCACGCAGACCACTGGCACCAATCCACACGACCCGATCCTGTGATCCACCGAAACAAGTATCTTTTCTTCCAGCTCCTTTGCAATAACCGCTCGGTCCCGCAATCGTGCGACATACGCCACACCAACAACCCCCTCCCTGATAAACACTATTGCTACGCCCCTATGACGCCGTCTTCACTCTTCACCAAGAATCAGCATTGCTGCTCGCGAGCGCGCCCTGCTCAAACGCTTCCGGAAGGCAGCAGACGAAAGCCCCATCAGCTTCGCGGCAGTTGCGCTGTCCAAGTTTTTCCAGTATGTGATTTGCAGAATCTCGCGATCCACTGAGCTTAATTTCCGCAAAGCCTCAGCAACCACACGCCTTCTCACCACCAACTTCTGGAAATCTGCACAAGACACTCCATGAACAGACTCATCAAATGCAACGCTAGAGCAACTACGGCGAATTCTATCACCTATCTTGTTTCTGAGAACAACATATACCCAAGAAAGCCTTGGCGAGAATCCTTCTTCCTTAACCTCCATCCGCTCCCACAGAACGATAAAAACCTCAGCAACAACATCTTCCACTTCCGAGCGAGGAACCCACCGTGAAGCCCATCTACAAACGCACGGTTTCCAGCGTTCGTATAAGATATTAAACGACTCCTCGACACATGTCTCCTGGCAAATCTCGGCTTCCATTGCCCCTCCTAGAAGTCCCAAGTTTATTGCGCCACGTCTGCCCTTACCCCAAACGGATCACCTGGTCGCAGGTTTCCCAGACGGCCCGGTCGTGGGTGGCGACGAGGACCGTCGCCCCGCCCTTCGCCAGTCGTCGCAGATGCCCGACCACCGCCTCCGAGTTCTCGGAGTCGAGGGCCCCGGTTGGTTCATCCGCTAGGATCAACTTCGCTGTTTTCCCGATCACCCGCGCCAACGCGACTCGCTGCTGCTCACCGCCCGACAAAGTGGAGACCCGGCTGTTCTCGCGGCCTTCCAATCCCACTTGGCCCATCAGGTCACTCAATGATTCGCGCGCTCTACGTCGTCCTAGCGCCATCTCAAGGTTCTCTAGCACCGTCGAATCCTCCACCAAAGCGTAGTTCTGGAACAAATATCCCAAAATCTCCCTACGGAATCGCCGAACCTCCCCACCGGACAAACGAAGAATATCCCGCCCTTCGAACAGGATGGAACCCAAGTCCGGGGTTTCCAAGAGCCCAATGCAGTTGAGGAGAGTACTCTTACCTGCCCCGCTGATCCCGGTAAGCGCGGTCATCGTCCCGGAACCCACGGCCACGTCCAAATCGCTCCACAACACACGAGCTCCGAAAGACTTGCTCAGCCCGCTGATATTCAACATCACGCCTCACTGATTCCCATCTTGATGATCCGCCGGTGAACCCAGCACAGGGTTCCACACATCCCACCCGAGACGACCAGAACCACGAGCAGCCCCGGCAGCAGGTCGACCGCCCGCAGCCCGGGCGCCGCCCCGAGCCCGCCGCCCATGGCCAGCATGGCGTCGTGTTCGGACCGCAGCTGCAGGATCTGCCACGGGATCCACACGAGCACCCCCAGGGCGAGAACCACCTCCAGGGCCAGCAGCAGCCGGTAGGAGGCGAGGGGGTTTCCGCCGTGCAGGTGGCGCACGAAAATGCGTTGCCCGCGCAGCTTGCCGTGGGACACCACGAGGGACAGCCCCGCCACCAGCGCGATCACGAATGCCACGGCCGCCTCGAACACCGCGATCCGCAGCTGGGTCAGTGCATCCGCTGCATGGTGCGCGGCCCGCGTCTCAACCGGGGTGATGCTCGTGACGTAACCTGCGAGCCGGGGATCCGCCTCGACCTGTTGGACGAGCGCATCGGCGTCGAAGAGCAGGGCCCTGCCCCGGGATGCGGCGGACACGTGGTCGGTGAACAGCTCGGGAGGTGTCACCAGCACGATGGCGTCCTGTATTCGCGTGGTCTCCGGTTCACCGGAGCCACCTCCGGCAACCTCACTCGGAATACCGAACAGGGGGAGTTCCACACCGCTCGGCATCATGAAGGAGCCCATCGGGAACCCGCGTTGGTCTCCCGCTTTGAACTCCGCCTGTTCGCGGGCCTCCGGCAGGATGGTCTCCCGCTCCTCCCATCGATTTTCGGGAATGAGCACCGTCACTCCTTGGGGGTCCACCACGTCGCGCGCATCGCGGCCGTCGCTCAGGCGGATGGGGTTCGCATCCAGGTAGCGCTGGTTGATGAACAGGAAACTCCCGGAGTCACCATCCACGGGGTCGGCCAGCAGCAATCGCCCGGCCCGCGCCTGCTGTTGCAGCCATGGACCCATCACCTTTCCCATGGCGTTCTGTGCCTCATTTGAATAGGCCCCACCCATGAGGAGCAGGTGCGCCCCGGGAACGGCCCGCATGGTTTCCAAGGACTGGTTTCTGTTGGCCGATGCGGTGGCCAGCGACAGGCACTGGTTCAAGGCACCGAGAGCCAACACCACCGCCCCGGCTCGCATCAGCCAGGATGCGACGATGATGCCCCGCGCCGGCAACTCGCCCTTGAGGGCCCGGACCAGCTCGACGCTCCACACGGCTCCCAGCGTCAGCAGAGCCCCAGACGCGGTGAACCCCAGGAAAATCATTCCCAGGGCCCCGGCGTGGGCCAGCCACTCCCACAGCCCCACCCCCTCCTGGGTGAGGACCGCCCAGAGCCCGCCGGCAGCCAGGGTGAGCACACCCGATGCGAACCAGACAGCCCCCAGGGGAACGACTTCCTTGAGCGCGGCACCGAGGACCGAGCCGCCGTGGAGCCGGGAGATGGCGTGGCGTCTGGTCCGCGAGATCACGAGAGCGGCCGCAACCGAGGCCAGCATGAGCCCCGTGACCATCTCGGATGGCTCCGGTCTCCTGGGTGAGGGCCAGCGGGGCAGCGTTTCCGATTCCACCTCGGCCCCCATCGAACGCAACACGTCCGCCAAGGCGGGCGCGGCCTCCTGCCGCCCCAGGACGAGCCAGTCCCCGACGGGACTGTGATGCTCGATACCGTTCATGGCCGCGAAACCGGTGCGCATCGAATCCCCGAAATCCACCCTGGGCTGGCGGGCGATGATCTCGTCCGCCCCCGGCCCGGTGATGTGGATGACCCGCGCCCCGCGATTGTCCTGCACCGCCGGCTCGATCTGCCCTACCACGACGTTGCGCGTGACGGCGAAGGCGCTGATGTCGCGCCGCAGATCGACGGTGCTCCGATCCCCCGGCCACTCCCTGACGGCAATCGTCTCGTCACTGGTGAGGGGCAACGCACTGCTGCGCGACTCCACCGTGAGAGCGGTGAGAACCAAGGCCACGATCCACGACGCGACCAGCAGACACCTCGCCAAGAAGTTCAGCAAGGCGTGAGCCCTTCACCCGCGGTCATCAATAGCACCGTTCATTCTTCGACCAGTAGGCGTGATCAGCCTTCTCCGGATGCGCACGCTGCGCAGTCCTCGCCCATCCCCCTTTACCAGCAGTGCGACAACTGTATTCCTGATAGCCGTTGATCGTGCTAGCCCGATGGAAAACCGATCCGTGATAGTAATGAGAATAGACAGTAGCCTGCTTCCCATTGTAGTAGGTGATCCCGTAGCTCCACGTGCCTCCGCCCGCCGAGATGGTGATGGCAGCAGCCGCGGGTGCCACAAGACCCACTGCCATGAGACTGCTCGCAAAAGCCGAGACCAGCTTGTACTTCGTCTTCATCGACGCCTCCTTGGAGATTTCCTGCCTCCGCCGCCCCAGTTTCGAAACGGTTTCATCAGGTAGTGATGCCTCATGTATTGCAGGATAGAACCGAAGTGTGACACCCTTTCCCGTCATTTGCGCCCAGTTTTGGAAACGACGGGAGGGCCGGGCCCGGTGCGGGCCCGGCCCTCCTTTGGTCCGGTTCAGTCCTCGCGCTGTTTCAGCACCGCCTTGGCGGCTGCGAAACGGGCGATGGGCACCCGGTACGGGGAGCAGGAGACGTAGTCCAGGCCGACGGACTGGAAGAACTCCACCGAATCCGGATCACCGCCGTGCTCGCCGCAGACGCCGGTCTTCAGGTTCGGTTTGACGGAGTGTCCCTTCGCGACACCGATCTCGACCAGCTGACCAACGCCGGCCACGTCGATGGATTCGAACGGGTTGCGTTCCAGCACCTGGCTCGTGACGTACTGGGTGAGGAAACCGTTCTCGGCGTCGTCGCGGCTGATGCCGATGCCGGTCTGGGTGAGGTCGTTGGTGCCGAAGCTGAAGAAGTCGGCGTGCTCGGCGATCTGGTCCGCCACCAGGGCGGCGCGCGGCAGCTCGATCATGGTGCCGATCGCCACCTCCAGTTCCTTGCCGGCGGCCTTCAACTCCTCGGCGACCGTCCTCTCCACGATCTCGCGCTGGATCTCCAGCTCCTTCGACAGGGCCACCAGGGGAACCATGATCTCCACACCGACCGTCTCGCCCTCACGTTCCAGCACCGCCAGGGCGGCACGGATGATGGCGCGGGTCTGCATGGCCGGGATCTCCGGGTAGAGCATCGCCAGACGGCAGCCCCGGGTGCCGAGCATCGGGTTGAGCTCATGGAGGCGCTTGACCTGGGCGAGGGTGGCACGCGCGGCCTCCAGCTCGGAGGCGTCGCCGCCGGTCAGTTCGAGGCGCTGCACCAGCAGCGACTGCTCCACCAGGTTCGGCAGGAACTCGTGCAGCGGCGGGTCGAGGAGCCGGACGGTGACGGGAAGCCCCTTCATCGCGGTGAAGATGCCCTCGAAGTCGGCCTGCTGCATCGGCAGGATCTCGTCGAGCGCATCCGCGCGGGCCTCGTGGGTTTCCGCCAGGATCATGCGACGCACCGCGGGCAGCCGGTCGGCGGCCATGAACATGTGTTCGGTGCGGCACAGCCCGATGCCCTCGGCGCCCAGTTCGCGGGCCTTGGATGCGTCCTCGAAGTTGTCGGCGTTCGCGCGCACCCCGAGTTCACGGACCTCATCGGCCCACGAGACCACGCGCTGGAAGTCCTCGTTGATGCGCGGCGGGATCAGTTTGATCTCCTGCCCGAACACGTCGCCCGTGGAACCATCGAGGGTGATGACCTCACCCTCCTTGATGACCCGGTCGCCGACGGTGAGGGTGCGGCCCTTCACGTCGATGTGGATGCCGGAGGCACCCGCGACGCAGGGTTTACCCATGCCACGCGCCACCACGGCCGCGTGGGAGGTCATGCCGCCGTGGGCCGTGAGCACGCCCTGGGCGACGATCACGCCGTGAATGTCGTCGGGGGTGGTTTCGTAGCGAACCAGCACCACCGCTTCGCCACGTTCGCCGCGCTCGGCGGCGGTGTCGGCGTCGAAGACCACCTCGCCGACCGCGGCCCCCGGGGATGCGGGAAGGCCCTTGGCGATGGGTTGCTCACCGTGTGACGGGTCAATGGCGGGGTGCAGCAGCTGATCCAGCTGGTCCGGTGCGATGCGCAGCAGCGCTTCCTCCTTGGTGATGACGCCCTCGTCCACCAGGTCGGAGGCCATCTTCAGCGCGGCAGCCGCGGTGCGTTTGCCGTTGCGGGTCTGCAGCAGGAACAGCTTGCCGTTCTCGATGGTGAATTCCATGTCCTGCATGTCGCGGTAGTGGTCCTCCATACGGCGCATCGTTTCGATGAGCTCGTCGTAGGCCTCGGGCAGCACCTCGCGCATCTCCTCGAGCGGCCGCGGGGTGCGGATTCCGGCCACCACGTCCTCGCCCTGGGCGTTGACGAGGAACTCACCGTAGAGTTCTTTGGCGCCCGTCGAGGGGTTGCGGGTGAAACACACGCCGGTGGCGGAGTCGTCGCCGCGGTTGCCGAAGACCATCTGCATGATGTTGACGGCGGTGCCGAGGTCGGAGGGAATGTTGTTGGCGCGGCGGTACACCTCGGCGCGGGGATTCTGCCAGGAACGGAACACTGCGTTCACGGCCCGGTGCAGCTGTTCGACGGGGTCGGAGGTCCATTCGCCGCCCAGGTGCTCGTTGCTGATCTCCTTGAAGGTGGCGACCAGTTCCTTCAGGTCCGCGGGCCCCAGGTCGGTGTCGAGTTCAACACCGCGCTTGCGTTTCAGTTCGGTCAGTGCGTCCTCGTAGGCGTAGGCCGGGACACCCTCGACCACTTCGCCATACATCTGGATGAAGCGGCGGTAGCAGTCCCACGCGAAACGTTCGTTGCCGGATTCCTCGGCGATGGCCACCACGGACTCATCCGAGATACCGAGGTTGAGGATGGTGTCCATCATGCCGGGCATCGAGAACACCGCACCGGAACGCACCGAGATCAGCAGCGGATTCTCGGAGCCGCCGAGTTTGCGTCCCGTGCGTTCCTCCAACCGGGCCAGACCCGCGTTGATCTCGTCCGCCAGGCCGTCGGGCCACTCGCCGCCCCGGTCCATGGTTTCCACGCAGGCCGTCGTGGTGACGGTGAAGGCGTCGGGGACAGGGACCCCGACCCGGGCCATCTCAGCGACGCCCGCCCCCTTTCCCCCGAGCAGGTTACGCATGGTCGCGTCACCCTCCGAGAGGTCGTAGATGTAGCGTTTCTCGCTCATTCGCGTTTATCTCCCTTGATCGTTGCGACGGGTCTACCTCGTCCGCACCCAACCTTAGCGGTTTCCCGTGAGGACCCACCAAAGTTTGCGCAGGATTTGAGCTCTCAGGCCCGCACACCGGGCATTCGATGCCATCACGTCCCCGGGTAAACTTGCTACATGTTGAAGCCATTGGTCGGAATCGCCGGCATACTACTCACCGTGTCCTTGGCCGCTTGCGCCGCGGACACTCCTGCCGAGCCCGGGGATCCGGGAACTGAAAAGTCTCCCACCGGTTTCCCCATAGCCACCGCCCCCACTGAGATGCCCAGCACCACGGACACGGTGGCTCCGCCCGAAACCCACATGGAGGCCATCCGGGCCGACCTGGACGGGCGTGGCGTGGGCGGTTCCGATGCGACGCTGGTGGAGGCCCACCGGAAGACCTGGAACACCGGCGCGCTGGGCTGCCCGCTTCCCGGTGCCAACTACACCCAGGCCCAGGTGGAGGGCTGGCAGGTTGTGGTCAAGGTCGGGGACAAAACCTACGATTACCGCTTCGGGACGGATTCCTCCCCGACGCTGTGCGAGAACAGCATGAACTTCACTGGTGATCCCACTGCGTCTCCCACGGACATCTGAGACCGGCGATCCCACCGATCGGGTTGTTTGGAAAAACAAAAAGGGATGGCCCCCGCATCGGCGGGGGCCATCCCTTTTGTTTCAGGTCCGGTTCAGATCAGAACCGTCACACCAGGTCGCCCGTCCTGGGCAGGCCCGGCTTGAGCGGAGTCCTAGGCGTGCTGCTGGTCGGGATGGGTGAAACCGGAGCGCTCGGGTCACCCGGGGAGGCCGAGCCCGTGGGGGCCGGATTCGTGGGGGTCACCGTCGGGGCCGGATTCGTGGGAGGCACAGTCGGGGTGGTTCCACCACCGGTCAACGCACCCGTGACCGCCTCAGGGGTTCCCTGATCGTTGTCGAGGACCACTGCCATCCAGCCCAGCGACTTCTGGTCATCGGCCGCGGCCTTGTTGTACGAGACGGCAACTTCCTTCGCCCCGCTGGCCGGCACCTGGAAGGCCTGGCCGTCGTTGAAGGGACGGTTTTCCGGATCGTAGGTGAGCTTGCCCTCGATGCTGTCCTTCAGGTTGTCATCCCTGATGCTGAGGGAGGTGAGCTCGTAGTGGAACTTGCCGGTCACGCCGACACCGGACGCCTTGACCGCGAGGAGCACGGTGCTGGAGTCGCTGGGCGCCACGGCGTAGGTCCCTGCCCCAACGGTGTTCTTCGAGACCGTGTCGTAGATGAACACTTCGGAAACGCCGTCGTAGTAGTCCGAACGCGTCTTCCCGGAGTCCGCGCTGAACACGATGTAATCCGGCTTGCCGTCGTTGTTGTTGTCGATCGGGATCTGGTAGCTGTTGGCGGCCGCGTTCGAGTGGCGCGTGTGGCTGTTGACCGCGAAGACCAGCGCCTTCTCGCCGTTGATCGTGGTGGTCGCG
The DNA here is from genome assembly GCF_057238465.1 of Arachnia sp. Lineage (NCBI taxonomy): Bacteria > Bacillati > Actinomycetota > Actinomycetes > Propionibacteriales > Propionibacteriaceae > Arachnia > Arachnia sp. The sequence goes on from NZ_DBHHFZ010000015.1 coordinate 15,727, forward strand.
ACACCGACGTTGGCGATGTCAACGCCGTCGCTCGCTTCGGGATCGACTCCGGCCGGGAGGTCGCCCTTCGGGTCGGTGGCGCTCCAGTCGAACAGGAAACCGTTGGCCGCGTAGGCGCCATCCTGGTTCTGGAAGGTGATCTTGGAGGAATCGGAGCTGATCTCGCCGGTCACCTTGGTGGTGGCACGGGGAACCATCAGGTAAGGAACGTTCAGCGTCTTGTCACCCGAGGTGAACTGCACGTTGCCCGAGGCTTCGTAGAAGTTCTGGGAGTCCTTGGTCTTGATGCTGCTCGGAACATCCGAGGCCTTCAGGCTGAGGGTCACCTTGACATCGGCCGTGCCGCCCGCGGGGACGGTGACCTTGGTGTTGCTGAGTTTCACCTGGGCGGGCAGGCTCTGGCTCGAGGCTTTGATCTCCCCGTTGAAGGTGACCTCCGAGTTCCCTTTGTTCACGAGGGTGATCGTCTTGGTCCCCTCGAAGGAGCTGTTGGATTCCTGGTAGCCGAAGCTGAGCAGGGAGTCACGGACGCTCTTGTCCTTCAGTTCGGTGGAGTCACCGTAAGCGAAGACCTGGGTGGAGGTGGAGTCCACCGGATCCACCAGGCTGCCGCCACGAGTGGGTCCATAGTCACCCACCTTGGAGGCATCGGCCGTCGAGACGATCGCCGCCGAGATTTCCTGGGAGTCCCAGGAGGGGTGGGCCTGTTTGGTGAGGGCCGCGACACCCGCCGCGTGCGGAGTGGCCATGGAGGTGCCGGACAGGACGCTGGCTTCGGTCCCGGAACCCACATGGGCCGAGGAAATGGACACACCGGGGGCCACCAGGCTGGGGCGCAGGGCGGAATCGCCGCTGAGAGGACCGGCGGAAGTGAAGTCACCGTACTTGGTGAAATTCGCGTTGGGGATCGTGTTCGGGGCGAAGGTCACCTGCTTGCCCTCGGCAGCCACCAGGGTTGCGCCGTCAGATTGTTTTACGCTGAGGAATGGGATCGTCACATCCAGCTGCTCCCCGGTGGTCGGGTTGCTGGTGATCTTCCCCTCGAAACCGGAGTAGTCATCGGTGGAGTTGATCATGACCACGGCCGCCGCCTTGTGTTTCTGCCCAAGAACGGCGCGGGCCACGCGGGCACACTGACCCCGCGCGGTGATCACGATGGAGCCCTCCGGCACATTGGCGTAGTCGGAGTCGACGCAGCCGAGGGAAACCTTGCCCGTGGCGTCCTTCAGCACGTGCACGGGAACGCCGGCGGGAAGTTTCGCGTCATTGGTGTTCATGGCCTGAATGGTCTTGCCATCAACGGTGAGCTGGGCACCCGGGTAGTTCTCCGTGGGGTCGCTGGCGGCGACGGAGATGACCCCGGCACCGGAGGCGGGCGAACCCGTCATGTAGGGCTGCGAACCGTAGTTGCCGGCCGCGGCCAGCACGACGACACCCGCAGCGACGGCGTTGGAGGCGGCGACCGCATCGGCGTTGGTGCGCTTGCCGTAGGGCGAACCAAGCGACATGTTGATCACGTCCATCTTGTTCTTCACGGCCCAGTCAATGGCTTCCGTGGTGAGGTTCGTGGCCCCCTTGCAACCGAAGACGCGAACCGCGTAGAGCTCGGCCTTGGGTGCGACGCCGGGCCCCACCTTGAACTCGTTCTCGTGGGTCTTCTGGTCGTAGGCACCGGTGTAGGTCTTGCCGTCGGCGAGAACCCCGGCGCCGCCGACGGTGCCGGCGACATGGGTGCCGTGCCCGGCCTGGGCGCAGTCGATGGGGTTGTCGTCCTTCACGGGGGTGTTGGTGCCGTCGTAGTCGTCACCGACGAGGTCCACCCCGCCCTTGACGCTCGGGGCGTTGGGGCCGAACCAAGCCGGGTTGGGGGTTTTGGCGGCGGACTGTTCGTTGAACGCCTCGGTGGTTCCCGGGCCACCGAAAGTTGCGTGGGTGTAGTCGATACCGGTGTCGATGACGGCAACCTTGACGCCCTCACCGGTGTATCCGGTGGCGCCACCGGCCCCCTCCCACACCTTCGGCGCTCCGATCACCGGGACCCCGTGAACGTTGCTGCGCTCGTAGGTGGGGACGGAATGAATGGCCTTGACCTCAGGGAGGGATTCGAGGTTCTTCAGTTCGCTGCTGTCGATGGTCACGCGCATACCGTTGATGGCGGACTGCATCTTGCTCTCGACAACACCCCCCTTGGCCTCGATGGTTGTGGCGACCTTGTCCTGGACACCCGACAGCTCGCTCTCGATCTTCTCCTCCTGGGAGGAGCTGAGCTCGCCCTTCTCCGCCTTGACCACGGCAACGGGATCGTCCTTGAGTTCCACCATGACGGTGACTTTGCCGCCGACACCGAGGAGTTCCTCGACCGCACCGGACTGGATCTCCCCACCCTGGGCCTTGGCGATCAGGTTTGCCAGGCCACCCTCGTTGCTCGTTTCATCCGCGGTGGCCGTGGACACCGGGAGAACGAGCGCCAGGGCACCCACAGCGGCTAGTAGCTTTCTACTTCGCAAGGTTCTGCCTTTCCTTGTACGAAGGACCCACCCGGGTCCACAAAAGCCTTCGTTTCCCTTCCCCTCCTCAGATCTTCACTCCGAGTGGAAACGATGACCGAAAGGCAGACTAGCCTGCCGAGGGATCACCGCCAAACCCCCGCCGGTATCGCCAGGACGCCCGGGGAACCGATCCCCGGAACAGCACGAGGCCCCCGGGGCTTTCCGGGGGCCTCGCAGGAAGGAGGAGTCAGCTCACGGCGGCAGCCACCCGCCGGCGCATTCCCTCCGCGTACTGGGCCGCTTCCAGGCCGGCCACGAGGTGCCAGACCCCGTCGCCGACCTTGACCGCGGCGGCCAGCCCGGCCCGTTTCAGGGCGTCGACATCGACCTTGGAGTCATCGGCGATCTCGACCCGCACCCGGGTCTCGGCGATGGCCTCGACGGAACGCACGTTGTCCTCCCCGCCAAGTGCGGCGACCCACTGCTTGGCCTGGTTGGTCTCGACATCACCGACGACGATCACGCGCGGTTCGACCGCGGCCTCCGCGGGCTCGGCGGCGCGACGCGCTGCGGCCTTCTCCTCGGGGGTGCGGTAGTCGGAGATCAGGACCGCGAGCATGGCAACGGTGAAGGAAACCACCACGGAGATGGCGTAGATCCACATCGGGTTGAACACCGGGATGGTCAGCAGCGATGTGAACGCGAAGGCGCCGGTGGTGACACCCCTGATGTCTCCCTCCGTGAAGAAGGTGCTCAGCAGACCGATCGTGACGCCACCCACGAAACAACCGATCAGCATGCGCGGATAGATGCGCTTGAAGCGCAGGTGGATGCCGTAGAGGCTGGGTTCGGAGATACCGCCGAACAGGCCCGCGATGAGAGCACCGGATGCGGTCTGCTTCATCGTGGCGTCCTTGTCGCGGAAGGCAAGCACCAGCACGGCGGCGGTCGCGCCGAAGCAGGCGAAGTTCCACACACCCATGGGGCCCTGGATGAAGTCGTAGCCAAGACCGCCTCGATCGGGGGGCGTGAGGTTGAGCAGCATCAGGGCGTTCAGCGGCCAGTGGAGCCCGAGCGGCACGAGGAACGGGTAGATCATCGGGATCAGGATGGCGAAGACGATGGGAGCGTTTCCGTTCAGCCAGGACAGGCCGCTACCGATGCCGGAGCCGGCCCAGATACCGATGGGGCCGAGCAGGAAGGCGGTGAGCGGGATCATGATGATCATGGAGAAGAACGGGACGAAAACCATCTGGACGTTCTCCGGGAAGACCCGTTTCCAGAAGCGGTACACCAAGGCCAGCACGGCGGCCATGATCAACGGCACGAAGACCTGGCCACCGTAGTCGTTGAGCTGCAACGGCAGCCCGAAGATGTTCACGGTGCAGGACTCGGTTCCCAGGACCGGGTGCTTCACGCAGGTGGTCTCGGCGAACTTCAGTGCCTCCGCGAAGAGGCCGCTGCCCTGCGAGGTCTCGGTGTAGGCCTTGCTGCCGAGGCTGATGAAGTTGGGGGTCATCAAAGCACCCATGATGACCCCGCCGAGCCACGGGTCCACATCGAGCTTCTTCGATGCGTTGTAGGCCACCGCGATGGGCAGGAAGTAGAACACGCCACGCCACATCGCGTCGAGGAAAACCCACGGGGCGGCCTTGGTCTCGGACTGGAAGTCGAAAACCCCGAAGGCGTCCAGCACGGCCGCGAAGGCGAGGATCAGCGACGCCCCGAGCAGCACACCGAGCAGCGGACGGAAGCTGTCCGACAGGTACTCGAAGAAGTTGTCGAGCCAGGCCACCTTGCCCCGCGCCTTGGACCGGGCCGCCGCCTTGACGTCCGCATCGCTCATGGGTTTGCGGGAGCTCATCTCGGGAAGAGCGTTGATCTCGTTGAACACGGTGGCAACGGCGCCGCCGATGATGACCTGGTAGCGATCTCCCGACTGGGGAACCGCCCCCATGACGCCCTTGATGGATTCGACCGTCCCCGTTTCGATCCCGGAGGCGTCGACCAGTTCAAAACGCAGCCGTGTGGCGCAGTGGGTCAGGGACTGGATGTTCTCGGGTCCGCCGAGGGCGGCCACGATCTCGGATGCAGTACTCATGTTGGCCTCTCAGAATTCGTCGACGGGAACCAGGGCCCGGACCTCGGCGGGGGTGGCGCAGTTGACGGCCTTCTCCGCCAACGCGCGACAGGTGGACAGGTCGTAGGCGCGCACGGCCGCCTTGACCGAGGGGATCGCGGGGATGGAGCAACTCAGCTCGTCGACCCCGAGGCCGACGAGGACCGGCACCGCCTGCGGATCGGAGGCGATACCGCCGCACACCCCCAGCCATTTCCCGCGTTCGTGGAGGGCCTTGGCGGCCTGCCCGATGAGGGCCAGCACGGCCGGGTTGCAGGGGTCGACCTGGCTGGCAAGTTTGGGATGTCCCCGGTCCATGGCGAGGGTGTAGCTGGTCAGGTCGTTGGTGCCGACGCTGAAGAAGTCACAGCCGTCCTCGGCCGCGAACTGCCTGGCCATGACCGCCACGGAGGGAACCTCCATCATGATCCCGAGGCTCACCCGGTCCCACGCGGCCACCTTGGAGCGTTCCTCGTCGAAGATCTGCTTGGCCCTGCGCCAGTCGTCGATGGTGGCGATCATGGGGAACATCACGTGCAGCTTGGCGCCGGCGTCCGCGGACGCCAGGATGGCGCGGATCTGGGTGCGGAGCACCTCGGGCCGTTCCAGGCCGACCCTGATGCCGCGCACACCGAGGAAGGGGTTCTCCTCAGCGGGGATGGGCAAGTACGCCAGTGGTTTGTCGCCGCCGACATCGAGGGTCCGGATCACCAGGGGTTGCCCCGGTTTCAGGGCCTTCGCACAGTCGGTGTAGATCTGGGTCTGCTCCGCCTCGGTGGGGGCGGTGGAACGTCCCATGAAAACGAACTCGCTGCGCAGCAGGCCGACACCCTCCGCTCCCTTGTCCATGGACGCGACGGCATCGTCGACACCACCGATGTTGGCAACCACGGTGACCCGGTGGCCGTCGGTGGTGACGGCGGGTTCGTCCTTGGCGGCCTCCTCGACGGCCTTGCGTTCGGCCATCCGGGCCTGCCGTTCCCGCAGCCGGGCCACCTCCTCGTCGGTGACCCCCATGCGCAGGGTGCCCTTCGAGCCGTCGAGCACCACGAGGGTGTCGTCGGCGATGTCGAGGGCCCTGGCCTCGATGCCCGCGACGGCGGGGATGTCGAGGGAGCGGGCGATGATCGCCACGTGGGAGGATGCGCCGCCCCCGGTGGTCGCGAAACCTACCACACGGCTGCGGTCCAGCTGCGCGGTGTCGGAGGGGGTGAGTTCCTCGGCGACGAGGATGGTGTTCTCGGGCAGCTCACCCTTCTCGGAACGCTGACCGGTGAGTTCCTCGAGCACCCGCTGCCCGACGTCGCGCACGTCGTTGGCGCGGCCCGCGAGGATCTCGTTCTTCAACGCGGCGAGCTGGTCCGCGAAGGCGTTGAAGGCGCCGCGCCAGGCGAATGCCGCCGATTTGCCCTTGTCGATGGCGGAGGCCGCCAGGTCGAGCAGCTCGGGGTCGCCCAGGATCTCCTGGTGGGCCGCGAAGATCGCGGCCTTCTCCTCGGAGGCCTCCTCGGACATCCGTTTCTGCAGGGCGGACAGGTCCAGCAGGGCACGGTCGATGGCGGAGTTCAGCTTGCGCCGCTCCTTGTGCCGGTCCTCGGCAAATTCCTCCACCACGATGTCCTCGTGGCGGAGCTGCACCACGCGACCGATGCCGAGCCCCGGGGACGCGGAGGCACCGAGCAGCAGGTTCCAGTCGCCCGACCGCGGCCCGGCGGTCTCGGCCACCGGCTCCGAGATGGTGGGCATCGGGGTGGTGTCCTCCGTGCCGACGACGCCACCGCTGGGCAGGGTCGGGCAGTCCTCCCCGAGGCCATCCCGAATGCCCTGGGAGATCGCGGCGACGGCTTCCTTCGCGTCGGTTCCGTGCGCGGTGACAACGACCTTCTCACCGCAGGCGACGGCGAGGCTCATGATCGCGACGATGGACTTGGCGTTGGCGGAGTCGTCGCCGCGGCGCAACTGGATGTCGGAGCGGTACTGCTTCGCGAGGGCCACGAGCGTGGCGGTGGGGCGGGCGTGGAGTCCGGTCGGGTTCGGCACCACGAGGGCGTCCGATGCGGCATCGACGGCGGCTCCCGATTCCTGGGTGGCTTCCTCCTGCGGTTTGAGTTCGACCACGGCGGCCTCGTCGATTCCGGCGCTGAGCAGGCCCGTGACCGGGGTGATGGTGGAGAGCAGTTCGGTGTTGGTGACCACCACCTGGGTCAGCAGCGACTTGGCCTTGCGGCCGACGTCGTCAAGGTCGAAATCGATCAGCAGGTCACCGGCGCTCACCCGCTGCCCCTCGGAGACGTGGGTGCGGAAACCGTCGCCCCCCAACCTGACGGTGTCAAGACCTATGTGCATCAGGATCTCGAGTCCCTCGGCGCTGCGCACGGTTACGGCATGGCGGGAAGGTTGGAGATCCACCACTTCCCCGGGGACCGGCGATGTCAGCCGCCCCTCCAGGGGATCCATGGAGAACCCGTCCCCGACCATTTTCCTTGCGAAGACCGGATCCGGCACGTCCTCGATGGGAACCATGACGCCGGTCAACGGCGCCCTGAGGCTCACCCGCGCGGTCGACTCTGAACTCACAACGGCACTTCCTTTCCGGAGGGGAGGTGTCACTCGGATTCGCACCTGCTCCCAGTGTCTCCAGCAGCCTAGTTGGGTTCAGCCCCGAGTGGAACACCAATTCCTCGATTCGCCGGGATTTGGCGATTCGGCGGATAACCCCCGCCCACAGGAGATGGAGGTTAATTTTTGGTTAACTCAACACGCCCGCCTCCCGAGGCCAGTTAACTTCAGGCAACGCGAAGGCGTGGAGAAATTTGCCGTTCCCCGGGAGCTCCTGTATTGGGACCGGCTGTCCCTACGTCTTCCGGCACAACGAAAGGGACAACGACGTGACCGAACCCTCCGCCACCCGACCCGAGGGAGTCCAGTTGCGCGCGCGACGAAGCCCGCGCCTGATCGCCCTGGGTGTGCTCCTCATCGTGCTGGGAGCGCTGGGAGCCACCGCCTTGTACACGAGCGCGACCGGCCACCGGCAGGCCGTGGCGATGGCGAACGACGTGACCCGCGGCCAGGAGATCCGCTCCTCCGATCTGACCGTGCGTGAGCTTCCGGGAAACCAGTGGGAGGGCATCGAACCGCGAGAGATGGAAGACCTGATCGGGAAACGGGCCCTGTTCGACCTGCCGGCGGGCAGTTTCCCCGCCAAGCGGCACGTGGCGGCCAGGTCGTTTCCCGAGGGAAACGTCACGATGGGGCTGAAACTCGGTCCCGGGAAGATGCCCAACGCCCCGCTGGCACCGGGTCAGAGGATCCAGCTGGTCGATCTCAAGGATGGAGTCCCGATGACCGAGGCCGTGGTCGCGGCCCTACCCGAGAAACTGCCCGACGGGGCAACCTGGCTGCTGGACATCAGCCTTCCGGCGGACAAGGCCCCTCTCATGGCCACCCGCGCCGCAGCGGATCAGGTGGCCCTGTTCGTCCTTCAGGAGTCCTGATGTCGGTGACAGTACTGACGGGCGGGCCGGGAGCCCCCGGCATCACCACGACCGCCCTGGGTCTCACCCTATGCTGGCCCGGCGACGTGATGCTCTCCGACTGCGACCGCGACCCGGCGCAAGCCATCCCCGCCGGTTACCTCCGCGGCCTCGACCTCGGAGGCAGGGGGCTGGCCACCCTGGCCCGCCTGCACCGCGAGACCCGGGACATCGGACCGGAACTGGCCCGGCAGACCATTGCCCTGACCGAGGGGGAAACCATCAGCCGGCGTTTCCTCCCCGGTTTCGCCCAGCCGGGGGCGGTACGGCTGTTCGATCACATCTGGCCGGAACTCGCGGAGGCTTTCGCGGATCTGGGATCCCGGGGAATCGACGTCATCGTGGACGCCGGAAGGCTGGGCCGCGACGGCCTGCCCATCGCGCTGCTGGAAATCGCGGACGCCATCGGTTTCGTGCTTCAGAGCAACCTGAAATCCTTGGCCGCGTCGCGTCTGTACCTGCCCCTGCTGGTGGAACAGGTCAGCTCCCTCCCGGCGGATCGCCCGCTGGGATTGATGCTCGTGGGCCCGGATCGTCCCTACTCGGCGCACGAGATCACCGCCCAGTTCGGGATCGACTGCTGGGCCCGGATTCCTTGGGACCCGCGGCCCGCCGGGGTGCTGAGCCACGGCCTGACACCGCCCAGGAGGTTCAACAACTCGCCGCTCCTCGGCTCGTACCGGGTGGCGGCACTGCACCTCACACAAAGACTCGCACGCGCCAGGGCCCTCAGACGTGAACTACTCCAAGGGGGCGCCTTGTGACCAGCGACGCATCGAAACCTCCCAGCCTGTCTGGGGCCTTCGCCGCCCTCGCCACCTCCGACTGGCATCCCCGTGCAGCACCTCGTCACCGGTTCCTCGAGGAGGAGGAGTGCCAACCGAGCTCCGATGTCGACTGGCAGCTCGTGGTGTCGCTTCGCAGGCAGGCCGCCGAACAGATCGGCCAGGCCAGCGAACGCTGGCTGACCGAACACGGCACGGTGATGCCCGAGGAGGACCGGAGGGCCCAGGGCAGGGCGATCATCCGCGCCGTGGTGCACGCCCACGCCGAACGCCTCAGCAACGAGGGTGCGGCGCTGTGGCCCATGGAACTGGAAACCGGTTACGCGGAGGCCGTGGCGCAGGCCATCTTCGGCTACGGACGGCTGAGTCCGGTCCTGAGCATCCCGGAGGCCGAGAACATCGAGATCACCGGCTGGGACTCGGTGATGATCCAGTACGGCGACGGGCACCGGGAACCCCATCCCCCCGTGGCGGACTCCGATGAGGAACTGATCGAGGCCGTCCGGTTCCTCGGGGAGACCGCCAATCCCCCACGCCCCTTCGACGACGCCCACCCGACGATGACCCTGGCGCTCGGCAGCCGTTTCCGGCTGCACGCCATCGGGTTCGGTCTGAGCCACCGGCCTTCCGTCATCATCCGCCAGCACACACTGACCTCGGTGACGTTGAAGGAACTGGTCGACGACGGCATGCTGCCCCTTCCCGTGGCCCGGCTCCTCTCCCAGGCCGTGCTGGCCCGCAAGTCGATAGTGATCTCCGGGGACCAGGGGGCGGGGAAGACCACCCTGCTGCGTGCCCTGATAGCGGAGATCCCGCCGAATGAACGGTTCGGGACCCTGGAGACCGACTACGAGTTGCTGACCCATCTGCAACCCGGGCGGCGCAACGTGCTGGCCCTCCAGGCGAAGGTGGGTCTCGGGGAGCAGCAGGGTGACCGGCACGTCGGGGAGTGGACCGTGGCGGATCTCATTCCCGAGGCGCTGCGGCAGAACCTGTCCCGGCTGGTGGTCGGGGAGGTCCGGGGCGCCGAGGCGGGGGCGATGTTCGAGGCGATGCAGGCGGGCGCCGGCACCCTGTCGACCACCCACTCGCATTCCGCCGCATCCACCATCGACCGCCTGGCGGCCCGCGTCGCGCTGGGCGGGGTGCTGAGCATCGAGGAGGCGATGCGGCAGATCGCCCACAACATCAATTTCATCGTCCATGTGACCCTGCGCGACGACACCTGGCGCGGCGGTCTCAGGCGGCGTTTCGTCAGCGAGGTGCGGCAGCTGACCGGGGCCGTCGAGAACAACCGCCCCAGCACCCACCTCGTCTACCGCTCCGACCCGGATCCGCTGTTCCAGCCGGAGGCCACGATGTCGGCCGAGCTCTCGGCTTTCCGGGGGGCGTCATGGGACCGCTGATCGCCGCAGGAAGCGGGGCCATGCTGGTCGCGGGGGTGATTCTGATGGCGGCGGGGCTGATGCGCCAGGTACCGGATGCCCCGACTTCCAAACCGTGGTCGGCGAGGGTGGTGACCCGCTGGCGGGCCATGGGTGCGCGACGCCGGCTCTGGGTGGTTCTCTGCGTGAGTGCCGGTCTCGTGGCCGGGGTCTGGACCGGCTGGCTGGCGGCGGTGGTCCTGGTTCCGCTGGTGCTGCTCGGGATCCCCCATCTGCTTGGCGAACCACCGAACCCGGAGGTCGAGATCCTCGCCGCCCTGGACCGCTGGTTGCGTTTCCTCGGGCCCTCGATAGCGACCGGGAAATCGATCCGGGACGCGATCATCGCCACCCGGGGACAGGTTCCCCCGGTACTGACCACCCCCGTGGCCCGGGTCGTCGCGCGACTCGACCTGGGTTGGAGCACCCGGGACGCCCTGATCGCGATGGCCGACGAGCTCGACTCCTCCGACGCCGACGGGGTGCTGGCGGCCCTGGCGATCGCTTCCTCGCGGGGCGGGATCGGCGCCCGGGCCATGCTCGCCGCACTGGCGGAGAACACCCAGCTGCGGTTGCGCGCCCTGCGTGAGATCGCGGCGGAACGGGCCAAACCCCGGGCCGTCGTGCGGCAGGTCGTGGGCATCACGTTCGCGATCCTCGTCGTGGTCGGGTGGCTGTCCCCGGACTATTTCGCCCCCTACGGGACATCCACCGGGCAGTTCCTGGCACTGGTGTTGGTCGTCCTCTACATGGGGTCGCTGCTGATACTGCGTCGCAGGACCCTCCCGAAACCGGCCGCCCGTTTCCTGAGGGGGAACTGAGATGGGAATCCTGGGGCCTCTCATGGTGGCGGGGATGGTGACCGGAGCCGGTGTCCTCCTGGTCGTCATCGGCGCCCTGCGAGCCCCCATCCGCCTGGCCGATGCCCTCGCCGCCCTGGACGGGGTCGTTCCCGAGGTGCGGGAGACGCGTCCGGAGCGGCGAGGCCTGGATGCGGCCGGCGAGTGGCTGCACGGCACCCTCCGGTTGCCGATCACACACAACCAGCAACGGCTTCTCATGTTGTCGGGAAGGAGCGTCGCCGACTTCTTCGCGGAGAAGCTGGTGCTTTCCGTGACGGGATTGCTCGCCCCCGCGATCTGGCTCGTCATGCAGCTGATCCTGGGGAACCCCACGACTCCGACACCCCTGCTCCTGGGCCCGGTCCTGGGAGTCTGCGGCTATTTCCTGGCGGACCTGAAGCTGTCCAGGGCATCCCGGCAGGTGCGCAGGAGCACCTCCGAGGCGGTTCACACTTTCTTCGACCTCGTCGCCCTGGAGCGTCTGGCCAATGCCTCCGCCACCCAGGCCGTCACCCAGGCGGCAACCATTTCCGACGCGCCGCTGTTCCGCCGCATGGCGGCCGGTCTTGAACGGTGCCGGCTGGAGCAGACCACCCCGTGGCGGGAACTGCACCGGATCGCGGATGACTGGGACATACCGGAGCTGGGTGATTTCGCCGACATCATGCGCCTCGAGGAGCAGGGGGCGGCACTTGCCGAGACCCTGCTGGCCAGGGTCCGGGAACTCCGGGAGGGGCATCTGGCGAAGCAACGCTCACGGGCCCAGGCCGACACCGAGGCCCTGACGATCTGGATGACCCTGCCCGCGTTGATTCTCGGCCTGGGTTTCATCATCCCGCCGCTGTTCATCCTCGTCGGCCTTTGAGAACCGGCATGAGAAAACCTGTGGAAAACGGAGTTCACGATGCTCCACCGCCCAAAGTGAAACCAGAAAGGGAAGAAGGAACCATGTCCCCCCTGTTGATCCTCCTCCAGCAGCAACTGAACCTGTTGTTCCCGCCCCGACGGGACGAACGCGGGCTGTCACAGTCCACGGAGAACGCCATTCTCCTGGCGGGGGCCGTGGCCATCGCACTGCTCGTGGTCAGCGTGATCAGGAAATTCGTGGAGGCGAACCTTCCCCAGTGAATCCAAACACCGAACCCTCAGGAAGGAATCCCAGCGTGAGACGAGTCGCAACGGCCATCGCCGCCGCCCTACTGCTCGTCGCCCTGCTGCTGGGCGTACCCTGGCTGCTGCTCTGCTGGGGCCGGCCGGCCGACCTGATGGCGGTCGACTGGAGAAACGTGCTCCTGCGTCCCGATGATGGCCGGGTCACGCTGGGAGTGCTTTCGCTGGCGGGCTGGCTGGCCTGGGCGATGCTCGCCCTGACCACCGCAGGTGAGCTGTTGCACACCGTCTCGCGGGGCCGGATCCGGTTCCGTGTGCCGGGCACGGGCTGGCTCCGTCCCGCCGTAGCACTGCTGGTGGCGGCCGCCATGTCCCCGCTGTTGACCGCGAACGCCTCCCCGTCCCCATCCAGTGCGCCGGCGGCGATCACGGCCCCGGCCGAGATCCGACCCGAGGACCCCGTGACGCCCCCCGGCACCACCCAGCAGGAACTCTCCGGGTGGCGGGAGTACGAGGTGCAGCCGGGCGACGAGCTGTGGGACATCGCGGCGCGCGAGCTCGGTGCCGGGGAGAGATGGCGCCAGCTGGTGGCCGCGAACCCGGGGATCGACATCGACCATCCACCTCCCCCGGGAACGATCCTCCGGTTGCCCATGACGGTGAGGGTCGAGCGGGGGGATTCCCTCTGGCGCCTGGCGGAGCAGCATCTCGGGGATCCCGAACGCTGGCCCGAGCTTCACGAGGCCAACCGGGACCGGATCTCCGATCCCGATGAGATCGACACCGGTTGGGTGCTCACCCTGCCCGGGGCGGACGTGGCCACCCCGGACGCACAGCCGCATCCCGCCCAGCCACCCGCCACCGTCGAACCAGCCCCCACCCCGGAACCAGTTCCCGTGCCCATGCCCTCACCGGATACAACATCCATCCCCTCGCTCTCCCCGTCCCCGGCCGGGAATCCCGGACCTGATGCCGGGGCCCCTTCCGTGGCGGAGCACCCCGACCTGTCCCGCTACCTCGGGCCGATCGGGGGGCTGTTGGCGGCGGGGGTCATCACAGGTCTGTCGCTGCGCCGCAGGAACGCCCTGCACGCCCGTCCCCTCGGGCGGCGTTCCCTTCCCGTCCCAGCCCCGCTGGAACGTTTCTGGACTGCCCTGGGGCGGCGCGGCACACAGCCTGGGACCGTCGGTCCCGCCGACCTGTCCCCCACCTGCGTCCTGCTGGGCTGGCGCGGGGAGGAGGAGGTCTGGATCACCCTGGAGGAGAGCCGCTGCCTGTGGCTCTCCGGGCCCCAACCGGAGGTCCTGGGAATGGCGGCCGGCGCCTGGACCAGCCTGCTGTGTGCGCCGTGGTCGTCCGAGGTCGACGTGGTCGCGGCCCATCCGCGGGAAACCTGGGCGGAGGCCGTCGACGATCCCCGTCTCACGGTTCTCCCGTCCACCGATGAGGCACTGGCGCAGCTGGAGCGGCTCTGCGCCGGTCGCCGCGTGGCGCTCGGTTCGGACCCGCTCACGGCCGCGCGTTCGGATCCGGACCGGGCCACCGGGTTCGCCCCCACAGTGTTCATCTTCTGCGATTCCCTCAACACCCAGCAGGTGGTCCGCGTCACCCGGGCTCTCGAACTCGGCCGGGTCGGGGTCAGCGTGATGGCCCCGACCCGGCAACATCCCCCCGCTCCGGGAAGTCGCCTGGAGTTGCGGGACACGCGGGCCGCGTCACTGGACTCCGGGGAGGAGTTCGAGCCGCAGCTCATCCCGGGACCGGCCCGCCATGCGCTGGTCGAATTGTTCGCCTCCTCGATCGCACCGGACTCGGAGCCCGCCCCCTGGTGGCGCGACGATCCCCTTCCCCCCGATGAAAACCCGCTGCCCGGCAGCGGCCCCGTCAAGGATCCACCCATGGCCGCCGAACCTCATTCCCCGACGCTGCTTCTCCTGGGGGAGGTGGACCTGGTGGCCTGCGACGGGCCGCGACCTGCCCGGGCCGCCGGGCGCTGCCTCGAATGCTGCGCATGGCTGCTCTCCAATCCCGGAGCGACCCCCACCCAGATGCGGGAGTCGCTGATGGTCGCCGAGAGCACCAGGCGCTCCAACATGTCCAGGCTGCGCGGCTGGCTGGGCCGTGGCCCGGAGGGGGAACACCTGCCCGACGCCTACTCCGGGCACATCCGGCTCGCCGCCTCCGTCTCGAGTGACTGGGAGAAGTTCCAGTCGCTGCTCGCGGGTGGGGTCAACCGGGCCAGCGAATCGCTGCTGGCGGAGGCGCTGGCGTTGGTCCGGGGAACCCCGCTGGGGAGTTTCGAGTTCCAGTGGAGCTGGGCGGAGCAGATGCGCAGCGACATGGTGAGCATGATCGTCGATGCCGCTGCGGTGCTGGCGGATCGTTGCACGGCCCGCTGGGAACACGGGCTGGCCGACTGGGCCATCTCCCAGGGAATCCGCGCCGCAGGGGAAGTGGAACCCCTGGTGGTGAGGCGGATCCGATCGCTCGCCCAGCGCGGCGACCGGGCCGAGGTGGACCGGCAGGTGTTGCAGCTCACGCGGTCGGCACGCGCCTCGGGGCGGGACCTCGAACCGGATTCGGTGCGCATGATCCAAGGGGCCCTCCAGGCCTGCCGTCAGGGACCCCGCCGGGAACGATCCAGCGTCGGATGACCGCCCCGGGAGGGGTCAGATCAGTGCTCCGAGCAGGTGGGGCATGACGGCCAGCGATGCGGCGATCACCACCAGCCCGGTGTCCCTGCGGCCCCACACGGCCTCCCCGAGCCAGGTTCTGGGGCCCGGGGCCGAGTAGCCTCGCGAGTCCATGGCGATCGTCAACCTCCCGGCCTGCCTGACCGACTCCACCAGCAGCGCGAGACACAGCGCCCCCCACTCGCGCGCCTTGCTGACCGGGGAACGGCCCGGACCGACACCACGGACCCGCCGTGCCCGCGAGATCTCCTGCCACAGTTCCGCGAACCCGTCGAGCCGGCGGAGAGCCGCGACCACCGCCAGGACGGGACGAGACGGCATCCGCAGCAGCCTCCCGAGGTGATCCCCGAGGGCCGTGGGTTCCAGGAACGATGCGGCCACCACACCGGGCAGCACGATGAACGCCACCCGCAGGGCGGCCACCAGCGCGGGTTCGACGGCGCGGGGATCGGAGAGCAACCAGTTGGACCAGGCGATGGATGCGATGGCGATGCCGGGGGCCACCAGCCGCCCGGGCGGGAACCGGAACCGCAGCAGCACCATTCCCGTGACCACCAGGACGGCCACCCCGATCGTCAGGGGCAGCAACCCCCCGGCCATGACCCCTGATGCGGTGAGGATGACCGCCCCGAGCAGCAGGGACAGCGGCCCGGTCCTTTCCAGCGGCCTCCCGGGTTCTGGTCCTTCCCGGGTCCCAGGGGAGCGTTCCTCCCCGTCCCTGGGCGGCGAGGGCAGGTGAATCCGTCGGTTCGCGAGGCGCGTCAACGCGGCGTCGTGGGTGGCGACCAGCACCCCGGTGCCGGCTTCCCGGGCCGAGAGCAGGACACCCGTCACCGCGGCCCAGGTCACCCGGTCCAGCCCCACGGTGGGTTCGTCAGCCAGGAGGACCCCGGGTGCGTGGAGCACCGAGGAGACGACGGCCAGGCGTCGCTGTTCCCCGCCCGACAGGCTCAACGGATGGCGATCCTCCATGCCGTCGAGTCCCACCGCCGCCAGGAGCCGCCGGGCCCGGTCCTCCGCGTCATCTCGTGGCTGTCCCAGGGCCAGGGCGGTGGCGGTCAGGGAGGACAGCACGGTGTCCCCCACCGCCAGGCCCTCCGCGAACTGCGGGACCCAGCCCGCTCTCGACGCGAGCTGCCGCGAGGTGAGGCACGCCGGATCGTCACCGCCGATCCTCACCTCTCCCGAGGCCACGGGCAGCGTTCCCAGGAGCGCGGCCAGCAGGGTGGACTTACCCGCTCCGCTGTCGCCGTTGAGAACCACCAGTTCTCCTTGCCGCAGCTCCGCATCGACGTCGTGCAGCACCCGCCGCGGCTCGTCCTCCCGGGTGCTCCTCAGAGTCAGCGGTGGCCTCCGGTCAACCGTGATTCCCCGGGCCCGGGCCATGGCATCCCCCGTTTCCCGGGACGTGTTCCCTCCGAGGTCGACGGCGACGGGTTCCGGGTCGGGTGCCCCCGGAACCCAGAGCCCCAGTTCGAGGAGGCGGGCGCCCATGGTCCCCAGAACCTCCCCGAAGGGACCGTCGGCGAGAACGCGTCCCGAGTCGATCACCACCAGCCGTTCCACGATCCCTTCCCAGCCTGCGATGTCGTGATCGGCGACGACCAGGGTGGCGCCGGTGCGGGTGACCACGTCGTTGACCGCCTCCCGCAGCCGGGCGGCCGAGGGGGCGTCGAGCATCGCCCCCGGTTCATCGAGGAGGAGCACACCGGGTTTCATGGCCAGTGCCCCCGCCAGCGCCAGTCGCTGGGCCTGCCCACCCGACAGCGCCGCCGTCGGATGTCCGGGGCGAAAGGGAAAATCAACCAGTTCCAGTGTTTCGGCGACCCGTCCGTGGATCTCCGCGACCGGCAGGCCGAGGTTCTCCGGCCCGAAGGCGACGTCACGCCCCACGGTCTCGGCGACGACCGAATCGAAGGGCTGCTGTCCCACCAGGCCGATGTCGCCGCGACCCGCGGCCGCCGGAAGCCCCCCAACAGTCACCTCACCCGTGAGCTCCCCCGGGGTGTGATCCTCCAACACCCCGGCGAAGGCCCGCAGCAGGGTGGATTTCCCCGCCCCGCTGACCCCGGCCAGCAGAACCCTCTCCCCCGCCCCGATCTCGAGATCCACACCGTTCAGGAGCGGGTGATCGGCCCCCAGGGGCTGCCAGGTCAGCGCGACCGCCCGCAGCTGGCCCCGCTCAGCCACGCCGGATCAGGTGTTCCCGGCCCGCGGGGAAGGCGTTCAACGCCCCGGTCGCGGCCATCGCCCTGACCAGGAGCCAGCCCCCGAGACCGGAGATCGCGATGCAGGAACCGACGGCACATCCGAGGGCCACCAGCTTCATGCCGAAGGTGTATTCGCCCTGGTAGACCCACCATTCCCAGCAGCACAGTTCAAGAACGGCGGAGAGCGTACCGGCCAGCATCGCCACCCAGACGCGGAATCCCCGCCACAGGAAAACCGCGAGGATGATCTCGACCCCCAGTGCCTGCAGCGCTCCTGAGATCATCACGTTCAGCCCCCACTGGTTTCCCAGCAACGCCTCGACGGTGGCGGCCACGATCTCGCAGAGCAGGGCCGCTCCGGGGCGGCGCGCCACGAGCCCGCCCACGACCGCCGGCAGCACCCACACCCCGAGGGTCAGGCTCGACAGGGGCGGGAAGACCGTGTTGAGCGCCGCGGACACCGCGGGATACAGCAGCAGGTCCCAGCCCCAGAACGCGACACCCAACGCCACGCCGAGAATGGCAACGGTCACGAGATCCACGGAACGCCAAGCGGCGGGTCCTCCCGCCGCCAGCTGTGTCCTCATCGTCCTGGCGGTTCCAGTCATGTCAACTCCTGTGGTTTTCCGGGTTGTTCCGGTTTCCTCAGGGAGGTCGCGGCGGGCACGCCAGCCGCGACCGGAGATTCCCGACTCCCTACGCCGGTGCTAGCCGGTTCAGGTTCGAGGGTCTGCGGTTGCCCGCACTCTCAGCGCAGCTGCGCTCCCCTGTCGTGTTCGATGAACATTACCGACTGCGGTTCGTCGATGCATCTCGGCCACAACCTCCCGATTGGGCGGGACCTCCTATTACGATGGCCCGGTGATGAGAAGGCTGGTGACCTGGATGCTGCTGCTGGCAGCCGTGGCCGTCGGCTTCGTCGCGACCCCCTCCCGGGCGGATGGAAACCTCGATGTGAACATCGAGTCGCTCTCCCCGCAGCTGCTGGACCAGTCACAGCCGGATCAGCGCATCACCATGACCGGCACGGTACGCAACAACACCGATCAGGCCGTGGAAAACGCCAGCGTCCACTTCTGGCGCTCGACCAGAGCGATCACGGAACACGACGAACTCGTGCAGGCGCTCACATCCGAACCCTCACAGCCTCCGGGGAAACGGGTCACGAACTCCAAGGAGAACTATCAGGAACTGGGTGATCTGACCCCCGGCGCATCGGTGAAATTCACGGTGACCGCGACCATCGGGGAACTCGCCCTGGCATCGAAGACGGACTCCGTCCACATGCTCGGCGTCCAGGTCCGCTCCAACTCCACCAGGCGGGATCCCGTGACGGTGGGCCGCGGCAGGGTGTTCGCCGTCGCCGCCAAGAAACCGCTGCAGGTCTCAACCGTCGTGAAACTCGCCACCCGGCCGACCCTGCTCGACGGCACCGACTTCCAGGACAACTCCCTCGAATCCAGGCTCGTGGGGGAATTGTCCGATTTGTTGGCGGCCGCCGAGAAACCGGGGGTCTACACCCTACTGGATCCATCCCTGCTGGTCGAGGCCCAGGCGCTGGCCGGGGAACACACCGTCGCCGGTCAGGCGGCCCCCCCGAGCGAGGCCGCGAGCAACTTCGTGAAACGAATCAACGACCTGATCAGCACGGGCCGGGTGATGCGGTTGCCGTTCGGGAACCCCGACCTGGCGCGGCTGCACGCCGCCGGGGACCTGAAAAGTTTCGAGGCCGCCCTGGGGTGGTCCGAAACCGCCTTGAAGGCCGCGGATCTGGGCGCCATAGCCGACGCCCCCCTGGCCGCGGATCTGGGCGGGAACGACTCCCAGGACCTGACGTTGACGCTGGCCCTCCACGGTTTCCGGAAGGTTTTCGGGAACAACTTCACCTCCAGCGGGGAGATAACCACCACGAACCACAGCGTCAGGGCCCACGCCCTGCGGGTGTCCTCCACTGACCTGCCCGGTATCGGCCCCGGAAGCACCCTCACAGATGCGCAGATCTCCGGGCGCCGGTTGGCCGAGGAACTGCTGGGCGGTTCGCCGCCGATCCACATGGTCCGCGAGGTCGCGAACATCAGCCGCGCGGACCTCCTGGCAGGCGCCGAAACCATCGCTCCCCTCCCCGAACCCAGCGACCAGGCGCGCTACGGAACCCCGACGGAGCAGATCACCCCGTGGCCCGGGCTGCGTTCCCAGGTGCAGGGCATATTCGACTCCACCCAGCTCCTGGAGGAACTGACGGGAACCGACCGCACCGCGCTGAATGCGGCCACCGCCACGCGCGCCTTCAACAGTGCCTTCCGTTCCGAACAGGAAGCCATGGAATTCGTCGGCGCCACCCCGAGCGAGAAACTGGCCCCGTCCATGATCCGGTTGAGCGCCGCCAGCCAGTTCGTGATGGGCTCCGACACCAACAACTTCCCCGTGACGATCAACAATCCGCTTCCCATCACCGTGAAGGTGCGGGTGCAGTTCGTCAGCGACTCCCCCAACCGGATCCGGGTCGCGCCCTCCGAGCTGGTCACCCTCGGCCCCGGCGAGCACCGGACGGTCAGCGTCTCCCCGTCAACCACATCCAACGGGGTCGTGATCGTGCGTGCCCAGCTGACGACGGAACAGGGAACCGCGTTCGGTTCGGTGGTGCCGGTGGAGATCACGGCAACCGGCCTCGGGCGAGTCGGCTGGATCATCATCGTCATCTCGGGTGCAGTAGTGGTCGGAGGCACATTCCTGCGTATCAGGGCGGTGCAGAGGGAACGAGCCAGGGAGAGTCGTGAGCAGTAGTGCCGATGGCGGTGTGAGCAGCAGCCGCAAATTGCTTTCCGCGAGCGCCCTGATGGCGGCGGGAACGCTGGTTTCCCGGGGCCTCGGGATCCTGCGGACGATGCTGGTGGCCTTCATCCTGGGCAACGGCACCAGGCAGGCCGACATCCTGTCGCTGGCCAGCACGATCTCCAACGGCATGTACATCCTGTTCGTGGGCGGTGCCGTCAACACCGTTCTGGTACCGCAGATCGTGCGCGCCATTCGTCACGACGAGGACGGCGGCGAGGCGTTCACGAACCGGATCATGACCGCGTTCATGCTGGCCATCAGCGTGGTGACCGTGCTCCTGACCCTGGCCGCCCCGCTGATCACGTTCCTCTACTCGTCGGATTCCTGGCGTGCCCCGGACCTGGAGAGCCAGTACGCCTCCATGGTGGCGTTGACCTACTGCACCCTCCCCCAGATCTTCTTCTACGGTGTCTACACGATGCTGGGGCAGGTGCTCAACGCCCGGGACCAGTTCGGCCCCATGATGTGGGCGCCGATCGCCAACAACATCATCTCCATCATCGTGCTGGGTTTCTACCTGGTGATCTGGGGCGCCGGCGGCGACCATTCAGGCGCGTTCACCACCGAGCAGATACTGCTGCTGGGAATCGGCTCCACGATCGGGATCGCCGCCCAGGCATTGGTGTTGGTCCCGTTCGTGAAGAAGGTGGGGTTCCGGTTCAGGCCGCGTTTCGACCTTCGGGGAGTGGGGCTGGGCAAGACCTTCCAGCTGGCGAAGTGGACCCTGGGTTTCGTGCTCATCAACCAGGCCGTGCTGATGCTGGTGAACCGCCTGGCCACCTCGGCGACGGCCGCCGGAACCGGCGGCGGCTCCAACGTCTACGGCAACGCCAGCCTGATCTGGATGATGCCGCACTCCCTGATCACGGTCTCGCTGGCCACCGCCATGCTGCCCAACGCCTCCCGGCTGGCCGCGGCGGGGGACCTCGAAGGTGTCGCGGCCGAGGCGCGCAAGACCACACGACTGTCGTTGATGGCTCTGGTACCGGCCTCGATGGTGTTCCTGGCGCTCTCCGAGCCGATGGCGATCCTGTTGTTCGGCCATGGCCAGGGCAGCCGCGACGCCAACCTGATCGCCTGGGCGCTGGGGGCCTTCGCCCTGGGCACGGTGCCGTTCACCGTGCAGTTCATCTGCCTGCGCACCTTCTACGCGCTGGAGGACACCCGCACCCCGTTCCGGCTGCAGCTCGTGATAGGTGGCGTGAACGCCGGGGGCGCGTTGCTGCTGGTGTACCTGGTGAACAACCCCGACCTGACCGCAACGGCGCTCGCCGTGTCCTATTCCCTCGCCTACCTGGTGGGGGTCCAGCTCAGCTGGCGCCAGCTCAAACGGAAGATACCCCACCTGAACGGCCGGGATCTCCTGATGCACGTCGCCCGCCTGGGCATCGGAGCGGGCATCGGTGCCCTGGTGGCGTGGTTCCTGTCCAGCCTGATCCTGGATGCGCTCCCCGGTGGGATTGTCGGCCCGCTGCTGGCCCTGTGTCTGGGGGGCTGCATCATCGGGGCCAGTTTCCTGGCGGTGGGAAAGGTGCTGAAGGTCCGGGAGCTCGCCAGTCTCGGCGACATGATCCGTTCCCGTCTCGGGCGTGGCAAGGCATCCGGGCCCGCGGGGGACGAGGAGCCCGGGAAGGAGCCGTCGCTCCCGCAGATCCCCACCATCGGCGCGGAACCCGCCACCGCGGCCGCCCTGGTGGACGACCTCATGCCAACTGGCCTGCACACGATCATCGCCGACGGCACCTTCAACGGTTGGAACGCCGCCCGCATTCCGGAGGAATCCATGGCGGCGGCCCTCGAACTACCGAGCCTGGTGGGCAACCTCGCCCCGGAATCCACCGACGACATGCTGGAGACCCGGGTCAGCCCTGCCGTGCGGGACACCCCGCCATCCACCTCCCCCACATCTCCGGACACCGCGAGCATGCAGGCCCAGATCGTGGGCCCGGATGAACCCTCGATGTTCTCGGGGGCCGATGAGCTGACCGCGGGGCGGCGGCTGATGAGCACCGGCGACCTGCTCTCCACGCGGTTCCGCATCGATGAGTTGATCATGGTCCGGGACGGCATCGAAACCTGGCGCGCCCATGACCTGGTGCTCTCCCGCGACGTCATAGCGCATGTCATCCCCGAGGACAGCCCGTGCACCACGGATCTGCTGCAGGCGGCCCGGAAGGGTGCGATAGCCACCGATTCCCGTTTCCTGCGGGTGCTGGACGCGGTCAACCTGGAAAACGACCCGCGCGGGCTGGGTGGCTACATCGTCTGCGAGTACGCGCACGGCAGCTCCCTGACCAATCTGCTGAAACACGGCCCGCTCAGCGCCCTGGAGGCCGCGTGGGTGGTCCGGGAGTTGGCGGATGCCCTCACCTCGCTGCACGGCCAAGGACTGTTCCATGAACAGCTGACCCCCGACAACGTGGTGATCACGACCCTCGGGGCCGTGAAGCTGGTCGGTTTCGGGGTCGAGGCCGGTTTCCACCCGAACTCGTCGGTGAAGTGGAGCGACCGCGAGGCCGCCGACGTGCGGGGACTCGCCAGTCTGCTGTACGCGATGCTGGTGCTGCGCTGGCCGGGTGGGGAGACCCGGGATCTTCCCGCAGCCCCGGTCGTCGGCGGCGAGATCGCCCCGATGAGTTCCGTGACCCCCGGGGTCTCCCCGGCCCTGGACCGCATCTGCGCGGCGGCCCTGGCCCGGCAGACGGCGGCATCGGAGAGCCGGATCACGACCGCCTCCCAACTGGCCTCGGCGCTCGCATCGGTGCTGGGGACGGCGGACGCCTCCCCCGACCTGGAGGCCCGGGTCAGGCAGCCGCAGAACCCCATCCCGGTCCACCTGCGACCCACCCCGCTGGAATCGATGCCGCCCCCCATGGTCCTCGACTCCACCGCGACGCAGGTACAGCCGGCGGTGGTCCGGCAACCCAGCCAACGGGTCGTGGAGACCAGCGCCGTGGAGGACGTCAAGTCTGCCAAGAGCACCTACGAGGGCAGGCCCCTGCTCTGGGTCGTGCTGGTGGCGGCGGTCGCCACTTTGGTGATCTCCCTGATCGTGGTCGCGATCAACAGCATCGGCCCGAGACCCGAGGCCCCCGGTTCCAGCTCATCCACCCCAACGACCAGCGAGTCGCAGGAGGCCCCGGAGGCCGGCACCGTCATTCCCGTGGCCATCATCACCGATTTCGATCCACGGGCCGACAACGGCAGCGGCGATGAGCACCCGGACCAGGTGAAAAACGCCATTGACGGCGACCCCGGCACGGGCTGGTCAACCATGCAGTACCGGGGCAATCCCAAGATGGGTGGGGAGAAACCGGGCGTCGGCCTGGTGCTCGACCTCGGAAAACCCGTCAAGCTCGGGAAGGTCGAGGTGACCTTCGCCGCGGCCGGTGAGACCGTCGAGCTGCGGGTCCCGGAGAAGGAGGCCACCGACAGGGCCCCCATGGACCGCCAGGCCCAGTGGAGGACGGTGGCCACGGCCGAGGACACCTCGGAGCAGGCCGTCCTGGAACCCTCCGAGGAGGTCACCAGCCGTTACGTGCTGGTCTACCTCACCAAGCTGCCGGAGGTCTCCTCGGGCCGTTACATGGGGACCGTGAACGAGATCGTCGTCAAACAGGGGTGAGGGGCGTCGCGGGCGCGACCCCTGGCCGGTCCGCTACGGTTTGCCCATGACCGACGGCAACCTGGAGATCCACGTGCTGGCCGACTCGACCGGGGAGACCGCGGTGCGGCTGGCCCGGGCCGCCCGCGCCCAGTTCCCGGATGCGCACTTCGAGATCATCAGGCACCCCCGGCTGGGAAAACTGGATGCCATGATGAAGGCGCTGGGCACCCTGAGGGAGCGGGCCAACCAGCGGATCGCCGTGTTCTTCACCCTGGTGAACGCCGAGCGGCGGAGCCTGGTCATCAACGCCTGCAAGGATCTCGCGATCCCCTACACCGACCTGATGGGCGACGCCCTGGTCGCTCTGGAGCAGATCTCCGGTCACGCCGCCGACGAGGTTCCCATGCGTCCCGTGGGTGTGGAGGCCGACTATTTCGTGAGGATCTCCGCGATGGAGTTCGCTATCCGCAACGATGACGGGGCCATACCTGCTGCGCTCCGGGAGTGCGACATCTGCCTGATCGGGGCGTCGCGTTCCGGCAAGACCCCCCTGTCGATCTACCTGGGATATCTGGGCTACAAAACGGTCAACGTTCCCCTGGTGCCCGGTATCCGGCCACCCGAGGAGCTGTTCGGGATCGAGCGCTGGCGCATCGTCGGGTTGACGATAGACCCCGAGCGGTTGCTGCAGATCCGGTCGCGCCGCGTACAGGGGTTGGGTGGTTTCGGCACCCGGGACGGCTACGCGGATCTGGGACGGATCCTCGACGAACTGGACGAGGTGGGTGCCGTTCAGAAGCGGCTGGGGGCGCCGATCATCGACACCACGGGGCTCGCCCTGGAGGAGGCCGCGGCTCGGATCATCGACATCGTCGACGAACGTGCCCGGAGGGCGGGTTCCTGTCTCCGCCAGCCGGCGGGACAGCTGCGCATCACCCCCTGATAGAAACGCAGAACCAACCGCCCCGATCCAAGGCCCCGGCCCGATCATCGCGCCGGGGTGCCTGCCCTCGGCCGGTGCACGGAGTGGTGTGGGATGGTTCGCTCAGATGCCCTCGTGGGCGTAGCTGCGGGGATCGTTGATGGGTTCGATGTGTCCGGTGACGTTCATCCGCGGGAACTCGGCGACGATCTCCTCGGAGAGGTCCTCCAGGAAATCGTGGCCCTGTTTGACGCTCCAGTCGTCCGGGACGAGCAGGTGGAAGTCCATGAACTGCCGGGCCCCGGAGACCCGGGTGCGCATCTGGTGGAAGGCAACCCCGGCCCCGGCCCTGCTGGTCAGGATTGCCCGCAGTCGTTCGTTGTCCTCTTCCGGTAGGGACACATCCATCAGCCCCTCGGTCGATTCCTTCAGCAGGCCGTAGCCGGTGAACAGGATGTTGACGCCCACCGCGATGGCGATCACGGGGTCGAGCCATCCCCAGCCGCTCACCCAGACCAGCGCGATCCCCACCAGCACACCGACCGAGGTCCACACATCGGTCATCAGGTGTTTGCCGTCGGCCCTGAGTGTGATGGAGCGGTGGCGTTTCCCGGCCCTGATCATCACCGACGCAACGACACCGTTGAGGATGGATGCGGCCACGGAGATCACCAGGCCGATCCCCAGCGATTCGAGGGGCTGCGGGACGAACAGCCGTTGGATCGCGAGGACGACGATGGAGATCGCGGCGACGAAGATCATCACGCCCTCCACGGCCGCCGAGAAGTACTCGGCCTTGGTGTGACCGAAATTGTGGTTGGCGTCGGCAGGTCTGGCCGCCACCTTCAGCACGATCAGCGCCACGATGGCGGCGGCCAGGTTGACCAGGGATTCGGCGGCATCGGCCAGCAGCCCCACGGATCCGGTGACCAACCAGGCCCCCGCTTTCAGCAGGATGGTGGCGAGGGCCGTCGCCACGGCCAGCCAGCCGTAGCGGCTCAGGTCAGGAACCCCGGAGGAATGTTGAGCATTTGGCGACACACCCCCATGTTCAATGCCCGTGGGAGTGGAATCAACCCCTGGAAGGATCCACTTGCCTACGTCGTCCCGACCAGGGGTGGGTGGGGTTCGATCCAGGTGCGGGTGCCGTCGGTGACCCAGCGGGTGGCGTGCCCGAGATGCCCGGCCGGCAGATATCCGGCCCTGAGATCCGCCACGGACACCGGCGAGGCACCGGTCAGGTCCGCGACCTCCGGAATCAGATCGGTGATCACGGCCGCCAGCGGCATGGCCAGGCTCTTCCGGTTGGCGACCAGCGTCGCCAGCACCTCCTCGTCGATCCCCCGCGCCACCAGCACGAGCGGTTGGTGCCGGGCTATGGGGAGCATCAGCTCCCGCATGCTCACCCCCGTCCCGTCGATGACCAGCACGTTGGCGCCCTCGAGGTCGATACGGCCGTTCACGTCGGCGAAACCGGGATCGGCGAGTCCGATCTCCAGTCTTTCGCCCCTGGGTTCGGCCCGGGGAACCGACCGTCCGGCGCCAGGGGCAGGCAGGTCGTCAATCTCCGACTGGGTCAGGTACCCGGGGCTCCCCCCACCCGGGTCTCGCGTGGGCTTGCCTTCCACCCGACGTCTACGCCGCACATCCAACCAGACGGCCAGAACCAGCAACAGCAGCCCGATTGCCAAAACCCACAGCAATCCGCCCAGTTCACCCATGTCTCCAAGACTGCCATGTGGACCGAGCGGAGGCCGTGTGGCTAGACTGTGCTCGCCCCTATAGCTCAGCTGGCAGAGCAGTGGACTTTTAATCCATGGGTCGCGGGTTCGATCCCCGCTGGGGGCACCAGAGGGTCACCGCAGCAGCAGACCCCGGGCGGATACCCAACAGACCCTGCCTGGGTGACTCATCGCACTCCAGGCTTGGATTGCCATGAGTCCCGGGACGAGAAGCCGCGGCAGAACCCACTGTCCGGTGGGGTTTGAGATCGTCCGGTCACGTCCCCAGTACCTGCGCCCCGCCATTGCCTGAACCCCCTGCGACCACCCCGGCCCCGGGGCCGGGCGGGGTTGCCCCGGGAGGCGGGGGTTTGAGGGCGCGGGCTACGGTGGTTTTGCCCACCCCCAGCACGGCCGCGATCCTGCCGAGGCTGGCTCCCCGGGCGCGCATCCGCTTGGCGGCATCGAGACGCTCCGGGGTCATGACGGTGGGACGGCCGCCGGCTCGTCCACGGGCCCGCGCCTGCCCCAAACCCCTCCGGGTGTTCTCGCGGACCGTGGAAACCCGCAGCTGCCCGAGGACGGTCAGGATCCCCACGATCGCCTCCCCCAGCGGGGTGGTCGTGCCTATGTCCAGGAAGGGTTCGGTGAGGCTGCGAAATCGCATCGCCCTGGTGGCGAGGTCACGGATGATTTCGATGGCCATCGCCTCGGTGCCCGCCACACGGTCCAAGGAACACACCACGAGCGTGTCCCCCTCGCGGAGGTGATCCAGGCAGACGGTCCGCTTGTACGGCTGACAGCCCCGTGATCCACGAAGACCCGCGTCGCCCCCGCTGCTTCCAGTTCCGCCTACTGCCCGGTGGGGCTCTGCTCGCCGGTGCTCACACGGGCATAGCCGACGATGTTCACCGTTCCATGTCCCGGCTTCGGCCCGGTTTGCCGCGGTGCGGGTGCCGTTCGGGGACGGCGGGGTTCCTGCTTAGGGCTTGTTGAGGGTCCGGCAGGGCCGCGGCACGGATGAAACTCCCGTGCCGGCTCTTGAGCTCCTTCCGCGCCTGCTGCTGTTCCACGGCATCGCGTGGCCACGCCCGGGCGGCGAGGGCTTGGGCGTCAGGGCCGGTGATTCGCGCCGCGACCTTGTGCAGGTCCTGGTCGGTTTCACGGACGGCACCGAGACCTTCCATCATGACCGCAGCGGCACGGAAACAGGCCTGGGCCTGCCCGGAGGTCATGGAAGTGACGTCCCGGGCCCGGTCGACAACCTCCCGGACCTTCGCGGCAAGCTCCGGGTCGCCCCGGGAAACCTCGGCGTCGAGGAAGACACGACCGTCGCGGTCCTGAACCACGACCCTGTCCACGAGCCCGGACGCCACGAGGGTCTCCACGGTGCCCGGAACCGCAGCGGTGGGGATGTCGTGGCCTTCGGCCGTGACCGTGCGTCCTACGCCGAACTCTTGAGCTTGCCCGACGTAGCGGGCGAGAGTGCTGAGCCGGGACACCTCGGGCGGGACGGCCACGACCCGCAATTCCGTGCCGTACCCGGCCTGTTTGAAGGCCTCGAACTCCCGCAGCAGCACAGCGGGTTGACGCAGCGTGGTCTCCACCACCGCGGTGATCCCGTTGTCCCGCAGCCATTGATTCGACATTCCTATCCACGCTCCGGAGGCCTGCGCGGTGACCTCTGGCATCGACAGGGGGTTGTGTTCCATGGTGTGGTCGTAGTCGGGGTGGAAACGCCTCAGGTCGTCACCGTTGACGATCACCGATCCCGGATGGATTTGGCCGCTGGCATCAACCACGCCGGTCTTGCCGGAACCCGGCTGCCCACCCACCGATATGAACCACGGCTGTTGTCCCGGGACGGGGCGCTCCGGGTTTCGGATTTCCTCGAGGTAAGGGATGACCTGCGTTTTGAAGATTTCGTGCAACTGCTGCGGCGTGAGATCGTTCATGCCACGACAGCAGGTGCCTCGGCCGGCAGGGAGTGGAACAGTTCCCTCAGCTCGGCCCGTTTCGCTGCGATCGCTTCTGCGTCGTGGGCCCTGACCTGTTGGACTCCCTTGGTGACCTGGCTGGCCTGGTTCATCCAGTGTTGCTTGACTGCTGGATCCGTGGCCTGATTCGCCCACGCGATGTAGCGGCCGCAGACCCGGGTCGCCATCTCCTTCATGATGTCGAAGGACATCAAGTAATCCGTCATCGTGACTCTCCTCATGCGGGGATCACTCCCGCAACCTACCAGATCGTTCCGAAAACAAACCTCCATTGGTTTCGAAACATTTTGGCCTCGGCAGCGGTTCCCGGGCCGTCAACGAGACCTGTTCTAACAGCGTTGCCTGTTGCACCCCGGGCGGTTCACCGCGACGATGTCCCCGGGAATCCCGGGATCGGCTCGAACCTCCTGGTGCGCAGCCTGAGGACGCTGAACCCCCAAGCCACCAAGGAACACAGCACCATGGTGACGGCGAAGTGACCGAGCCCGTCGGACAGGCTGTTGGCGATGGGTGTGTCGAGGGCGTAACCGGTCAACTCGCGGGTGGACCACAAAGGCATGAACCCGGCGTAGGAGCTGTCGGGGTCGATGAGCAGCTGGACGGCCATCAGGGCCAGCAGCGCGAGGGCCCCTTCGAGTTCCCTGACGATGACCAGACTCACCACCGCCCCCAACGGCGCCCCGATGAGCACGGTCACGACCAGCAGCAGCAACACCGACCACACCCGGGGTAGGTCATCCAGGGTGAGGGCGACGACCCCGAAGTAGATCACGGCCAGGCCCAGCCCGACGGTGAGCACGGCCGCCAGCCGTCCGGTGAAGAGCGACGAGGGCGAGGCACCCACCACCACCACCAGTCGCCTGTCCAGGTCGCGCGCGGCGATGAAGGTGAACAGCGACAGGGTCGCCACGGCCCAGCCGATCCCGATCGACAGGAACCGGATCGCCTGCCAGCGCACATCGATGCGCACCAGGTAGAAGGCCAGCGGGAGCAGCAGGATGAACACCAGGGCGGTGAGGCGCCGGCCCATTTCCTGCAGGCTGGTGACGAACACGGCCCGGATCATCACAGGCCCTCCTTCGGGTGGAGCTCGATGACGTGGTCGATGTCGTCGAGGTCGTGCAGCATGTGCGTGATCATGAGGATCCCGGCCCCGCGGTCACGCCAGCGCAGCAGTTGGCTGCGGAAGATCAGGTAGGAGTCCTCGTCGAATCCCTGGTAGGGCTCGTCGAGCAGGATGAGGTCGGGGCCGTCCAGCTCGGCCAGCACCACGTTGAGTTTCTGCCGGGTGCCGCCAGAGAGCCGCGAGGCCACGATGTCGCGGCGCGGCCGCCAGCCGAGCAGGGATGCGAGCCTGCGTCCCGTCCCCCGGGCCCTCCGGGCCCCCATGCGACTGGCGGCCCCGAAGAGACGGAAGTGTTCGTCCGGGGTCAGCAGCGGGGCGACGCCGCCCAGTTGAGGGGCGTAACCGATGCGCGGGACCCGCTGGACGACACCCGCCGAGGGGCGGATCACGCCGGCGCAGATCCCGAGCAGCGTGGACTTCCCGGAGCCGTTGGCACCGACCACGGCGGTGATCTCGCCGGCCCGCAGCTCCAGGTCGATACCGCGGAGAATCTCGCGTCTCCCGTAGCTCTTCGAGACGGATCGCAGCCGCAGCACCACCTCTCCCCCGCCGCGATTCACGCCGAGCGCCCGGGTCTCGGCCACGTGAAGGGTCCTGACCAGGGTGGAGGCGTAGGCGACGGCCGGCCCGTACAGTTCCTGCGGGTCGCGGCCCGCATCCCGGGCCTCCTCCACCGCGTCACGGGCCAGTCCGTCCGCCTCGGCACGATCCAGACCGGCCTCGACGAGCTGCCCGGCCAGCGTCCGTCCCCATTTCCCGGTCATCGGTTTGGCTCCTCACTGCCGGCATCCGCCGTCGCCCCGGAGACGACCCGTTCGACGGCGTCGCGGAAACTCCGCCACTCGTCCCGGCGTCGCGACGCCTCCTCAGCCCCGAGGGGCGTCAGCTCGTAGTACTTGCGCACCGGACCCAGCGTGCTCGGCACCCGGGTCGCCCGAACGAGTCCTTGTTTCTCCAGACGCAGCAGGGCCGGATAGAGCGTCCCGCCGGGAATCTCCCCGAATCCCGCCTCGGCGAGGCCTGCGGCCAACCCGCGCCCGTACTCGCTCCCTCCTGCGAGGATGCCGAGCAGGCAGAGGTCGAGGAAACCGTGGATCCACTGTTGCCGGAAACCGTCAAACATGCTTGATAGCCTAGCTATCTACTGGTAGCAAGTCCAGCTATCCACCTGGCGTGCGAGAGCTCTCCCCTGCTTACTGGCGCGGAGTCCCGGCGCGCCCCACGGCGACGACCGCCACCGGCGGCACCGGTCTCCACGCCGTCCGGAGGACCATCGCCCGCGACGAGGTCACCCGCGTTCTCATCGACGCCATGGCGATCCCCGAAACCGCCTGCACCACCCTGGAGCTCGTCTCCGAACACGGCCCCGAACAGCCCGGCCTCGGCCCCCTCTTCGTGCCCCTGCCCCGCAGGTGATCGAGGAGCCCGCCCGCCGCCGCGACGGTTTCCGCCGCGCCGAACCTCAACCGTGGGCGCCCGGGATTTTCCAGTTGTACCGGGTGAGGTGGTTGGTCAGGCGCTGGTCCACGACCTCGAGATCGAGCTCCGCTCCGTGTTTTTCCAGGACGATCATGCAGCCCGGGTCGAGGATTCCTTGCGTGTTGAACTCCAGTTCCCGCACCTTCACCGATTCCGTTATGCCGTTGCTGGCCAGTCCGCGCGCATGGGGTTCACCGGTGTGCCCGTAGAAGTGGTAGCGGAAGAGGACGCGGTCCAGGAGTTCCCTGAGCTCCGGCATCCCATATCCCCTGATGCTCTCGGATTCCTTGTCGTGGGAGATCAACAGATCGAAGTCCTCACGGGTTGCGTGCAGTTTCCGAAGAGCCTTTCTCTCGTATTCCTGGATGAATCGTTGATGGGTTCGCCCCTTGGAATCCGCTATGCGACCCACACCGATGAACGTGAGCACGTCCTTGCCCACCCGGAACACCTGTTTGACCCCCGTCCGGCACACGAAAACCCGGCGATAGGCGTCGATGGGAAACCGGGGTTCGTCGGTTTCCCTTTCCAGACCGTCAAGGAAGTCATGATCCTCGTGGTTTCCGCGGACGCAGGTCATTTCCACGTCCAGTTCGTCGAGGAAGCGGGCGATCCCGGGGTTCACCCGGACGAAGTCGTCGTGGAATCCCAGTTCGTCACGGTCACGCCGTGCGTGGCGAAGCGTCGCCCTGTCCATGGCCGCAAGATCCGGGAAAGCACCCATGTCCCCGCACTGCAGGATGTGATCGATTCTGTTTCCCGTTTCCTGTTGGTACAGGTGGACCAGTTTGAAGGGCAACAGGAATTTGCCGTGGATGTCGGCGAACACAGCGACCCGCATGAGTCTCGGGCTCCTTTCCGTCTGACGGCGGGGCAACGGTAGCAGCCGGGGAAGGCCTGCCGGATGGCGCCCTCCCCGCCGATACGTTCTTCCTCGGCGCCGGTGGATCCCTGCTCGCCGCCGTAATGGATCAAGGGAATCCCCGCGGATGAGCAGAATCGCCAGGGTCATGCCCATGCGCCGGCCCGGAGGAGGACCGGCAGGCCTTCATCGACGCCACTCCCGGCGACTGGGCCGCGATCCCGGTCCTAGTCCTCCAGCAGGTCGTGGACCACGACCGAGAACTCTCCCCTGCCGATCGCCTCCGTCAACGCGTCGACCTCCGGGGTCAGGACCCGGTCCTGATCCAGCGGCGTGACCCGCGCCCGGAGCTGCTCGTGGATACGCGCCGATCCCGTTCCCAGCGGCAGTCCCCGCATTCGCTCCTCCAGCAGGTGAATGCCCTGCCCGCTGATGACGAACAGGACCGCCAGGAGCTGGTCGAAGCGACGGCTGTTGGCCCGCAGACCGTTGACCGCGGCCATCGCCATGGTGTGGAAGTCCTCCTGGCCGCCCTTGAGGGGGAAGGACAGGGCCCCGACGGGGTTCGCGAGCAGCTGGATCTCGGGGATCAGGGCGGCCGCGCTGGTGTGCAGCAGGAGCATGCCGGAATTGATCCCGACCTCCCCTCCGCTCAGTCCGGCGGGAAGTCCGTGGCTCCAGCCGTCGTGCAGCAGCCGGGCCGCCAGGTCCTTGGTCAACACCGCCAACCGCGCCAGGCAGCTGTTCACCGACTGCGCCGCGTGCCCCAGCACCGTCGCATCCCAGTTGCCGCCGGAGAGGAACTCGTGGCCCTCACCCGTGTAGTCGGGGATCAGCAGCGGATTGCAGGTCGACGAGTTGGCCTCGCGGGTGACGTCCTCCCGGGCCCGTTCCAGTTCCCGCAGGATGATGCCGATCTGGTGCGGCACAGACCGGACCGAGGTTGGGTCCTGGATGCGCGGAGCGGTCTCGCCCGCGCGGCGTCTGCCCTCGTTCGTCGTCCACTGGCTGTCGCCGATGAGTCGCAGGATCAGGTCGTTGGCCTGCATCTCCCAGGGCATGTGCCGTTCGGCGTGGATCCTCGGGTCGAAGGCGTTTCGTTCCACCCGCACCGCCTCGCAGAACAACGCGAACGCACCCAGGAAGGTCTCGACCTGCCGGTAGACCTCCTCGACGGCCAGCGCCAGGTGGGCCGTCAGCACCGCCGACCCCGAGATCAGCGCGATCGCCTCCCCCGGGGCCAGTTGGAACTCGACGTCTCGTCCCATGGCCGCCCACGCCTGCGGTGCGCAGCGTTCCTCGCCGTCGTCGCCCCGCACCCTTCCCGCGACGTCCCCGGTCAGCGCGAGCCCGGCGGCCGCCATGGGTTGGAGGTCTCCGGTGCCCATCGAACCGGTGCCGGGCAGCACCGGGATGAGCCCCAGGTTGACGGCGTCGTTCATTCGCTCGACCAGTTCGGGACGGGCCCCGGAGGTGCCCCTGGCGAGGCAGTTCGCGCGGATGATCAGGGCCAGTCGCGACACCCTGCGCGGCAGCTCCTCGCCCAGACCGGTGCTGTGCGAACGCAGCACATTGACCTGGAACCGGAGCTGTTCCTCGGGTTCCAGCCGCCGGTCCTTGAACGGCCCGAGCGCCTGGTTCCAGCCGTAGACCCTCATCCCGGGGTCCGATTCCAGGATCTCCAGCCCCACCTCCCGGGCGCGCCGCATCTGGCCGCGGGAGACGGGATCCAGCGCGACCTCCACGCGTTCGGCCTTCAGCGCCGAGGCCAGGTCACGCCAGGTCAGGGAGGCGCCGTTGAGGGTGAGCCGGAGCGCTCCGTTCCCGGTCCGGGGCCGCTCCTTGGAGTTCTCATACCTGTGCACGGGTTCCGCCATCCGGGGTTTCCCGGCGTTCCGGGAGGTATTTCAGGAATTCGATGCCCATGATGTCCTCGCACTCCCCGACTGCGACGCGGTCCACCGCCGACGACGACAGCGGCAGTTTCGTGGCGTCCACCTTCACCAGGACCACATCACGCCCCGCGACGGCGTCCTTCACCGCCAGCGGCAGCCCGTTGGCCTTCCGGAGGATGAAGATGGTGTCCGGGTAGGTGGAAACACGTCCGGAAGGGCCGTCGATGGCCATGTACTCGTTGAGATAGGGGACGGTATGTTCGCCGATCCGGAAGGTGCCGTGGTCCCAGCCTCCCCTGGTGACCAGGTCGACCTCGTGGGTGAGCGGCCCCTCGTCGACGATCTCGCCGCCGAGGAAATCCACCACCGTCCCGGTGACGCGTTTCCCTGCCCGGGACCTGCCCGCCCCGGCCTCCTCCATGGCCCTGCCCAGGTCGAGGGCCAGGGAGATCACACCCAGCGCGGCGTGTTCCCTCACCCAGCCCAGTTCGACGGGGTTGCGGGCCGAGGCGATGAATCCCCCGGAGCGCACCGAGATGTCGCGCAGCACGTCATCACAGGTGTCGACGCGACCGATGTTGATGCTCAGGAGGTGCCCGTGGCGGGCCCGGTTGCCGCCGGAGACCACCTGGATGGTTTCGTACCCCTCTCGGGTGGTGAGCCCGAGGGAGCCGAGTTTCCCGGTGGGGTGGGCACGCACATCTCCGGCCGCGTCCAGGACCTTCACGCCGAGCGCCGACGACTGGATCCAGCCGTTGAGGGTGGTGGAGTAGCCGTTCTGCCCGGTGATGACTGCGGCGATGGGGTGGGGGGACAGTTCGATCAATTTCCGCAGCGCGTCGACGTAGTCGATGGGCCGGATCTCCCAGTCGGGGGCGGCCGGGGCGCCGATCGCGGCGACGGTGGCCACCCAGGAGTCCTCCGGCAACTCGTCGACGCCGGCCAGCACGGGACGGTTGAGGGTGGTGGCCATCCGTCCCATCAGCTCACCGTGGTCCTGCCAGCCCCCGCCTCCGCAGGCGAAGACACCCCCGCCGAGAACGGCCCAGCGGGCGTCATCAATGGTCAGTTCACGCATTTCGATTTCCTTCCGGGTCGGTCCGGGTCAGTTCCGGATCAGGTTGAGGGGTGCGCCGTGCGCGCCGGGTTCGTGGGATCGTTGCACCGCGTCGAGGGCGTCCTCGTAGCCCGCGGTGGCGTGGCGGATGACCCCGATTCCGGAGTCGAGGTCGAGGGCCTGGCGAAGCCTGGTGGCCGCCGCCCCGGTGCCGTCGGCGACGACGGTGACCCCCGCCGACTGCATCCACCCGGAGTAGCCGCCGCCCCCGGAGTGAACCGCCACCAGGTCGGCCCCGCCTGCGGCCAGCAGCATGGCGTCGAGGATGGGCCAGTCCGTCACACCGTCGGAGTCGTCGCGCATGCCCTCGGTGCCGATCCTGGGGTGGGTCATGCCGGCCGAATCCAGGTGGTCGCGGCTGAAGGCGACCGGCGCGCTGATCCGTCCGTCGGCGACGGCCTCGTTGACTGCGAGGGCCAGGGCCGAGCGTTCCCCGTACCCGAGCCAGCAGGACCGGGCGGGCAGGCCCTGGGCGGGGATGTGGCGGCGCGCCAGGCCGATCCACCGGGCGATCTCGGGGCGTTCGGGAAACATCCTCGCCGCCAGGTCGTCGACCACCGCGAGGTCGTTGTCGTCGCCGGAGAGGATCATCCACCGGAAGGGACCGATGCCGCGGCTGAACAGCGGCCGCAGATAGCCCTCCATGAAACCGGGGATCTCCGCGAAAACCCGCTGCCTCTCGGTCTCGCCGAGGACGTGGGAGGCCTGCACCCTGAGGTTGTTTCCGTTCTCGAACACCACCGATCCGCGCTGCCCCAGGGCGAGCATGGCCCGCACCTGGGCGGCCATGGATGCGCGGGCGTCGCGTTCCACCTGTTCCGGGTCGGTTTCACGGGCCTCGGCCCACGACCCGAGGGTGTAGCCGGATGGCAGGTAGCCGTAGCGGGCGTCGTGGGCGGCGGTCTGGTCGGTCACGATGTCGGGACGCGCTCCGCTGGCCACCACGGCGGGGAACACGTCGGCGGCGTTGCCCAGCAGCCCGACGGCGACGGGCCGTCGTTCAGTGATCGCCGCGGAGATCGTCGCCAAGGCACCGTCGAGGTCGTCAAGCACCAGGTCGATGCCGCCGGCGGCCTCAAGCTTCGCGAGTTTCGCGGGATCGGCCTCCACCACCAGAGTGGACAACCCCAGCATCCGCGCCGAGATCGGCTGGGAGGAGCCCATGCCTCCCAGCCCCGCGGTGAGCACCCAGCGGTGCGGGGCGGCCGACTCCCGGAAGTGTTTTTCCAGGGCGGCACGCAGCAGCTCGTAGGTGCCTCCCAGCACACCCTGCCTGCCGATGTACTGCCAGGCGGCGGCCGTCAGCCCACCCCAGATCGTCTTGTGTTCCGCAAGCCGGGAGTAAAACCTCTCCTCGGTGGCCCAGTTCCCCACGGTGTTGTTCACCGCCGAGACCACCATCGGGGCTGCGGCGTGGGTGTTCAGCACCGCCACGGGCCTTCCGGTCTGGAGCACCAGGGTCTGGTCCTCCCCGAGGTGTTGCAGGGCATCGACGATCCGCCGGTGGGCTTCCCAGTCCTTGGCGGCCTTCCCGATGGATGCGTAGACCACCAGCTCCTCGGGTCTTTCCCCCACCTCGAGGACGTTCTCCAGCAGCCGGAGCAGCGCCTCGGCCCGCCAGTTCCGACAGCGCAGCTCGGTTCCCCTACGGGCCGTGACGGTCATTGCTGTTCCTTTCGTTCAGTACGTGAGGGCGATGTCCACACCCCTCCTGAGACCGACGAGGGTCAGGGGGTTGATGTCGGAGTGGAGGGTGCAGTTGGGTGCCACTATCAGGCGGTCGCCCGCGGCGCGACGCGCCTGGACGACGTGTGCGGCCGCCTCGCTGGGGGTCCAGTAGAGGCTGGTGAGCTCGTCGATCCCGACCATCGGCACCCAGCCGTAGCGACTCGTGGCCTCGGGAATGGTCGGGGCCGATGCCTTGTCGGACCAGCTCAGTACCTCGACAGGGTAGTCGGCGATCAGCTCCGGGTCGGCGTCCTCGCCGTGCAGGTGCGCGATCCGCACCAGCGACGGGGCGGCGGCCAACACCTGGATGTCGTAGGGGGCAACCCAGTCGCGGAACTGTTCGGGGGTCAGTCCGAAGCTGGTGGCGTCCCTGCTGGCCCCGTTGACTGCGACGAACAATGCATCGACGCCGAACCCGTCCAGCCCGGCCGCGTAGCGCGCCAGGGCGTCGGCGACCCGGGAGATGGTGCGGTGCGCGAGAGCCGGATCCGCCTTGAAGTACTCGATGACGCTGCCGCCCAGGGCCCTGACGAGAGCCTGGGTGGGTGAGAACACCGTCTCGATGACGGCGGCCTCGGGCGCGGCGGCGCGGATCAGTTCCAGCACCTCGTGCTGCCTGGCCTGGCTGTCGAGCAGCACCCCGGGATCGGCCAGGACGTCGTCGAGCTGCGCGGGGTCGGTGATCTCCTCGAGCCCCTCGGGCAGGTCGATGCGGTAGTCGTGCATGACCTTGATGAAGTCCCAGTCGTAGTCGCGGTAGAAATTCAGGTGGGCCTCGGCCACCTGCTGCGGGCTCCATCTCGCCGATCCGTAGTGCACCCAGGCCCCGACCGGGGGCCGGTCGGTGGTTCCGCCCCGG
Organism: Arachnia sp.; assembly: GCF_057238465.1. Lineage (NCBI taxonomy): Bacteria > Bacillati > Actinomycetota > Actinomycetes > Propionibacteriales > Propionibacteriaceae > Arachnia > Arachnia sp. The sequence goes on from NZ_DBHHFZ010000015.1 coordinate 53,080, forward strand.
GCGGCGGTCAGGAATCGGTCACGTTTGGTCGTCATCGTCGTCTCCGTTTCGTGTGGTGCGCCCCAGGTAGGCCTCCTGGACGCGTGGGTTGTCCAACAGTTCTCCGGCCGGTCCTTCGAGCACGAGGTTCCCGGTGGCCAGCACGTAGCCGTGGTGGGCGATGCTGAGGGCCAGCTCCGCCTGCTGTTCGACCATGAGCACGGCCAGCCCCAGGTCGGTGTTCAACGCGGCAATGGTTTCGAGTACCTCGTCCACGAGACGAGGCGACAGGCCCATGGTCGGTTCGTCCATGCAGATCAGCCGGGGGCGGCTCATGAGGGCCCGGGCGAAGGCGAGCATCTGCTGTTCCCCGCCCGACATGGTCCCGGCCGCCTGGCGCCGCCGCTGCCCCAGGCGGGGGAAACGGTCGTACTGGGCGATGAGATCCTCACGAACACCCGCTTTGTCGCGCCGCGTGTAGGCGCCCATCAGGAGGTTCTCCTCCACGCTCATGGGCGCGAAGATGCGGCGCGCCTCCGGCACCGAGGCGATGCCCGAGGCCACCCTGCGTGAGGTCGGCCAGGTGGTGATGTCCTTCCCGTCCAGCAGCACCCTGCCCGCATCGGGGCGCACGAGCCCCAGGATGGTTTTCATGGTGGTGGACTTGCCCGATGCGTTGCCGCCGAGCAGCGAGACGATCCGCCCCGCCGGGACCGTCAGGTTCACGCCGTTCAGGGCCCTGGCCTGCCCGTAACTGACCTCCACTGCCTGCAGTTCCAGAAGCGCCTCAGTCATCTTCCTCTCCTTCCCGGTCCTTCCGGGCCCGTTCCTCGCGGGCGCGGCGGCGGGCGTCCTCCGACCTGCCGAGGTAGGCCTCGATGACGGCCGGATCGTTCCTGACCTGTTCGGGTGGCCCCGAGGCGATCACGTGGCCGTCGTCCATCACCAGCACGTGGTCGGACAGCGTCATGACCAGGTCGAGTTTGTGTTCCACCAGCAGGATCGACTGCCCCGCAGCCTTCAGGCGGAGGAGCTGCTCCAGCATCTCGGCGGTCTCCGACTGGTTCATTCCCGCGGTCGGTTCATCGAGGACCAGCAGGGTTGGTTCTCCCGCGAGGGCGCGGGCGATCTCGGTGCGCCGCCGGTTCGCGTAGCTGAGGGTGTGGGCCAGGTCGTCGGCGCGGTTGCCGAGGCGTTCCGGGAACCTGTCGATCCCTGCCTCCACTCGCCGCCTGATCGTTTCGCGTTCCTTCCCCACCCCGGGCAGGGGCAGCAGCGCCGCCAGCACCTCCCCGAGCAGCGGCAACCAGCCCAGCAACCACCGCAGGACGGGGATCTCCGTCAGGCGTTTCAGGGGACGGTGGGCCCTCAACTCGCGGTGCAGCCCAACGGAGATGTTCTCCGCGACGGTCAGGTTCCCGAAGACGCGGCCGTTCTGGAAGGTCCGCAGCACCCCGGCCGTTGCGACCTGCTCGGGATGGCGGGCCGCCACCACGTGGCCACGGATCACGATCCTCCCGGAGTTCGGCCGCAGCACCCCCGTCACCAGGTTGAGGGTGGTGGTCTTGCCGGAGCCGTTGGGGCCGATGATCGCCACCGTCTGTCCCGGGGCCACCTCCAGGTCGACACCGGCGACGGCGTGCACCCCCTCGAAGTGGCGGTGCAGACCGGTTGCCCTCAGCACGGGCGTGGTTGGTGTGGTCATCATGCTCTCCTCGTCCACAGGCCCTGGGGCAGGAAACGGATGATCGCGATCACGACGATCCCGTACAGCAGGATGCGCACGTCGGGGGCCAGGCGCAGCGCCTCGGGCAACCCGACCAGGGCCAGGGAACCGAGCACCGCCCCGAAGGGGGAGTTGATCCCGCCCAGCACGACGATCGTCAGCACCAGCACGGACATCTGGACGGTGAACACCGTCGGATCGAGGTAGTTGTACTGGTGCGCCAGCAACGCCCCCGCCATCCCGGCGAAGAAAGCGGCCAGCGCGTAGGCGAGCGCCTTGTAGCCGCGGGTGCGCAACCCCAGGGAACGCGACGCGATCTCGTCGGAGCCGACGGCCGCCAGGACATTGCCCAGGTGCGAGGAGCGGATCCTGAACACCACGAACAACGTGATCGCCAGCACCACCAGGTCGAGCTGGTAGTGGTCCTCGGCAACCAGCAGCCGCAACCCGAGGATTTCCGGGGCGGGGATGCCGGAGAGCCCGTAGGCGCCCTTGGTGACCGCGTCCCAGCCGCGGATCACCGACAGCACGATGTAGCCGAGGGCCAGGGTCGCCATGGAGACGTAGTGGCCGTCGAGTCTCCAGATCGGCAGGGTCACCAGGGTGGCCAGCACCGCCGCGATCACCCCGGCCAGTAGCAGGGCCACCAGGAAGGGCAGGTTCAGGCGCATCACCAGCAGCGCCGAGGCGTAGGCGCCGATGGCCACGGGAGCGGCCTGTCCCAGGGAGACCTGCCCGGTCGACCCGGCCAGCAGCGTCATGGGGACCGCGATGATGGCGTAGATCGCCACCTGGGTGCCGACGGAGCTGAGCACCGGACCGCCCAGCAGTGGCACCGCCAGGCCCGCGACCAGGGCGAGCAGCACCCAGTGCCACCACGCCAGCCTGGGTGGGCGGCCGGCCCCGAGGAAGGTGCCGGTCATGGGTTCGGAGGAGACGGTGTGCCGGGAACCGAACAGCCCGTGGGGTCGCAGCAGCAGCACCAGCAGGAAGGCACCGAAGATGAACAGGTCCCGGAAGCTGCCGCCGAACTGGTAAATACCGAGCGCCTCCAGCAGTCCGATCACGAAGCCACCGGCCACGGCGCCGACGATGGATCCCAGGCCACCGACCGCTGCTGCGATGAACCCGACGGTTCCGGTGAAGGAGGCCGAATAGGGCGAGATGACGCCGGCGTACATGCCGAAGAAGATTCCCCCCACCCCACCGAGGCAGGAGGCAAGCAGGAAGGACAGGTTCTGGACCCTCGTCACGGGAATCCCCATCTGGCGGGCGGCGTCCGGGTCCGCCGCGGTGGCCCGCACGGCCAGGCCGTCACGCCCGAACCGCAGCCATGCCCACAGCGCGAGCATCGCAGCGATGGTGAAACCGAGGGCGACGGCGTCGGAGGTGCCGAGCCTGACCCCACCGACGGGCAGGTCGTCGGTCGGCAGCGGGGCCGGGTATTCGCGGGTGTCGGCCCTGAACAGGATCTGGCTCAGGTTGTCGAGCACCATGGAGGCCGCGAAGGTGGCGAGCAGAGCGGCGATCGGGGGTGCCTTGATCAGCGGGCGCACCGTCGTGAGGTTGATGATCCAGCCGATCAGGGCACTGGAGGCGGCCACGGCCAGCAGCGCCAGCCACCACGGCCACCCGCACACGCCGATGAACCACCAGCCGAGCATCGCACCGAAACCGACGATTGATCCCTGGGCGAAGTTGACCACGCCCGTGACACCGAAGATCAGGGAGATGCCGACGGCCACCAGCGCGTAGACGTTGCCGTGGACGAGCCCCGAGACGATCGTGTCGATCATGAGGCCTCCGCCGGCACGTAGGCGCCGTTCCTGACGGTGACGGGCAGGAGGGTGACGTCACCGGGGCGGCGGTCCGCGGAGAACTCGAACTCCCCGAATTGCACGGTCTTCCACCTGCCGCCGTCGGAGAGGGCCTTGAAGACCCCCTCACGGGTGGCGCCGCCGCGGCGGACCGCCTCGATCAGCACGTTGAGGGCGTCGTAGGCGTAGGCGGAGAAGGTGCTCGGGTCGTGCCCGAACCTGTCCTTGAACCGTTTGTTGAAGTCGACCACCGCCGGTGAGTCGTTGCCGATCAGGAAGTTCTCGATGATGATCGCTCCCTCGGCCGCGGATCCTGCGGCCTCCAGGAACTGCGGGGTGTTCTGGCCACCGAAGAACTGGCCGGTGAACCCGATCTCCCGCAGCTGCCGCACGATGCGCGCCCCGTCGGGTCCGTAGCCGAGGTGGACCACGGCCTGCGGTCCGGCGTCGCGGGCCTTGATCAGGACGGGCCGGTAGTCCTCGGAGTCGGGTTGGATGGGTGATTCGTATGCGATCTCCAGTCCGGCTGCCGCTGCGGATGCCTTGAAGATGTCGAAGGAGTTCTTGCCCCAGTCGCTCTCGAGGTAGACCACGGAGATCCTCTGGTAGCTGCCCGCGATCCACTGGGCGGCGCGGGTCTGGTAGAACTCCTGGGTCAGGGAGGTGGACCACATGTGGTCGCCTCCCTTGGTGAAGTCGGGGTTGGAGTTGGTGAAACCGAACTGGACGAGCCCGGCCTGCTGGTAGGTGGCCGAAGCGGCCATTGAGGCGCCGGAGGAGAAATCCCCCAGCTCCGCGATGACGGTGGCGTCTGCGACGAACTTCTGAGCGATCGGCACCGACTGTTTCGGATCGGACTGGGAGTCCTCCCATTTCAGTTCCACCTTGCGGCCGTCCACTCCCCCGGCGGCGTTGAGTTCCTCGAGGGCCAGGTCGAAACCCTCCTGCCAGTACTGGCCGTACTCGGCGCTGGTCCCGGTCCTCGGCCCCGAGACCCCGAAGACGATGGATCCACCCTGATCGGCGGAACCGCTCCCGGAGGCGCCGGCCCGGGAAAGAGCGCTGCAAGCGCTCAACGCGGCAAAAGCGGGAATGGCCCCGACAAAGGCACGGCGAGAAAGGTTTTTGGGCATGGCAATACTCATTTCTGGGCAGGGTTGAGCACCGCCGGAAATGGGCGGTGAATTGGAAAGCGAAAACCGAACGGAGAACCGTTTCAGGAGGATTGATTCAGCCACCCCGGACATCGGGGAGGGGCGACGAGCCGACCGCGTTCAAGCGGCCTTCAGGCTCAAGAAGCCAGGCTGAGAAGGATCAACAGGGACAACAACACATGCGGGCAGGGCGAGGCGTGACCCGGCTGGTCAGGATCGCTGCGTGCTGCATGGTTGCTCCCATGGTCGATGGACTGCCCCCAACCTATGTCCTTGATGATCCGGTGTCAATTCATTCCAGAATCTGAGAAATTGCGCCACTGGTGGTAGACCCGAACTGGATTCCGTTGCGTTATTGCCGATCGAGGAATGCCCGGCTCAACGCCGATGGCGACGGCCTTGTCGCACCGGCCCGACCACCCTACGGGCGAATGCGCACGCCTCGTCGCCAGATGGAAAGCACACCCCGGTGTTCTGATAGATCTTAACCTGGCACTCTCCTCAACACCGTGATCACAGGGTACGTCAGAGCATGTCAACTTGATCGTGTGCATCCGCCCATGCCGATGTGCGCGCGACTGGGATGTCAGGTACAAGGCCTGCAGCATGGCCGCCCGTTCGGGGCAGAGGGACGGGGACCTACCTGTCTCGATAGTCCGTGGCCCGCTACTGTGCATCGTATAGACTTGTTCGCGCCGTGGTCGTTCTCGACGCTGCTGATGTCGATGCCGCGAGTGCTTTCTGGGCGACCCTCTTGAGTAGTCACGTCATCGACGACGATGCCCAGTTTCACTGCGTGATCGACGCCGATCGAAACTGGCGGGTCGGCGTCTAGCTCGCCCCCGATCACGAGCCGCCGCAATGGCCCGACGGAGCGCCACAGCAGGTCCACCTCGACCTGCACGTCACGGATCCGCACGAGGCGCACGCAACCGCCATCGCCGCCGGGGCGCGACTACTGCAAGACAGCGACCTCACGGCCGAGGAAGGCAACCAGGTCTACGCCGATCCCGCAGGTCACCCCTTCTGCAACGGATGGGGTCAACCATCCCCGGCAGCTCTCGACGCCTTCCTAAAGGGTCGGCAGGGCTGAAACTCACACGCTAAGGTCAACCCCTGGAATTGGCGTGGGTCACTGAGGCAACCAGCTCAGCTCACCCGAGCATCGATCTTTGACGTGGATCTTGACTGTCATCGCCGCGCGGTGCCAGGCGGCAGGCTGAGCGCATCCACGGGCGCGATCGGCACGAGTGGCTGCAATCGTCGTGTGACGCCCGGATCGGCGCAGACCAAGGCATCTGCCCGCAGGCGGGCGATGGCAACGTACTCTGCGTCGACCAAGTCCTCCCAGCCCTGTTCGCGGGCGATCCGCCATGCGGTGCGGCGCGAGACTCGATCGCCTAGGAGCCGGATCTTCACCTCGGTCATCCGATCTTCGAGGGCCAAGGCCTCCTTGTCGGTGATCTCATCGCGGCGCGCCGCGTCGAGCAGCAGCGTCAGCGCTTGGGTGCGGATCGCGTTCGGCGCCACGAGTCGATGATCCGGGTGAACGTCGACAGCCTCCGAGGCGATGTGGATCAAGGTCGGGGCGTCAATCACGAAGCGCGTCACGGATCTATGGTAAAGTTGCTCAACAACGCTCGGCTCTTTGCTGGGGCACCGCAGCCTGAGGCGTTCTACTGGATCTGCCGCGAGGTGCACGCCCTTGGTGTCCACCCGAGCCCACCGCACCAGTCCCCCGTACCATTGAGACTCAACCCAACGCGAAGGAGCGGACATCGTGGGACCCGAACCCGGCGAAGACCTTGTTACCGTTGAACAAACCGAGTTGCCCAAGGAGGAGCTCGCGTCGGCTATCGCGACGGGTGCATCGATTGTCATCATGCCGCACGCTCGAACCGAAGATGGCAGGGGCATCTACGGTGAGTCCACCGTATTCATGGTGAAGGAATTGCGCGCCGCGGGTGTCGATGCCAGATACTTAGACGAGTCAGAACGCCGCGTGTTTGAAGTCAAGAAAAGCGCAGTTGCAGCTGCGTTGGTGCCCTTCGTTCTGGCTATTGCTAGTACTGCGGCCTGGGACCTTCTCAAGCCCTGCATTCTCGGCTGGTTCGGGGACAGGAAGATGGAGATTACCTACACCAACATCTCTGCAGATGGGGCGAGGACTTCCTGGAATATCCGCGGCGAAGGCAAAGATGTGGTCGAGGCGATCGACAAGATCAACCGGCAGACTCCGGGTATCGAGCCGTGACTTTCGACGAAGCTGGATCAGACGATGACCTCCACGCCGCGCACCTTCAACGGATAGTTGCGCAGAAGCTGGATCAGGGAGGGAAGTTGCTTGCATCCGCTCGGGAACGATTGGCACAAGCTTCTGATCGGCCGTCCGACTTGGTTGCAGAGGCTGAGGCGTCAAGTCGCGCCGCCCTCGCGACGCTGGCAAGCGCGCTGAACTGGGCAGAAGACACCGAATCGGAAGATGAGGCGCACAGGAAGCTTGACGAAGCTGGGCGCTGGGTCAGGGAGACGTTCGGATGCCATATCGAGCAGTCAGGCTCCGACTACTGGCAGGCATGCCCGGTGGCACTGGGCCACAACCGAATCGGGTTGAGCATCGGTGGCATGGCAACGCGCATTTGCTCACTATGTGGAGGCGACCTTTCCGAATGTGAACATCGCCGAGGCACCGCATACATGGTGCCAGGGGGCTCGACAGATCTTGGATGGTGCCGCGTTTGTCTCCAGAAAGATGGCTGCGAACACAAGCCAGACGAGACTTATCGCGTCGGCGTTGTCTCCATCATCGTAGGTATTGAACTGACTGAAGTGAGCCTCGTGGGGAAGCCTGCGAACCCTGACGCGAGGCTCACAAGAGTTCGGATCGATGCATCAAAGCTGTCGGACTCCTTAGGCCCAGACTTCGTGCCCGGCATGGCTGTGAGTTGCGACAAATGTCTGGCCCCCTGCACTGGACTAATCAGGCACTCTCACCCGCACGGGTGAACGCGGGACACGTCGAGCTTTCGAGGCCGCGTGCACGTAAGCCAGCAAGTGCTTGATGCGTTCGAGTCTACGGTCAGGGGCTGCGAGGAAGCGTTGCGCACACTGCCGTGTCTACTCCGGTCGTTGCTGCGGAGATGCCGAACGAGATGCCTAGCCATCCGACTCTTGAGTGTGCGCTCCCGCAAGAGCCCTCTCATCACGCCAGAAGCCCGAGCGGTCTGACAGTTGCGAGCGCTAACCGGGTGAGCAAGCCGAGCTGCGCTCAGCTAGGTCACCCTCAGGCCTGGCGGTATGGATAACAAGGCATCTGGTGTGGTTGTCATCTTGTGAACCTCCTCCAGAAGGAGGATGCCCCGAGAGCGGATGGGATCGATGATGCTCCAGGACCTCAAGGCCGGCCGCAGTTCCCGGACACCCGCGGCATGGTTTCGACACGGGCCGCTCGCTCTGCGAGCCGGCCGCGTCGAAACCTCTCACGCGCACCCGGGGAACTGTGGTCGGATCCGACCACCAGATGCCAGAAAAGATTCCGACGCGTCCCGGTTCAGCCAGCTTCACGGGGTGCTGATCACTCCTCCAGGTCCTCGGCCGCCACGAACCAGTGCACCTGGTAGGGCTCCAGGCTGAGGGCGGCGGGGTCCAGATCCCAGGTCACGTCGTCGAGGAGTTCCTTGGCCCTGCTGCCGTAGGGGGTGCGCAGCAGCCCCATGGGAATGCTGACCCTGTGCTCGGAGAGGTTGTAGAGCTGATACATGGGGCCGATCGGATGGTCACGGCGGATGACGAGCACCCTGCGGTCGCCGACGTCGAGAATGTGCGACTCGTAGCCGGCGTGCAGCTGCGGGGTGGCGCGGCGCACGTCGAGCACGTGCCGCAGCCATGCGTTGACGCGGGCCTGGGCGGAATCGGGTTTCTCGGCCAGAGCGGCCACGGCGTCCCAGTCCATGACGGGGCGGTGCACCCAGCGGTTGTCCTCGGCGTGCGCGGGATCGTCGCCGTAGTGGTAGTCGTTGAGCATCGCCAGTTCATCGCCCATGTAGATCAGCGGCACCCCACCGAACCCGCAGATCACGGCGTGCAGCATGTTGATGCGACCCACGGCCAGGTCAATGGCCTCCTGGTCCTTCGATTCGAGGGCCATCTCAAGCCCGGCCAGGGAGGCCAGGGTGCCGGAGATACGCCGGTCGCCGGTGGCGGGGTTGGCCTGGAACACAAGGCCGCGGGCGAACGACTTCGGGAACTCCCCGGAGTAGAAATCCGAGAGGAACCTGCGGTGCTCGGCCCCGTTGATGCCGACCGCGGCGGCGTCGCGGTCGTCAACGGCCCAGCCGATGTCGTCGTGGCAGCGCACGTAGGTGCCCCAGGTGGCCGTCGGGGGTTTCGCGGGGAACCGTTCGAGGGCGTAGCGCAGCAGCGTCACGTCGCGGCTGGCCAGCGCCGACCACAGCTGCGCCATCAGCGAGTTGTGGTAGGCCAGATCGGAGAGTTTCCCGTAGTGGCGTCCCTGACCGAAGTAGGCGATCAGGTCACGCGGACCGACGATGGCCTCGGCCTTGAACACCACCGCCGGGGCCGCGATCCGCACCGCGGCCCGCAGCGCCTCCGCGAGTTCGTGCACGGGGGGTTCGTTCTGGCAGTCGGTGCCCATCTGTTTCCAGATGAAGGCGATGGCGTCCAGCCGCAGCACCTCCACACCGTGGTTCGCCAGGTTGCAGATGATCTCCAGGTATTCGCAGAAGACATCGGGGTTCGCCCAGTTCACGTCCCACTGGTAGTCGTTGAAGGTGGTCCACACCCAACCGGCGAGCTCCTCGTCCCAGGTGAAGTTACCGGGCGCGAAGTCCGGGAACACCTCGGGCAGGGTCTGTTCGTACTGGTCCGGGACGGTGCGGTCGGGGTAGATCATGAAGTAGTCGCGGTACTTCTGTTCGCCCGCCCGGGCTCGCCGGGCCCATTCGTGTTCCTTGGCGACGTGGTTCAGCACCAGGTCGACCACCAGCGAGATGCCGCGTTCCCGTAGCCCCTTCGCAACCTCCGCGAGATCTTCCATGGTTCCGAGGTCGCTGCGGATGGAACGGTAGTCGGCCACCGCGTAGCCGCCGTCGTTGGCGCCCTCGCGGGGTTGCAGCAGCGGCATCAGGTGCAGGTAGGTGACCCCGAGGTCATGCAGGTAGTCGAGGTGCCCGAGGATCCCGTTCAGGGTGCCGGCGAACCGGTCGGTGTAGCAGACGTAGCCCGTCATGCCGGGTTGTTGCAGCCAGTCGGGGCGCAGCAGGCGTGCCTCGTCCAGCCTGCGCAGGTCGACGGGACGCTCCTCGAGCGTCTTCGTCACGATTCCGCGCACCCGCTCCACCAGAGCGTCGGTCTTTTCTCCGTAGACGTTGCGCAGCGCCGTTGTCAGCTCATCTCCGTAGCGGTTCCACCGCAGTTCCAGGACGTCGTCAATGTCACCCATGGCGGTCAGCTTAGCCGGACGGGTGGGCGATGTTACGTGGCAAAAGTAATTTCTCCCGGAAAAGATCACCCCTCGAGCCACCGCGGTTCGACATCGGGATTCCTCGGGTGCTCCTCGAACCGGGCCCAGCTCTGCTCCACCCCGTCGGGCAGGAGATCTCGCTGGCAGCGGGCGATGGCGTCGCGCAGTTCCAGTTTCGCGCTCTGCAGCTCCAGCAGGGCGCGGCGGTTGGCGGGGTCATCGAGCCACGCCTCCTCCCGCCGCAGGCAGCGCACCCGCAGCCGGGTGACCCGGCTCAGCCGCTGCTGCTCCGCCGCGTCGATTCCCTGCACGACCGCGGCCGCGCGGGACCAGCCGTGGTCGCGGTGGATGCGGATCAGCCCGGGGTGGACGGTCATGGCCTCGTGCACCTCGACGTCCGGGGCGATGACGACGGCACCGGCCGACAGCGCGTAGGCGGTCTCGTCCCGGCCGGATTCGTCCATGAGGATCTCGGTGGCGCGCATCACGACCTGGAAGACGTCGGCCCGGGCCATCGACTGTTTTCGCGGCACCCCGTCGGTCTGCGACGAGACCACGTAGGTCCGGCCGGCCCGCAGGTACCCGATCGCCATCTCCGCGGGCAGGTTCTCCCGGGCTCCCCCGTCCACATAGGTCTCCGCACCGACCGGGACCGGCCGGAACACCCCGGGAATGGCGCAGGACGCGAGCACCCCGCGGGTCAGGTTGTGAGGGCCCGCGTCGATCTCCCGGTCCTCGCGGTTGACCAGGGCGCCGTCCTCGCGCATGAAGTGCAGTTCCCCGGTTTCCAGGGCCACCATCGCCATCCGCAGCTGCATGCCGGAGGTGGACACCCGCTCGGGGTCGAAGACGTCCGGGTGCAGCAGTTTCACCAGCATGGGTCCCGGACGGTACAGCGACCGCGACTGCTCCATGCCCGTCTTGACCGCCATCAGGTCGCTCCCCAGCTTCGGAAGCCGTCCGAGGGCGCCCGCCAGCTGCGCCATCAACCCCAGGGAGAAGTCCGACTGCAGTTCCTCGTCGGGAGTGAGCGCCTCCTCCACGGGGTCCTCCGGGGTTGCCGTCTCCTGCGCTCCGTTACGGCGGCGCCGCAGGGACAGCCAGGAGGAACGCGACGAGGCCTCCTCGGGCTTGGTTGCCTGACCCACCAGCTCCAGCCATGCCGGGGCCTCCGCCAGCAGCCGGGACAGCCAGGGGCGGGGGGTGAACATGTCCTCGGGACCCGTCATGGAGCACCACAGATCGTCCACGCGCTCCAGGAAACCGATCTGTTCCCGCCGATTCGGGTACTGGGCCAGCCCGGCGGCCAGGATGGCCCCGGCCGAGGCGCCGATGAAGATCGTGGGGGTGAACTCGGGATCGTTCGCGTAAAGGTAGTCGAGCGCGCCGATCTGGAAACTGGCCCGCGCCCCGCCACCCGAGAGCACGCAAGCGGTGGTGCTCGGCTCGGATTGGGAATCGAAGAACGGAAGTCCGAACCATCCTCTGCGAGCCATGGGTGAAGTTTAGAGGCCCCGCCAACAGGACCCCTTCCACCGGGACCCCGGGCCGGCCCTGAACCTCAACCTCAACCACCTGAACCTGAAGTGACAGTTGAGGTGAATTGCCGGCCCGGATTTCAAACAGTCCTCAGACTCCTCTCAGAAATCGTACGAACCAACTGTTTAATAATTGACGAAAGTCACAGGGCCTAGTCAGGAGCGGGTTATCGCCTCTTTTCCCGAGCTGAAACACACTGATGTAATTCTCGGAAATCCGCATCCGAAACACGCTCGCATCCCCCCGGCAGGTCTCCATCGGGGCTTGTGAGAGGGCCCTTCCGGTACTTAATGTCCGATCGGTCGACACGGCTGGGACCGAGATCCCGGGGAAGAGTCGTGATCGACCCAAGACCTTGAGAATTTTCGGAGGAAACGTGAACCGGATGATGCGAACCGTGCGGGGAGGACTGGCCGCCCTGGTGGTGGCCGGGCTCGTTCAGTCGGTCGGCTCACTGGCTCTGGTGACCAGCGCCGACGCTGCCGGAACCACTATGCGGGCCACCACCGCCGTCAACGTGCGCTCGGGACCGGGAACCGGCTATTCCCGGATCGGTCTGCTCTACCCGGGGGACAACGTGCAGGCCCTGAGCTCCGGAAACGGCTGGACGAAGGTTTCCTACAAGGGACGCACCGGTTATGTCGCCTCCGCCTACCTGGCATCGTCGTCGGGCAGCGGGGGTGGCGGATCATCCTCGGGCGCCTCCGGTGACGCCTACACGACCACGGCGCTGAACCTGCGCACCGGACCCGGTCTGAGTTACCGGGTGAGTGCGGTCGCCTCGAAGGGCACGAAGGTGAGTCTCACCGGCACCGTGAAGGGTGAGTTCTCGCAGGTGACCTGGAACGGTCAGACGCTCTGGGCGGCGACACGCTACCTGTCGCAGTCCGCGGGTTCCCCCAGCCAGGACCTGCCCACCACCACGAGGAAGCTGCGAGCCACCACCGAGCTGATGATCCGCACCGCCCCGGGAAGCGGCTACCGTTCCCTGGGCGACGTCCCGCGCGGCACGATCCTCGACTGCACGGATGTCGTGACCAGCGGAATGGCCCAGTGCATCTGGCAGGGCAACGTTCGTTGGTTCAACAACAAGTACCTGAGGGTGGTGGACGGTTCCTCCGCTCCGGGCGGGGGCAGCCTGCCCGCCACCACCACCCAGTACGCGACGGCGAACCTCAACATCTGGCGCTCGGCCACCGGATCGGCCTACACCGGTGAGATCCCGAAGGGCAGCGAGGTGGCCGTGACCGGCACCGTCCAGTCGGGACGCGCCCAGATCGTCCACAACGGCGCCATCCGCTGGGTGACGGCCCGCTACCTGAGCTCGTCGGCCCCCGGGGACGACAGCGGCGGTGGGGATGGCGGCAGCCTCAACCGGGGCTGGTCGAAGGGTCTCGACCAGGCCAACGAGAACGTCAAGCGGATCGTCCGCTACATCTGGAACAACGTCCCGGAGATCAAGACGATGTACGGCGTGCGCCCGGATCCCCTGCCGGATCACCCCTCGGGCCGGGCCGTGGACATCATGATCCCCAACTACAGGTCGAACAAGGAGCTGGGCAACCGGCTGGCCGCCTACTTCAAGGCGAACCACTCCCAGTTCCGGGTCCACTACATCATCTGGGACCAGAAGATCTGGAACATCACCCGCGACAGCGAGGGCTGGCGGCCGATGGCGGGACGCGGCAGCGACACCGCCAACCACAAGGACCACATCCACATCACTGTCTACGACAACTGATCCCCGCGAAACTTACCCGGGGCAGGGGCGTCACTCGGTCACCTCGATGGTGCCGAGGGCGCCCCTCTCGGCGTCCAGGAAGGCGTGATCGACGACGGTGTAGTGCCCGGCCTCCGGGAAGGTGAGCTCCACGAAACCGGCCTGGGCGGCCTCGATCCCGAGAGCCTGGGAACCACCGCCGCTGTTGCCGAATGCGTCCTTCCCGTCCTTCAACAGGTAGCCACCCTCGAAGTAGACGGTGTCGAACTGGCCACCTATGACGTGGAAACTGGTGGACAGGTTCGGCCCTGCGGAAAGCACCCAGAACCGCACCTTCTCCCCCACCTTCGCGGTGAACGGGCGCTGCGCGTACTGGAAGGCGATGCCGTTGAAGGTCGAGTAGTCGGGGGTGTCGGTCTGCGCCTTGGCGGCGTCGACCTCGGCAGCGTTCTCCGGGCTGGTTCCCGTGCCACCGGTCAGGTAGATCTCGGAGGCCACCAGGGCGTACTCGCGATCCACCGCGGGCAGCCCCTCGGGGTCGATGATCACCGCACCGTGCATGCCGGCGGCGATGTGTGCGGACACCGGGGCGGTGCCACAGTGGTACAGCCACATCCCGGCGCGGTGCGCGGTGAACCGGTAGACGAGACTCTCCCCCGGGGCGATGGTGCGCATGGGCCCGTCGGGCGCGAGGTTGCTGGCGTGGAAGTCGATGGAGTGACCGATGGTGCCGTCGTTGATGAGGGTCACCTCGAACACGTCCCCGACCTTGCCACGCAGGGTCGGGCCGACCGGCCCGCCGTTGAAGGTCCAGCGTTTCTGCCACACCCCGGGCGCCACCTCGAGGGGGAGCTCCGTGACGCGCATCTCCACGCGGTGGATGGTTTCCTGCGTGGCCGCCGGGGCAACGGGATCCACCACGGTGTTCAGCGGAACCGAGTTGGCCTGTGCGGGGGCGTGGTCGTGTCCGCCACCCGTGGTTCCGTCCTGCGAGCCGGAGGTGTCCTGTCCCGAAACCTTGAGGGTGAAAACCATCCCGGCCTGGCGGTGCCCGACGACGGTGCACCAGCCCTCGATGGACTCCCCGACCACGCCGAGATCCAGTTCCGCGGTCTCTCCCACGCTCAGCCTGGGGGTGGTGGCGTCGCCGAGCTTCAGGTCGTGGATCATCGTGGCGTCGGCGTTGCTCAGCTCGATGATCACCCGGTCACCGCGGCTGACCTCCGCCGAGGCGGGTTCGAAACGCAACCCCTCCTTGGCGGTGACCTGGATTCTCTGGGTCCTGCCAGTCGCGTTCACCCCCGTCGACGACGAGCCGCCGCCCAGGCCGACCGCCGACGGGTCGATGCCAACCCCCACCGTGACGGCGAGGGTCAGGGCGAGCACACCCGCCAGCATCCCGTTGGCGGTCAGCGCGGATTCCCGTTCGGGCAGTTTCTGGGGTGGCCCGGTGCGGGGACCCGCCTTGGCGATCGCCTTGCGTTCCGCGACACTCGCTTTTATCCCGAGGATCATCAGGGGCAGGAAGGCCGCCACCGATCCCACCCCGAGCACACCGGAGGTGAGTTTCACCCAGGGTGGTGTGGGGGTGAGGAACAGTATCAGGGCACCGTTGATGGCGACGATCCGGAAGGTGGTGAAACGGTCGAACCAGGCCGCGCCCGCCCGCACGACGCGGGGCCCGCCGCCGAGGACGGAGGGCAGCAGGTAGCTGAGTGCGCCGGTGAGCAGCTGCGCGGCGAAACCGCCGGCCCACACCACGGCGAGGGTTCCGGTGACCTCCGACCAGCCCGAGGGCGGGGTGGTCAGCACGATCCCGCCGGTGACCACCAGCGCCACCACCCACCAGATCATCGCGGCCAGCACGGAGGCGGGAGAGAATTCGCGCGGGGGTCGGCGCCGCAGCGGGGCGACAAGCACCCGGCCCCACCAGCCGAGCGCCAGCAGGTAGCCGACCAGACCGGCCACCGCAACGTACTGGAGACCCGCCAGCGCACCCGCCACCACGACCATCCCCGAGCCGATCAGCCAGGGAAGGGCCTGCTTGGCGAATCCCTCGGCACGGTCATCCATACGGGTGCGCAGGATGGTGGGCCAGAAGGTGACCAGCGTCCCCACCACCGTCAGACCGATCCAGCCCAGCAGGTTCGTCATGGTGTGGGCGACGAGGAACCGCCAGTGCCAGGTGTTGTCCAACCCGAAGGCCAGCGTCGCCCCGAACGCAGCCCCGACGGGCAGGTGGCAGGCGGCGGCCACGTAATACCAGACGGCCACCCGGAAACGTCCGGGCAGGGCCTTGCGGAGCTGCCGCCACAGCGAGAGCCCGTGCCAGGAGACGGCCACGGTCACGAGCACCGCACCCGCGACCACCAGCCACCACCAGCTGGCAGGCACCCCGACGAACACCGCCAGGGATCCGAGGCAGAGCAGGCCGAGACGTCTGCGCTGCGCGCGGTCCCGGGCCTCGTCGGGCCGGGTCTTGAGCAGGGCCGCGGTGAAGTACTGGCTCCAGACGAGCACGGAGTGCGTCAGGGCCCCGAGCAGCACCAGGTGCACCATCAGCCAGGTGGATTCGGGCACCAGGCGATGGGCCGCGGCGATGATCACGGCGCTCAGCAGCCAGACGACGACGGTGTAGTCGCGGGCACGATTGCGGCGCGAACCACCGGACCCTCCCCCGCTGCCCGCCCCAGCGGTTCGGCCGGTCTGCGAAGGCCCCACCCCCGGACGGCCGGGGGTGCTCATGCCCGCACCGCCGAGTAGATGGCAGTTGCGGCGAACAACAGGATCGAGACCACGGTCATGGCTCCTCCGATCTGGTAAAGGAAGGTTCCGGTCAGGGCGCCGAGGACGCGCACCACCATGCCCAGGTGCAGCACCGCCAGCGGCACCCACATGGCCGGGCGGTAGGGCAGGGGACGGGAAAGGACGGTCGGGAAGATGATCGGGGCGTGGGCCATGATCATCGACATGGCGAACCCCAGGAAGGTGCCGTGCACCACCACGTCATGGGTTCCGGTGGCCTCTGGGCGGCCGACGATGACCCAGGTGAGACCCGCGACGGCCAGCCAGAAGTTCCCCAGCAGCAGCGCGGCGGCGTTGTAGCGCCGCAGGCCCTCGCTTCGGATCAGCCGACGCCCGACGTCATCGCGGATCAGCCAGAGCGCCACGAACAACACCCCGGCCCCGAAGACGCGGTCGCCGGGACCGGGCCACAGCAGCGCGGAAACAGCGCTCAAGGAGAGCCACGCGCTCGCCGCCACCAGGGTGGGCACGGCGCGGCGACCCATGGTCAGCTGAGCCAGCTCGGCGCGTTCGGCAGCGATCGTGACGACGATGAAACCGGCGAGCAGGGGCAGCAGCGCAGGAACCTCCACGCTGACCAGCAGCGCGGCCGCGAGACATGCCAGGACCGCCCCCACCACCTGGGCGGCGACCAAGGGCAACGGGGCGCGGCGGTACAGGGCGACCATGACGGCGACGAAAGCGAGGGTGCCGTCGAAAAGCAGCAGCCTTCCGAGCACCGGGAACACCCCGGAGATCAGCACGAGGGCCCCCGCACCGAGCAGGGCAGGGGCAGCGTAGGCAAGCCGGTTGCGCAACGCCTGGGCGCGTTCCAGCGAGATCAGGGACCCCATGAATCCCAGGACCATGAGCGGCCCGTGCAGGTCGGCGAGCCGGCCGCTGGCCACCGGCGCCCAGACACCGAGCCGCACCAGTCCCGCGTTGAGGCCTGTCAGAAGGCTGATTCCCGCCAGCATCACCAGGAGGACACGGCGCGACACGGGAGCTGGTGCGGCTCTTTTCAAGGGGTTCAGCTGCGCCGTTCCAGCTTCAGCTTCCAAGCGTCGGGACCTTCCTGGACATAGCTGACCTGGATGGCCTCGCCGTGGAGGTCGGCGATCTGCGCCAGCAGCGGCAACGGGTTGTGGGGGGCGACGAGGATGAAGGCGCCGCCCACGTTCAAGGAGCCGACCACCCCGAGGATCGCGGCGTGCCGGATCGCGTGCGGGATGACTCGGGCATCGAGTTCGGGCAGGGAGTCGTGACCGCAGCCGCAGCCACAGCTACCCCCGGAGGACTTCTCGGTGATGGGCAGTTCAGTCATGCGGCGGAGTTTAACGACATCCGGGGCATCACTGTGGACGACACCACCATTCGGGAGGATCGCCAGTAGGCTTGCGACCCGGCAGGGACAGTTATGCGCGAGGAGGAGGTGCCCA
>NZ_DBHHFZ010000016.1:0-68162 GCF_057238465.1 Arachnia sp.
GCCCCGCGGACGAGAGCCTGGTCGTCGGCGAGCAGCACCCTGATCACCACATAACCACCACCTCGAAACCCCCGAGCGGGGATGCGCCGCAGCGTAATTCACCGCCGGCGGCGGCCACTCGCTCCCGCATCCCGGTAAGGCCGTTGCCCTCTCCCCCCGCGTATCCGTCGCCGTCGTCGGCCACCGAGAACCTGCCGGGGGCGAAGGAGATCTCGACGCGTGTGGCGTGCGCGTGCCGCAGCACATTGGTGGCCGCCTCCCGCAACACCCAGCCGAGCACGAGCCCGACGGGTCCGGTCACCTCGTGCGGATCCCCGGTGACGGCGACCTCGAGACCACCCGAGAGCAGCACGTCACGGACACCGTCGAGTTCCTCGGCGATGGTCCGCCCGCGCTGATCGGTGACGCTGCGCCGCAGTTCCTCCTGGGCCTCGGCCAGGAAGATCCGGGTCCGGGCCAGCTCGGCGCGGGCACGTTCCGGGTCGGAGTCGAACAGGCGTTCCGCCAACTGGAGCTGGAGGTTCGCCACCGTCAGGGAGTGCCCGAGCAGGTCGTGGACATCACGGGCCATCCGTTCTCGCTGCTCCAGGGCGGCGCGCCGCCGGTCCTGTTCGGAAACGGCGATGCTGCTCTCGATCATCTTCACGGTGAGCAGACCGAGAACGGCGACGAGTGCGGTGATGAACATGATGGGGCTGTTGTCGGCATCCGGTTCGTTCATCAGAACCAGCATCAGGAAACCGGAACCGACCAGCACGAAAACGGCGGGCAGGCGGACCGGGGGCCACAGGCCGTAGCTGGCGAAGGTGACCAGGAAGGGCAGCAGGCTGATCGCGTCAAGGCCGATGGCCCAGCAGAGCACACCCATCACCGCCAGCACGGAACCGCCCCGCAGCAGCTGCCAGCGCCTGCCGGCCGCGTCGAGCTGGATCCCCAGGTCCCGGAAACCCGCGAGGTAGACGGGAACGAAGAGGACCAACGCGAGCAGGCCCACGAGGCAGCGGACCCGGTCCTCCAGCACCAGCAGGGAGTGAACCGGGAAAACGAGGCACACCAGCCAGACGGAGGCGATCAGGACCCCGACGTGGGGGCCCTTGACCACCTCCAGCAGCCAGTTCCTGAAACGTTTCACTGGCGTTTCCTGGAGCGTCTCTGGCCGAGCACCGCCATCCCGGAGAAGACCAGCAGCCATACGAGGCAGTTGGCCAGGAGGAGCCAGATCGAGTCGGTCTGCAGCGGGTTGGTCTGCTGGATCTCGCCCTCGACTTGCGGGTACCTCACGAGGCCAACATAGCCGTACATGGGGGTGAACCTGGCGATGTCGAGCATCACCCCGGTCAGAGGCATGAACATGTTCCCGAGGAAGGCCAGGAAAACCACGGTTCCCGACGCCACCCCAGCGGCGCTCTCGGATTTGAGCAGCAGTCCCATCGCCAGCCCGTAGACCCCGAACAGCCCCGCACCGAGGATGCCGATGGCCCAGGAAGCCACCCAGACCCACCAGGCATCGGCCCTGGCGCCGGTGAGGGCCCCGACGATGAACACCAGGCCGGATGAGAGGGCTCCGAGCACGATGGCGACCGCGACCTTGTTCGCGACGAGACCCAGCGGCCGCTGTTTGGTCAGGGCCAGTTGGCGGCCCCAGCCCAGCATCGATTCGGTGGCCGCCGTGGCGGCGACGGCGGTGGCAGCGATGACGGCGCCGTAGGCCCCCATGGAGGACATGACGTGGAACCCGACCGTGCCCCGGCCCAACTGGAAATCGGAGTACTGGGCCCTGCCGAACAGCAGGTACATGAACACCGGCATGGCGAAGGTGAAAAGCAGGTTGGTGACGTCCCGGAAACAACGGACCAGGTCGATGCGGATGTAGATGGGATTCACGTTGATCACCTCGTCTCCGTGAGGGCGAGGAAGGCATCCTCCAGGCTGGGGGCGACCACCTCCAGGTCGTGGGCACCCCGCTGCAGCAGGACCAGCGCCAGGGCGTCGGCATCGGGAACCATCACGCTGAGCCGGGTTCCTTCCAGGGTGGCGTTCCTGCCGAGGAGTGGCCGGAGTTCCGTCACCAGGGCATCCGCACGATCCGCTGGCAGCAGGGCGGTGACACGGCGGCGGCTGGTCAGGGCACGGATCTGATCGACCGTGCCGTCGGCGATGATGTGGCCCTTCGCGATGAGCACGATCCGGTCGGCGAAGTTCTGTGCCTCTTCCAGGTAGTGGGTGGCGAACACGATGGTGCGACCCTTCTCCGCCTGCTGGTGCATGGCCTCCCAGAAGTCACGCCGGGCGGTGACGTCGAGTCCCGCGGTGGGTTCGTCGAGGATCAGCACCCGGGGGTCGGTGAGCAGGGCCAGGGCGAATTTGATCCGTTGCTGTTCCCCGCCAGAGCAGCGGGAGACGCGTCTCGGGGCGATCCTCTCCAGGCCGGCGATCGACATCACCGCCCCGATCCTGGGGGTGGCATCCTGCAGGGCGGCGATCGCCCGGATGGTCTCGCCGACGCTCATGTCACGCAGCAGACCCCCCGTCTGCAGCACCGCCCCGACCATTCCCCGCCGGATGGCCTCCCGGGGTTTCAGATCGCAGACCCGGACCGTTCCCGAGGTGGGGCCGGTCAATCCCAGCACCATGTCCAGGGTGGTGGTTTTCCCGGCCCCGTTGGGACCGAGAAAGGCGACGATCTCCCCCGGCTCCATGGCCACGTCGATTCCGGACACGGCCTCGATGAGGCCGCTGGGGCTGCGGAAGGTCTTGCGCAGCTGCTGCAACTCGATGGCGTTCATGTCCTCAGGATCGCCACCGCCCGGGCCCCGGACCCGGGGCGTCAATCACGAATCCGGCATGACAAATATCACGCCCGGTCCTGCGAACAGGGGTTCAGGCTCCCCGCCCGATACCCTTGGGCAGCAGCGCCCGGTCCCAGCCGAGCAGGCGTTCGGCGTGGTCGAAGGCGAACCGATCGGTCATTCCCCCGACATAGGTCACGGTCCCGCGCACAAGATCCTCGGTGCGGTACTCGGCGGGCAGTTGCCCGGGGTGTTCCAGGAAGTACTCGACCAGCCCACGCAGCACATCCACCACCGTGCGGGACTGCGCCACCGACTCGGGACGGGTGTAGATGCGTTCGTAGTTGAAACGGCGGAGCTCCCCCAGGGCCTCGGCGGTCAGCGGGTCCATGCCGACGGTGCCGGTGGTCATGGTGGTCTCGATCACGGCCCCGATGAACCGCGCCAGCTGGATGCGGCGCTCGGTGCCGACCACCTCGGTCACCGCCGGGGGCAGCTCGGCGGCGGTGACGATTCCCGCCGCGATGGCGTCCTCCAGGTCATGGGCGCAGTAGGCTATCCGGTCGGCCCAGCTGACGATCTCCCCCTCCAGGGTGGCGGGTGCGGGTCGTGACCAGGAGTGGTTGCGGATGCCGTCGAGGGTCTGGGAGGTCAGGTTCAGGCCCTTGAGCACCACGTCGGCACCCCACGGGCCGTGGTCGTAGCCCTCCGGCAGGAAGGCGTCGAAGGCATCCTCGGAGGCGTGACCGCCGGGCCCGTGACCACAGTCGTGGCCGAGCGCCATGGCATCTGTGAGGACCGGGTTCGCCCCGATCCCGCGGGCGATGGCGACGGCGCACTGCGCCACCTCTATGGCGTGGGTCAGCCGGGTGCGCTGGTGATCGGTCGGGTGGACGACCACCTGGGTCTTGCCCGCCAGCCTCCGGAAAGAGGCCGAGTGGACGATGCGGTCCCGGTCACGTTCGAAACAGGTGCGGAACTCGCAGGGTTCCTCCTCCCGCTGCCGCTGCCCCGCGCCGGAGGCGAAGGTTGCCGCCGAGTTGAGGCTGAGCCTTTCCAGTTCCTCCCTTTCCTCCCTGCGCCTGGGTGGGTAGGGCATGACCCGGGCCTCGGAGTCGCGGTGGGCCACCACCACGTCATCGCCGTGGCCGTGCATGGTCCTGGCCCATTCGCGGGCTCTGGGGAGCGGTTCGTTCATCGGGGAAAGCCTACGAGGTCCCGGAAAGCCGCACCCCGTACACTCACCGGTTCGGGCGGATTCAGCGTTCGTCGCGGGGCAGCCATTTCGTGAGCTCGTTGCCGGTGTAGAGCTGACGCGGCCGGCCGATCCGCTGAGCGGGATCGTCGTTGACCTCTTTCCAGTGCGCTATCCATCCCGCGGTGCGCCCGATGGCGAACAGCACCGTGAACATGTCGAGGGGAATCCCGATGGCCCGCAGAATGATGCCCGAGTAGAAGTCGACGTTCGGGTAGAGACGACGCTCCGCGAAGTAGTCGTCGGCCAGTGCCGCATCCTCCACCTCCCGGGCGATGTCGAGCAGCGGATCGTCGATGTGCATCGACTCCAGGAGCTCGTGGGCGGCTTTCTTGAGGATCTTCGCGCGCGGATCGAAGTTTCGGTAGACGCGGTGCCCGAACCCCATCAGCCGGACCCCGGATTTCCGGTCCTTGACCCTCGCCAGGTAGGAATCCACCGACATGCCCTCGTTGCGGATCTGTTCCAGCATCTCGATCACACCCATGTTCGCACCACCGTGCAGCGGCCCCCAGAGGGCCGTGACCCCCGCTGACACGGCGGTGAACAGGTTCGCACCACTGGATGCGACCATCCGCACCGTGGAGGTTGAACAGTTCTGTTCGTGGTCGGCGTGGAGGACGAAGAACATGTTCAACGCGTGGGCCACCTCGGGGATGACCTCGTACTCCCGGTAGGGCACGGTGAACATCATGTGGAGGAAGTTCTCCGCGTAGGGCAGGTCGTAGCGTGGATAGGCGATGGGCTGGCCGATGTGGCTCTTGTAGGAGGCCGCCGCGATGGTTCGGGTCTTGGCCAGCAGCAGCGCCGCGGCCCTGCGGAACCCGGCCTCCCCCGTGATGTGGATCTCGGGCAGGTCGTAGGCCTGGATGGCGTTGATCATCGCGGAGAGGATCGCCATGGGGTGAGCGTCGACGGGGAAACCGTCGAAGTGCTTGCGCATGTCGCGATGGAGGGAGGAGTTCTCGGTCAGCAGCTGGCGGAACTCGTCGCGTTCGTTGTCGTCGGGGAGGTCGCCGAAGATCAGCAGCTCCGCCACCTCGATGAAGGAGGAGCGGGCGGCGAGATCCTCGATGGGAACCCCGCGGTATCGCAGGATGCCGTTTTCACCATCGATGAAGGTGATGGCCGAGCGGCAGGAGCCGGTGTTGCTGTAGGAGTCGTCGAGGGTGATCAGGCCGGTGGTGGAACGCAGCTTCGAGATGTCCACCGCCCTCTCCCCCTCGGTTCCGGTGACAAGGGGCAATTCGTGGGGGATGCCGTCGACGATCAGGGTCACGGTATCGGACATCGTGGCTCCTTCGTTTCTCGGGGATTCGATCACCGTATCCGGGTTGTGTGACGTCCCTGTTACGAAACGGTGAAGGAAATCCGTCGTCTATCCCCCGCTGACGCCATCCTCGGCGTCCGTGAGGTCGAGTTCGCAACCTCTGGTGTCAGAGTACCAGCCGTGGGGAAGGACGACCCTGCCTCTGGGGCCTCCCTGCCGGCCCCTCGGGGTGCCGAGTTCCTGGACCGGGAAGGGCTGGTCGGCGTCGAGGAGACCGACCAGCGTGCGCAGCTCGTCGAGCGAGGCGACCATGGCGAATCGCCGCCTGAGTTCCCCGACGGGGTATCCCTTGAAGTACCAGGCCATGTGCTTGCGCAGATCCACCACCCCGCGTTCCCCCCTCAGAGCGGTCAGCAGCTCGGCATGACGGATGATCATGGCGCCGACCTCCCCCAGCGTGGGCCGGGCGCGCCGGGGTTCCCCGGCGAAGGCGGCCGCCAGGTCGCCGAACAACCACGGCCTGCCGAGGCAACCGCGTCCTATGACCACCCCGTCGCAACCGGTTTCGGCCATCATCCGCAACGCGTCCTCGGCCTCCCACAGGTCACCGTTGCCCAGCACGGGGATGCTCACCGCCTGTTTGAGTTCCGCGATCCTGGACCAGTCCGCCCTGCCGGAGTAGGCCTGCTGCACGGTCCGGGCGTGCAGCGCGATGGCGGCGGCCCCCTCCTGTTCCGCGATGGTACCTGCGTCGAGGAAGGTTTCGTGGGCCTCGTCTATGCCGATCCGGGTCTTGACCGTGACAGGAACTCCGAATTCGTCGGCGGCCCGCACCGCCGCACGGATGATGGCACGCAGCCGGTCGCGTTTGTAGGGCAGCACCCCTCCCCCGCCCTTCCGGGTGACCTTGGGGACGGGGCAGCCGAAATTGAGGTCGATGTGGTGGACGCCGTGCCCGGTGATCAAGATCCTCACTGCCCGGGCCACGATCTCAGGGTCCACGCCGTAGAGCTGCACCGAGCGGATGGTCTCGCTCGGGTCGAAGACCAGCATGGAATGGGTCTTGTGATCGCCTGCGACGATTCCCCTCGAGGTCATCATCTCGCACACGTACAAACCGGCCCCCTGCTCCAGGCAGAGCGCCCGATAGGCGGCGTTCGTGATCCCGGCCATCGGGGCCAGCACCACCGGGAGCCCCACCACGACGGCGTCGCGTCGACTGGGTGCGTGCAGGCGTAACGGCTCGGTCACTCCGGTTCCCCTTCCATCTTTCGGACCGGGAGATTCTACGCGTGGTTGGATGGGGCCATGAATCCGTTGCTGACCGCCTCGCCGTTGCCCTTTCAAATCCCCGACTACGCCAACCTGACCGATGCACAGTTCAAGGAGGCGATGGAGACCGGTCTTGCCGAGCAACGGGCCGCCCTGGAGGCGATCGCCACCAGCACCGAGCCACCCGATGTGGAAAACACCATCGCCGCCTGGGAGCTCAGCTCGATGACGCTGGACCGCGCCGGTTCGGCGTTCTGGGTGACGAAGGCCGCCGACGCCAACGAGCAGCGTGATGCCGTCGAGACGGCCCTGGCCCCGAAACTGGCCGAACACGGCAACGCAATCCTGCTGGACCGGCGCCTCTACGATCGCCTGGTGGCGCTCCGCGCCCGGGCCGAGGCGGCGGAGGTGAACCTGGATGATCAGGACCGTTACTGGCTGGACGAACACATCCGCGAGTTCGAACGTTCCGGGATCCTGCTCGACGCCGACGCACAGCAGCGTCTGCGGAAGTTGAACGTGGAACTGGCGGGACTGTCCGTGGCCTTCGAACAGGCCCTGGTGGAGGGCCGGAACGCCGCGGCGGTGCTGGTCACCGACCCCACGGAACTGGCCGGACTCGATGAGGACGGGATCGCCGCCGCCAGGCAGGCGGCCCGGGCCCGCGGACAGGAGGGTTGGCTGATCGAGCTGACCAACACCACGGGCCAACCGGTCCTGGAGAACTTGACGAACCGTGACCTGCGCCGCCGCGTCCTGGAGGCCTCCCTGGGGCGGGGGCTGGGAGGTGAACACGACACCCGGCAGCTGGTGCTGGGCATAGCAAGGCGCCGCGCCGAACGCGCCCGGCTCCTGGGTTATGAGCACCACGCGGCCTGGGTGGCCGCCGACGGCTGTGCCCGCACCACCGAGGCCGTCCTCGACCTGCTCGGGCGGGTGGCGCCGGGCGCAGTCGAACTCGCCGGCCGCGAGGCCGCCGAACTGCAGCGGGCGTTGGAACGGGACCACCCGGGGGCGAGGCTCGCCGCCTGGGACTGGGAACACTATGCCGCGAAGCAGTCCGCCGCCGAGGCCGTCGACCCGGCCGTGCTGCGTCCCTACCTGGAGTATCACCGGGTGCTGCACGAGGGGGTCTTCGCCGCCGCGACGGCTCTCTACGGCATCACCTTCCACGCGCGGCCCGATCTGCGCGGTTTCACCCCGGAGTCCGAGGTGTACGAGGTTCGTGAGGAAGACGGCACCCCGCTGGGTGCGGTGATCCTCGATCCGTTCACCAGAGCCACCAAGCGTGGCGGGGCGTGGATGACCTCCTTGGTGGACCAGTCGGAGCTGACCGGCGCCCTGCCCGTGGTGACGAACACCTGCAATTTCACCCGCCCCGTCGAGGGTGCTGCCTGCCTGCTGACCTGGGACAACGTGATCACGATGTTCCACGAGTTCGGTCACGCCCTCCACGGCCTGCTCTCCGAGGTCCGGTACCCATCGCGAGCCGGAACCGCGGTTCCCCGCGACTTCGTGGAGTTCCCCTCTCAGGTCAACGAGCTGTGGGCGTGGGACCAAGCCCTGGTTTCCCGGTTCGCGGTCCATCACGAAACCGGTGAGCCGTTGCCCCCCGAGCTGGCCACGAGGCTCCGGGTCTCCAGGTCCGCGGGTGAGGGGCACCACACCCTGGAACTGGTGGCCGCGATGCTGCTGGACCAGGCCTGGCACACCACCGCCCTGGAGGAGCTGCCCGCCTCCGTGGAGGAGGTGGAGTCCTTCGAGGCCGCGGCGTTGGAGCGGGCCGGGGTCGCCCATGAACTGGTTCCCCCGCGTTACCGTTCCTGCTATTTCAGCCACGTCTTCGGCGGCGGCTACGCGGCCGCCTACTACGGATACCTGTGGGCCGAGGTCATGGACGCCGATGCCTGCGCATGGTTCGCGGAGAACGGTGGCCTGTGCCGGAGTGCCGGCGAACGCTTCCGCCGCGAGTTGCTGGGGCGCGGCGGAAGCATCGAACCCATGCAGGCGTGGCGCAATTTCCGCCGGGCAGACCCCGATGCGTCGCACCTGCTGCGCCGCAAGGGGCTTCCCGTGGCGCAGCGGTGAAGGACACGAAGACGCGGGAAAGGTTCCGGGCCGGGCCCGGGACCGGTGGGAGAAGACTCGGACCCGGTTGACGCGATTGCCCGCTCAGTAGGCGAGACTCAGCCGGGTCGCGAGGGCGGCGGCTCCGCGCGCCCAGGCGTGGAAATCCTGTTCCGCTACCACGAGTTCGGGTGGGTCGATGTCCTCGAAGCGCCGTTCCGTCAGGACCTGGCGTACCCGGTCCATGCGGTTCTCGAAGTGGACGATGCCCTCACCGGTCAGGAGGATCCTCTCCGGTCCCCAGAACTGTTTGGCCAGCACCACCAGTTCGCCCAGGGCGGTGGCCGCGCGGTCCAGCACTGCCGAGACCGCGGGATCGTCGGTGAAACGCAGCTCCGCCAGGGCGACGTCCCGCCCCGCTGCTTCGCTGGCCGCCGCCCGGAGGGGCCCGTCGGCCAGGACGTCGTGGAACTTCTGCCCCCACGTGGTCCACGCCTCCCCCACCATGCCGGTCGATCCCTGGTGCCCGACGAGCAGCTCATCGGCTATCACCGCCCCGGCCCCGACCCCCGCGCCGACCGTGATGACGGCGAAGTTGTGGGTGCGGCGCCCATGACCCACCCAGTGCTCGGCGAGTGTGAGGGCGTCGACGTCGTTGGCCGCCTTGCAGGGAAGCCCGCAGGTCTCGGTCACGAGCGCCGCCAGGTTGCCGTTCTCCCAGCCGAGCAGAGGCGAGGCACGCACCTCACCGAGCGGGTCCACCGCCGCCGCCAGTGCCACTCCGACCGCGCTGGGTTCGTGAGCGGAGAACTCCTCGACGATCCGGGCAACGGCCTCCGCGGTCGATTCGAGGGTGGATGTGTCCGCGGAGCGGACAGCCGTGGCCCGCACGTGACCGGCCAGCCCGGTGACCACGGTGTGCAGTTCCCCCGGTATCACCTTGATCCCGACGAATCTCGCGGCGTCGTCGACCACCACCAGAGGAAGCGCGGGCCGTCCGAGCTGTTTCACCGGCACGGGCCTTTGCTCCTTGAGGATCCCCGCCGCGACGAGCGGGGTGGTCAACCTGGTCATCGAGCCGGAACTCAAACCGGTGCGCTGGGCGACGCCGACCCGGGCGATGGGACCGTGTCGCAGAACCGTTTGAACCACTAGTCGCGACGTTGGATCAATGGAGTTGAGAATCACTGGTTTCCTCCCGGTGGTAGTCACTACGATGTTAGCGACAACAGTCGGTTGACTTGGTGGTTCACCTCACTCAGGTGGCTCACGTCCTTCTGCCCGATGAACACCGCCTCGAATCCGGGAGTGGTAAGGGCCGCCACGTCGGCAGCGTTCATGGTCACCGCCAGGTTCTGGGTGGTGCCCTCCTTCACGTGCGAGGTGAAGGCCGTGACATCCAGCCCGGATGCGTCGCGTACCTGGATGGAACGCTCCATCGCCTCGAACCTAGCGGGGAAGACCACCCCGGTGTCGGCGATCTTCATCTGGCATTCGGAGGAGCCCAGGTAGGCCGCCCATTTCCCCGCAGCCTCCTTGTCGTCGGCGAATCTGGTGACGGAGTCAGCCAGGCCGTTGAAGGGGCTCGAGCGATGTCCGGTGGGGCCGACCGGTGTCGGGGCGATCTTCAGGTCGATTCCGGGGATCGACGCGAAACTGGAGATCATCCAGGAGCCGTTCATGCCGAGCACGGCTTTGCCCTGGGCCACCTGCTGGTAGGAACCCGACTGTTTGCCGAAGGTTTCGTAGGAGGGCATGTAGCCCTTCTCCACCAGGCCGAAGTACCAGGCCATGGTCTTCTGGAAGTTGGGGTCGTCCAGGTTGAAATGGGTTCCCCAGGGGTTCTTGTCGAGGGGTTCCCAGCCGATGGAGCCGGTGTAGGCACCCCACTGGGTCTGCCCGAGATTCTCACCCCCGGCCCCCTCCGAGGCGAGTCCATAGACCACGACGTTGTTCCTGTCAAATCCCGGTTCGTCGCCGCGGACACCGTTGGCGTCCACGCTCAGGTGGGCGATGATTTTCTCGAAACTGCCCCCGTCGTCGGGATTCCAGTTCATGTTCATCAGCTGTTCCCGGGTGACGCCTGCGGCATCGGTGACCTTCTGGTCATAGAAGTAGGCGATGGTGTCCCAGTCCTTGGGGATTCCGTAGCGTTTGCCGTCACGTCCCTTCCAGAGACCCGCCAGGCCCCCTACGTAGTCGGAGTCGCTGACGTCGCGGGTTGCTTCGAGGTCGTCGAGCGGGACCAGGACCTCAAGGTCGACGAACTGTGCGTACTTGGTCAGGTGGTTGGTGAAAACATCGGGCGCCTGGTCCG
Organism: Arachnia sp.; assembly: GCF_057238465.1. Classification (NCBI taxonomy): domain Bacteria; kingdom Bacillati; phylum Actinomycetota; class Actinomycetes; order Propionibacteriales; family Propionibacteriaceae; genus Arachnia; species Arachnia sp. The sequence continues at coordinate 10,971 of NZ_DBHHFZ010000016.1, forward strand.
CGATGAACCCGGCGGTCAGCTTGCCCCAGTAGTCATCCCAACCGTACTGGGTGATCCTGACCTTCAGTCCCGGGTTCGCCTCCTCGAAGGCGTCGGCGCAGGCCTGGTAGCCGGGTTGCTGGGTGGCGTCCCACAGCCAGTAGTCGATGACCCCGTCCGGACCACCGCCCTTCGCGGCGCAGCCGCCGGTGAGCAGTGTTCCCGCGGTCAGCAGGGACAGGACCGCTGCGGTTCGTTTCTTCATGGTGATCCTCACTTGATGCCGCTGAAACCGATGGAGTTGACGATGCGCTTGGCGCTCAGGGCGAAGAGCACGAGCATCGGGACCGCAGCCACGAGGGCAGCCGCCATGAGACCCGCCCAGTCGGGACCGGTGCTGGGGGTCTGGGAACGGAAAACCCCCAGCCCGACGGTGAGGACCCGCGAGTTCTCGGAGTAGGAGACCATCAACGGCCAGAAATAGTCGTTCCACGAACTGATGAAGGTCAGCAGGGAGATGGTCGCTATCGGCGCCGCCGACATCGGGAGGATGAGGCGGAAGAAATTGCCGATCTTGCTGGAGCCGTCGAGCAGGGCGGCCTCCTCCAGTTCAACGGGCACGTTCATGAAGAACTGCCTCAGGAAGAACACCGCGAACGGTGTCATGAGCATGGTCGGCAAGGAGATGCCGAGCAGGGTGTCGATCAGACCGAGTTGTTTGATGAGCACGAAGTTCGGCAGGAAGGTGAAGATGGCAGGCACCATCAGGCCTCCCAGGAAGAGGCCGTAAACCAGGTCCCTGCCCTTCCACTTCAGTCTCGAGAAGGCGTAGGCGGCGCAGGCGGAGAAGAACACCTGCCCGACCGTGACCAGGGTCGCGACGACGATGCTGTTGCCCAGGTATCGCCAGAAGTCGATGGACTGGCCGGAGCCTCCCTCCGCCAGCGCCTCCTTCCCGGCCTGGATCCCGAAGACCCGGGCGAAGCTGCCCGTGTTCCAGTCGGTCGGCAGCCACGATGTGGCGCCGCCGTAGAGGGAGGAGTTCGAGGACAGTGCGGTGCGCAGGATCCAGTAGAGAGGGAACAGGGTGATCAGCATGATGGCCCCCATCACCACCCAGGCGAGGATCCTTCCCCATGCGAGACGACGGTGCTCATTGGCCCGGACCGGGCCGGCGATTGCTGCTGTTGACATCTCGTGCTCCTCAGTTCAGGTCGGTCTCACCGGCGCGGGTCAGCCGGTACTGGAAGAAGGTGATCACCACGAGGATCAGCAGCAACGCCACGGACAGCGCGGACGCGTAGCCGAACTGGAACCTCCCGAAGGCCATGTCGTAGATGTAGAGCTGGAGCACCCGCGACGAGTTGACGGGCCCGCCCCGGGTGGCGATCGCCACCGTGTCGAAAACCTGGAACGAGCCGATGATCGTCATGATCAGCACCAGGGCCAGGATCGGGCGCAGCAGCGGTATTGTGATGCGCCAGAACATCTGCCATTCCGAGGCGCCGTCCACCCGCGCGGCCTCGTAGGCGGATTCGGGGATGGTCTGCAGTCCCGCGAAGATCAGCAGCGCCGTGTATCCCATGTGCCGCCACACGTTGATCAGCGCGATCGTGGGAATGACCGTCGATTCCTGGGACAGGAAGGGGATCGTGTTCAACCCCATCGAGGCGAGAACCTGGTTCCCGATTCCCAGCTGGGTGTCGAGGATCCACATGAACACGAGCGCAGCCACCACGTTGGAGACCAGGTACGGGGTCAGCACGATGGAGCGCACCCATGTGGACTGGGTGAGCCTGTGCATCAGCACCGCGATGAGCAGGGCCAGCACGGTCTGAACCCCGATGTTGACCACCACGTAGTAAACGGTGACGCCCGCAGCGTTCCAGAAAACTGGGTCCTCCAGCATGCGGAGATAGTTCTTGAACCCGACGAACTCGGGTTGCGTAAGCAGGTTGTAGTTGGTGAAGCTGAGCCAGATGCCGTTCAGCGTCGGCCACAGCAGGAAAACGATGAACCCGACGAACGCGGGCGCAATCATCGCCACGGCGAGGAGCAGATCGCTCCTACCCTTCTTGCCAGCGCCCACCCGGCCGGACACTGGCAGTCCTGGACTGGTCATGACATACCTCCGTTGGTACGAATGACTTAATTCTGCAACAGAGATATATCGTGGCGCAAGCCCTCTGAGCCAGATTTTCAGACCTTCGTGACGACGAACAGGACGGTTGTGGCCGGTCGGAGCACCGGAGCCCGCAGACCGACATGCATCAGCTGCGCCCCCGTCAGTTCGAGGGGATGCCCGGCGTTGAGCCAGGGCACCTGGTGGGCCGGCGCCAGCGCGGGGCGTTCAATGACCCGGACCCGGTAGCGCGGCCCGGGTTCCAGGCCCGGGAATCTCAGCACACCGAGGTTCACCGCGGGCGTCGCCTCGAGCACCGAGAGGGAGTAGATCCCCCCAAACTCGTTGACCACGCCCTTGAACCAAACCCCGGGGTCCGGCATGGCGACCCGCACCAGCCGCCCGGTCAGCAGCCTCCCACGGTGCTCCTTGTACCAGGCGATCCACCAGGCCAGCTCCGCGATTTCCTCCTCCGAGGCCCGGGCCAGGTCCCACTCGATCCCGAGGTGCCCGAAGACCGCCGTGGCGGCGCGATGGTTGAGGTCGTGCCAACGCCCCGTGACGTGGGAGCGCCCCGAGGCGATGTGCGATCCCAGTAACTCCGCGGGCAGCAGCTGGGAGGTCCACCAGAGCATCCGCTGCCGGTCGTCAGGGTCGATGTTGTCGGAGACCCACACGCGTTCCGCACGTTCCATCACCTCCAGGTCGATCCGGGAACCACCCGAGGAGCAGGACTCGAACTCGACCTGCGGGAAGCGGCGGCGCAGTTCGTCGAGCAGCGCGTAGAAGGCGCGCGTCTGCGCCGCGACGGCCGGGCGCCCGTCAGGAGCGGTGCCCGCGTCGTTGAGGTCGCGGTTGTGATCCCACTTGACGTAGGAGATGGCGTACTCCTCCAGGATGGCCGACATCTGCCCCAGAACGTGCTCGTAGGCCCCGGGAATCGACAGGTTGAGCACCTGCTGGAACCGGCCCTCCAGGGGAAGGCGGTCGTCGAGCTGCATCAGCCATTCCGGGTGCGCCCGGGCCACGTCGGAGTCAGGGTTGACCATCTCGGGTTCGAACCAGAGGCCGAACTGCATGCCGAGCTCCGTCACCCGGTTCACCAGCGGATGCAGCCCGTCTGGCCACACCTCGGGGCTGACGACCCAGTCGCCGAGGCCGGCGTGATCGTCGCGGCGGGCACCGAACCAGCCGTCGTCGAGCACGTAACGCTCCACCCCGAGGGCGGCGGCGCGCTCCGCCAGGTCGATCAGGCGTGCGGGGTCGTGGTCGAAGTAGACCGCCTCCCAGACGTTCAGGCTCACCGGGCGCTCGGGCCCGGGGTGCACGGGCAGGGAACGCAGGTGCCGGTGGAAACGGTCGGCCTGGGCATCCAGGCCGACGGCGTGGTTGAAGTAGACCCAGGGTGAGGTGTACTCCTCCCCGGCTGCCAGGCGTCCCTCCCCGGGCAGGAGCAGTTCGCCGCCGCCGATGAGCTGGGTCCCCACGAAATCCCGTTCGGCGATGTGGACGTGGTTCCCGCTCCAGGCCACGTGGCAGGCCCAGATCTCGCCGTCCTGGTATCCAAACCCCTCCTCACCCAGGCTGAGCACGAAGGCCGCATCGGCGCCGGTCCTGCCGTGGCGACCCTCCCTGCGGTGCGCCCCCATCGCGAACGGGCGGCGCTGCGGCATCCGCTCGGCCGCCCAGCGTCCCCCGAAGTCCATGAGTTCGCGGGCCTGGCCGGGCACCGGCATCCTCAAGGTCAGCTCCGTCACATCGAAGACGCCCTCCCCCGCATTGGTCAGGGTGGCGCGGGACCTCACCAACCCGGTCGGCAGCAGCTCGACGACCAGCAGCATTCGCAACCCCGCTGGGATTGCCTCCAGCACGTACTCAACCTTCGCGGGCCCGGCGGCGACGAAGCCCTCGACGGCTGTTCCGTCGACGCGCACCTCGTTCACGTGCCAGTCTGGGCTCCAGGCCCTTCCTTCCCGGGACCCGATCAGGCCCGGCGTCCCGGTCCAGCCGTAACGGGCCTCGGGAACGATCCCCAACCGCGGGCCGAGGTCGACCGAGTTCCCCGGGATCATCCAGGCGGATCCCAGCCGCAGGGTCTCGAACCCGGCTTCCGAGACCTCTCCCGGATCGCCGCCCCAGTGCACCACCTCGGGCATTCCGTCCGGACCGGCCGTCAGCAGCAGTGCGACCCCGGCGGAGCGAAGGACGATTCGCGAGCGCATGTCTCCTCCCGATAATTTTCGGCGTTGAAGTTATTCAACAGGGTAGCCTTCTCACGAGAATTTCAGGAACCGCGGAGCCATGGATCGTCCTCCCGGGTCAGTTCGTCGGGATCGAGATACGCGGAGGGCTCGTCCACGGCGCGCAGCAGCACGGGGGTCAGCAGGAGCTTCGTCTCATTGCCGGAGAACGCACGCCGGTAACTACCGACGTCACGCCACCGGCTCACCAGCGCCCACAGCCCGGGTTCGTCGAGGTTGACCACCAGGTCCACGCCGAGGCATCCCGGGCGGGAGCGCCAGAACTCGGCAACCGTTCGCAAACCCTCGGCGAGTTCCTCGTCGACTTCACGGAACCGGGAGATCGCAAGCACCGGCCAAGGCTACCCGGGATTTTGGTCACACCAGGAAATAACCGATAATGATTATCATGAAACCACGAATCCTTGCACTCGCGACAGTCGCCACGCTGGCGCTCAGCGCCTGCGCATCAGGTACTCCGACGGCCAGTCCCCCGGCCTCCGATGCCGCCAGCAGTGGTTCGAACGGAGCCGCGGCCCCGGGCGCCACCAAGGTCTCCGTCGCTTTCTATCCCCTCGAATACGCCGCCGCCAAGGTGGGTGGCGACAAGGTGAGCGTCACGAACCTGACGTTGCCGGGCCAGGAACCACACGACCTGGAATTGACACCACAGCAGGTCGCCAGCCTGGAGGAGGCCGACCTGGTGGTCTACCTCAAGGGTTTCCAACCCGCGGTCGACAAGGCGGTGGAGCAGTCCGGCGCCAAGAACAAGCTCGACCTCTCCCAAGTGATCCAGCTGCGCCCGGCCGCCCAGGAGCACGACCACGGCACCGATGCGGGTGAGACCGAGGACCACGACCACGGCACCGATGCAGGTAAGACCGAGGATCACGACCACGACCACGGAACCACGGATCCCCACTTCTGGCTGGACCCCACCCTGGAGGCCAAAGCGGTCGGCGCCATCGCCGACGAGCTGTCAAGGATCGACACGGGCAACAAGAGCACCTACGAGACGAACGCCAAGGCCGTCACCGACGACCTCACCGCGCTGGACGGCGAGTACAGGGCGGGACTGGCCAACTGCCGGGTCAAGACGATAATCACCACACACGCCGCCTTCGGCTACCTGACCGAGCGTTACGGCCTGGAGCAGGTCGGCATCAGCGGACTCTCCCCCAATGAGCAGCCCTCCCCGGCCCGCGTGGCGAAGGTCCAGGAGGAGGCCAAGGAACACGGCGTGACCACGATCTTCTTCGAGACCCTGACCTCCGACGAGGTGGCCAAGGCAATCGCCGGCGACCTGGGTCTCAAGACCGCCGTCCTCGATCCGATCGAGGGCATCACCAGCGAATCCACCGGGCAGGACTACCCGTCGGTGATGAAGGCCAACCTCAACACCCTCAAACAGGCCAATGACTGTTCCTGAGGCTGAAGCGCTGGTGACCGCCGAGGGGATTCACGTCCTTCTCGGCGGCCTGCCGGTTCTCCAGGACGTCAACCTGCGCATCCATGCCCGCGAGGCCGTGGCCATCGTCGGTCCGAACGGTTCCGGCAAGACCACCCTGCTTCGCACCCTGGTGGCGTTGACCCCGTTCCAGCGGGGTTCCGTGGAGCTGTTCGGAACCCCGATCCGACGGTTCCGGGACTGGCACCGTGTCGGATACGTCCCCCAGCACGCCACGTTGAACGTTCAGAACGCCACCGTGCGGGAAGTGGTCACCTCCGGTCGGCTGGGGCATCGCGGACCGTTCCGGTGGTTCACCCGCGCCGATCGAATGATCGTCACCGAGTCCCTGGAACGCGTGGGCCTGGCGGACCGGGCCCGGTGGCCCTTCTCTCCCCTGTCCGGCGGCCAGAAGCAACGGGTGCTCATCGCGCGGGCCCTGGCGGCCCGACCCGATCTGCTGGTGATGGACGAGCCCCTGGCCAGCGTCGATCCAGACGGCCAGACCGCTCTGGCCCGGCTGCTGGGTGAGCTTCGCGACGAAGGCCTCGGGGTGGCCGTCGTGCTCCACGAGCTCGAGGCCATGGCGGAGGTGCTGGACCGTGTCGTCGGGCTGCGTGACGGACGGGTCGTCAAGCAGGCCGACGGAATCAAGCGGATTCCCTCCTCCCCCCTCGGCCCCGGCCATGCATCCGGAGGTGGACGGTGAGCATCCTCTCGTACCCGTTCATGCAGCGAGCGTTGCTCGCGGCCCTTCTCAGCGGTCTGGTGGCTCCGGCGATCGGCATGTACATCGTCCAGCGGCGCCTGTCATTGCTGGGCGACGGGCTGGGACACGTCGCAGTCATGGGGGTGGGACTGGCCCTGTTGACGGGAACCGCTCCACTGCCCGTGGCCGTGATCACCTGCGTGATCGGTTCCGTCGCCGTCGAGCTGCTCCGGCAATCCGGCAGGACCTCGGGAGACCTGGGGCTGGCCGTGTTGTTCTACGGTGGTATCGCCTCGGGTGTGATGATGGCCGGGATCGCCGGACAGGGCCCTGCCGGTCTGTCCGCCTACCTGTTCGGTGCCCTCACCTCGGTGAGCGGATCCGACCTCTGGGTCATCGCGGCGCTGGCGGTGGCGGTGCTGGTCTTCTCGTTGGGGTTGTCGCCACGGCTGTTCGCTGTCTGCGCCGACGAGGACTTCGCCCGGGTGCTCGGAGTCCGGGTGAAACTGTTGAACCTGCTCGTGGTGGTGATCGCTTCCGTGACCGTGACCCTGTCGATGCGCACGGTCGGGCTGCTCCTGATCAGTGCGCTCATGGTGATCCCGGTCGCCACCTCCCAGCAGCTCTTCACCGGTTTCCGCACCACCCTGCTGGGCGCGATGGGATTTGGTGTCGCCTCGGCGCTCGGGGGCACCTTCGGTTCCTACCACTGGAACACCGCAACGGGGGCCACCATAGTCGTGGTGGCCATTGCCCTGTTGGGGATCGCAACCCTCGCCGGAACCCTTCTTGCCCCGAGCCGCCGGTTCATCCCATTCATCTCGACCCGCGGGAAAAAGAAACGCATTCCCGCCGAGGAACCCACTGGTGCAGACCCCCGTTCGGGTAATGTTGTTCCCATCCGGTATGGCGATCATCTCGACCGTGTGGTGGGAAATCATCGCCATGCCCTGCATGGAGACCACTATGACGAGCACTAGCACCCGCAACACATGGCAGCGCGCCGCGGTGCGGGCCCTACTGGCAAACACGGAAGAGTTCCGCACCGCAGCTCAGATCCATTCCGATCTCCGCCAGGTGGGCGACAAGGTTGGACTCGCCACGGTGTACCGAGCGCTTCAGACGATGAGTGAATCAGGGGACCTCGACGTACTGCGCACCCCGGATGGCGAATCCGCTTATCGCATGTGCTCCAACACCCACCATCACCACCTGGTGTGTCGTTCCTGTGGATTGGCGGTGGAGATTTCAGCCGACGCCGTCGAGTCGTGGGCGAATCAGGTGGCGAAAGAACACGGTTTCACCGAGGCGGGACACAACCTGGAGATCTTCGGGTTGTGCCGCAACTGCTCCTCCTGAAACCGGCTCGTCACCCCCGGCCTGTCGGTCACCGCACCGACCGAAAGCCCAGCCCTCAGTTCGTTCTCAGGAAGGGCAGGGACCTCAGGGAACGATCGAGGTGCCAGGTGGCGTAGGCCGCCACCACTCCGTGGGCACGGTTGCGCAGCGATCCCTCGGTGGCCCTGACCTCCTCCCACCGCCCGGAGAGCAGCGCCCCGAGCAGGGCGAGCAGTTCCGGGCTCGCTGAGGCCGCGGCCGGGGGCCGGCAGGCGGGGCACACCGCCCCGCCCAGCTGCGGGGAGAACCAGCCCAGTTGGTCGGTGGTTCCGCAGCCCACGCAGGCGTCCGTCATCGCCGCCCAGCCGGCGGAGGCGAGGCCGCGGAGCAGGTAGGAGTCCACCACAGCGGTCATGGGCAACTCGCCCCGGGCCAGAGCCAGGAGCCCCCCGAGGAGGAGCCTGTACTGGGTCAGCGACGGCACCGCGTCCTCGGAGACCAGCCGGTCGGCGGCCTCCACCAGGACCTGGGCCGCGCAGAAACGTTCGTAGTCGCTGCCGAGCATGGGCGGGTGCAGCGACTCGGCCTGGATGATCGTCTCCAGCGATCCACGCCCTTCGGCCAGCTGAACGTCGACGTGACCGAAGGGCTCCAGCCGGGCACCGAATTTCGAGCCGGTCCTGCGGATTCCCTTCGCCACGGCCCTCACCTTGCCGTGGCTGCGGGTGAACAGGCTGATGATCCGGTCTGCCTCCCCCAGTCTCCAGGTACGCAGAACCACGGCCTCGTCTCGGTAAGTGCGCACCGAGCCATGTTATCCACCCTCCCCGGATAGGCTTCGGGAATGCCTTATCGCGATCCCACCCCCCACCCCTCCGGTGCCCTTCCGCCCGCGATTCCAGCGGCGAAACTACCCCGGCACGTGGCCATCGTGATGGATGGCAACGGCCGCTGGGCGAAACAACGGGGTCTGAAACGCACCGAGGGACACGCTCGCGGTGAGGCCGCCCTGCTGGATGTCATCCACGGGGCGTTGGAGCTCGGGATCCCCTATCTCTCGGCCTACGCCTTCTCCACCGAGAACTGGAAACGCTCCCCCGAGGAGGTGCGCTGGCTGATGGGTTTCAATCGCGAGGTCATCCACCGCCGCAGGGACGAACTGGACGCGATGGGGGTGAGGGTCCGCTGGGCCGGGCGCAGGCCACGGCTCTGGGGTTCCGTGATCCGTGAACTGGAGCAGGCCGAGCTGCAGAGCCGTCGCAACACCAAGCTGACCCTCCAGTTCTGCGTCAACTACGGGGGCAGGGCGGAGATCGTGGACGCCGCCCGCGAGGTGGCCCGCCTGGCCAGGGCTGGAAAGCTGGATCCCGACCGCCTGAGCGAGGACCGTTTCCGTCGTTTCCTGGACGAACCCGAGATCCCGGATGTCGACCTGTTCCTGCGTTCCTCGGGGGAGCAGCGCATCTCCAACTTCCTGCTCTGGCAGTCGGCCTACGCGGAGTTCATCTTCCTGGACCGGCTGTGGCCCGACTTCGACCGCAGGGACCTCTGGGGTGCCGTCGAACAGTACGCCACCCGCGAACGCCGTTTCGGGACCGCCTGAAAACCACATCGACGGGAACGACGCGGCGCCGGAAGAACACGCACCGGCCGCGGTCGCCCGGGCGCGCGGCCCGGTGATCGGCATCGCCCTCCCCCGCGGGAGAGGTTTGGAAACGGCCCCGGCCCGGGGTTCTTCTCAGAACAACACGGTCGTCAGGCGACGACGGGCCTTCAGCACCTCCGGAGAGGTCCGCCCGGCGACCTCGAAGAGTTCCAGCAGCCGGACCCGGATGGTCTCGCGCTCATCGGGACCGACCTCGGTGGCCAGACCCAGGAGACGATCGAAGGCGGATGCGTACTCCCCCTGGATCACCTCCAGGTCGGCGGCATCCAGCTGGGCGGCGACATCATCCGGCTGCTCGGCGGCGGCCCTCACCACGGCGGCCCCGTCGAAGGACACGGAACGCTCCAGGAGCGCCGCCTGGGCACGGCCCGCGGTCGCCTCGGGATCGCCGGGGGTGGCGGCGAGCAGGACGTCGAACTCGGCGACGGCCCGGGCGAAGTCCCCGGCGGCAAGCGCGGCATCGGCCTTCTCGAACCGCGGATCCGAGGCAGGTTCCACCGGTTTCTCCGGGGCGGCCGATCCGGTTGGCTGGGCGCGCCCCGTCATGCCGTTGGCCACGGCCAGCTGCGACACCTGGTCCAGGACGGCCGAGATTTCCGCGCGGTCACGTGTTCCCTGGAAGAGCGGCGCAACCTGCCCCCCGATGATCGCCACGACCATCGGCACCGCGGTCACCCCGAGCGCCTGGGCCAGGCGCTGTTCGGCATCCACGTTCACGCGGGCCAGGAGGAAACGCCCCTCGGCGGCGTTGACGAGCGCCGCCAGATCGGCGGAGACCGCTGCGCCGCCCGTGTCGCGGGGCGAGTGGAACTCCACGATCACGGGATGCTGCATCGAACGCCCGACCAGTTCCTGGAAACCCGCCTCGGTGATGTCGGTCACGTAGCCACCGCCTCCCCCGGCAGCACCGGCGGTGGGCTGGGCTGCGGCGAGGGCGGACAGGTCTACGGCACCGGGCCGCGTGAAGTTCGGATTCGTCATGTCATCAATCTTTGCGGGCGGGGTCAATTCCCACAACCGGAGATGTAAAGATGGGTGCATGGCACATGAGCGAGCTGGCCTGGTGGCCTTGGAATCCGATCTCATCGACGTCGACGCCGTCCTTGCGGCCTACTACGACCTGACCCCCGACCCCAGCAATCCCGATCAGAAGGTGGTCTTCGGCACCTCCGGGCATCGCGGCTCCAGCCTCGATACTGCCTTCAACGATCTCCACATCGCCGCCACGACGCAGGCCATCGTGGAGTACCGGGCAGCCCAGGGAGTTCACGGTCCCCTGTTCATCGGCAAGGACACCCATGCCCTGTCCCTGCCTGCGTGGCGCACCGCCATTGAGGTGCTGGTGGCGAACGATGTTCCCGTCTTCGCGGAACGGGAGGACGAGTACACCCCGACCCCCGCGGTTTCCCGCGCCATCATCCGTTACAACCGCGAACACCCGGAGCAGGTCGCCGACGGCATCGTCGTGACCCCTTCCCACAATCCCCCGCGCGACGGTGGCTTCAAGTACAACCCACCGACGGGCGGCCCGGCCGACACCGATGCCACGAAGTGGATCGCCGACCGAGCCAACGTCCTGATGGCCTCCCCCGCGGGGATTCGCCGCAAGCCCTACGAGCAGGCCGCTGCCGAGGTGACCCGCTTCGACTACCGCACCCCCTACTGCACCGAACTCGCAACCGCTCTGGACCTCGAAGCCATCGCGGCGGCGGGCGTCCGCATCGGGGCGGACCCGCTTGGCGGGGCCTCCGTCCAGTACTGGGAGTACCTGGCCGAACACAGCCCCCTCGACCTGACCGTGGTGAATCCGAAGGTGGATCCCACCTGGAGATTCATGACCCTGGACACCGACGGCAAGATCCGCATGGACTGCTCGTCGCCGAACTCCATGGCCTCCCTGGTGGCCAACCGCGACCGCTACGACATCGCCACGGGCAACGACGCCGACTCGGACCGTCACGGGATCGTCACCCCGGACTCCGGGTTGATGAACCCCAACGCCTTCCTCGCGGTAGCTATCGACTACCTGTTCTCCCACCGTCCCGGCTGGGCCGCGACGACGGGGGTCGGCAAGACCCTGGTGTCCTCCTCCATCATCGACAAGGTGGCGGCGCGACTCGGGCGCAAGCTGGTTGAGGTGCCCGTCGGTTTCAAGTGGTTCGTTCCCGGCCTGACCGACGGTTCGCTCGGTTTCGGCGGGGAGGAGTCCGCGGGTGCGAGTTTCCTCGACTTCGAGGGCCGCACCTGGACCACCGACAAGGACGGCATCCTCCTGGCCCTGCTCGCCAGCGAAATCCTGGCCGTGACGGGACGCTCACCCAGTCAACACTACGCCGACATGGAATCGGCCTTCGGGACCTCCTACTACGCCCGCGTCGACGCAGAGGCCAGCCGCGACCAGAAGGCCCGGCTCGCAGCCCTCTCCCCCGACGACGTCAGGGCCCACGAACTGGCGGGGCAGCCCATCACCGCGGTGCTGACCAACGCCCCCGGCAACGGGGCACCCATCGGGGGCATCAAGGTGACCACCGATTCCGGTTGGTTCGCCGCCCGCCCCTCCGGAACCGAGGACAAGTACAAGATCTACGCCGAGTCGCTGCGCGACGCGGACCACCTGGCGCAGATCCAGGCGGAGGCCCGCGAAGTGGTCGACGCCGCCCTCCAGGGCTGAACCCCAACGCACACGAGGCCGGCGGGTCACACCCCGTCGGCCTCGTCCTCGTCCTCCATGACCATCTTCTTGCGGAGACCGGAACGCTGGATCACCCGCTGGATGGTCAGGTCCCGCTCCGCAGGACGGGCGACGTAGCGGATCTCCCGCAGCCCCTGGGCCTGGGCCGCGGACTCGAACACCAGGTGCCCGTAGTCAAGGATCTTCCCCAGCATCGGCTGCTCCAAGGAGATGTCCAGGATCCGGGTCATGGGCATGGTGGCCAGGTGGGTGTTGAACACCCCGTGGATCCGGAACACCCGCATGTTGGTTATGACGAACCGATCCATGTGGGCGACGTGGGCCTTCCAGAACCCGAGCCCCAGCAGGTAGAGCCCCACCAGCATCGGAATCCAGAAGAAGCCGCGTGCCATGATCATGAAGACGAACGCTGGGATGCTCAGGGCCATCACACCGATCCACGGAAGGGACACCACCCAGTGTTTGCGCACCTCGTCGATCACCCGTTCGTCCTCCTCCACCAGCAGATGGCGCTGGATGTCGGGTTCGAGGAGACGGGCAAACAACCCCACGGCCGGCTAACCGGCCAGGCGGGAGAAGAACCGGGCTATCGATTCGAAGGCACCGAAGAACGTCCTGATGGCCTCCGCTGCCGCCTCGGGTCGGGTGAACAGGTAGAAGACCACGAAGGCGATGCCGAGCACGAGCAGGACCTTCTTGATCCAGCCAACCATGATGTCTCCAAGTCTCAAGGGGGAAGGGACTCACACAAGCGTCTACCAGTTTGCATCACCCGGAGTTCTGCTTGAACCTGACGCGCCGCTGTTGAACTTCACAGTATCCCACCTCGGCCACCTTCAACCTTTCACGCCGCGCCATTGCATCGCACGCGGCATTCTCCACCCACCCCAGCGCCGTGGTTCCACCGGCCGGGTGAAAGAATGGCCGCTATGGAGAACCAAGACCTTTTCATCTGCATCGATCACGTCGGCCTGGCCGTTCAGGACCTCGACGAGGCCATCAAGTTCCATTCCGAGGTCTTCGGGTGGCGCGAGTTGCACCGCGAGGTCAACGAGGAGCAGGGCGTCGTGGAAGCCATGATCGGCACCGGAACCCAGGGCGAGGAGAACGCCAAGATCCAGCTCCTGGCCCCCCTCAACGAGAACTCCACCATCGCGAAATGGCTGAACCGCAACGGCGGCCCCGGCATCCAGCAGCTCGCCTACCGCGTGCACGACCTGGATCACGTGAGCGCCGTCCTGCGTGAGCGCGGCCTCAGGCTGCTGTTCCCGGAGGCCAAGCGGGGAACCGCCGATTCCCGCATCAACTTCGTCCACCCGAAGGATGCCGGCGGTGTCCTCCTGGAGCTGGTGGAACCCGCCAAGAATGCCTCTCACTGAGGTCTTTTCGGTAGCGCCGGCGGATGCCCTCGCGTCCGTCGGCGCTTCCACGCCTACTCCGGGGTAGGCTCAGTACCGACCCGTGCCAAGCCAGGAGACAACAATGACCGATGTTCGTGCTGAGATCGAGGAGGAGACCGGCCTCAACCTCTTCGAGGACAAGGCCAGTGCCGTCGGGGGGTTCCCCCACGCCATGCTCGGCTATGACAAGCAGGCGGTGGATTCCTACATCCAGGATCTGGAGCAGCGACTACTTGAGATGAAGGTGCAGCTGCGGGAGCAACGTCGGGAGACGAGCTTCGTGCGGGCGCAGGTCGGGACCACGGACTTCGCCAAGCTGGGTGCCCATGCCCGTGGCCTGCTGGAGGCCGCGGAAGCGCAGGCGGCCGAACTGGTGCGCCTGGCGGAGGCCGAATCCGACCGGCTCCGGCAGGAGGCCCGCCTGGCCGCGGCGGCGGCCAGGGAGGCCGCCCAGCAGGAGGCCGACGACGTGCGTCTGTCCGGGCTGGCCAGTCTCCGCAAGCTCCGCCAGGAGCAGGCCGAGGCCGGGCAGGCCGTGTTGGAGGCCGCCCGGCGCGATGCGAGCCTGGTCCGCGCCGACGCGGAGGCCCAGTCGAAGTCGTTGCTGGAGGAAACCTCACAGCGCATCAACGCGCAGCTGGAGGCTGCCCGGATCGATGCCGCCCGGATGCGTCAGGAGGCGGAGCGGGACGCCACCGCTGCACGCCTGGCCACGGAGAAATCCACCGCCGCGGCCCTTTCGAAACAGGCGGAGACGCTCAGGAAGACCGAGGAGAACGTCAGCGCCCAGCTCGCCGAGGCGAGGACTCGTTCCGAGGCCGCCACCAAGCAGATCGAGGAAGCCCGCGCAGAGGCCATCAAGATCCGCGAGTCCGCTGTGGAGGAGGCCGAACAGATCCGCACCACCGCCACCCGCGAGGCCGAGGCGACGCTGTCGGCTATGCGCGAGGAGGTGCGCCAGAAACAGGAGCAGCTCGAGGAGCAGGTGGCCTGGCGCAAGGAACAGCTCGAACGTGAGGTGGCCGCCCTGCTGGCACGCCGGACCTCGATCGTCGCCTCCATGCAGAACCTGCGCGCCATGGCCGAGGAAGCCGTACCCGACATGGAACTCACCGAGATCATCAGCGGCGGCGAGGTGACGGCCCCGCAGCCACGGGAACACAAGCAGGCGAAGTGACGGCCCCCGACCCCGGGGCCAAGGACGACCTCCCGGTCCCCGAGGATGCGGGAGGGGTTCCCGAGACCGTCGCGGAGGAGTCGCCCTCCCCCGCGACGCAGTCCACCGAACAACCGGCCCCCGAACCGGTCCGTCCCGCCGCGGATTCAAGGCGGAGGAAAAGGTTCGGGGCGTTCAGGGGCAAGACGCTGCCGGGTGGGTTCGGGCAGTTCTTCGGGGGCCTTTTCGGCAACGCCCGCAAGGGTGCGAAACAGCTCCTGACACCCACCCCCGAGGAACCGGTGCTCCCCGTGCCTCCGGTGGTGGTGCAGAACGAGACGAAACTGCTGAACCATTCCCCGTTCTCCATCGGGTTCTTCGGCGCCCTCGGGGTGCTCGTCGCGATCAGCCTCATGGTTGCCGTGGCGCAGGTGCAGAACATCCTCATCCTGGTGGTGCTCTCCCTGTTCCTGGCCCTGGGCCTCAGCCCCGCCGTCGAGTTCTTCACCAGACGCCGGGTGCCCCGCGGGCTGGCGGTGTTTTTCGTGACGGTCACCCTGCTGGGGATCATCGTGCTGGGGGTCACCGCGCTGGTTCCGTTGATGACGAACCAGGTGCAGTCCCTCGCATTCAGGGTGCCCTACTGGATAGCGATGCTGGCGACCAATGATCAGGTGGCCCGCTGGGACGCCCAGTACAACCTGCTCGAGACGGCCCAGCGTTATCTCGCCTCGGGTGGGTTGGTGCAGAACCTGTTCGGCGGTATCTGGGGGGCCGGTGTGCTGGTGGCCAACCTCATCTTCTCCGTGATCATGACGCTGGTGCTCACCATCTATTTCCTGGCCTCGCTGCCCGCCATCAAGGAGATCATCTACAAGCTGGCCCCTGCGAGCCGGCGTGCCCGTTCCCGCTACCTGGCCGACGAGATCTTCCGCGGGGTCTCGGGGTACATCACCGGAATGTTCATGATCGTCGCGGTGGCCTCGGGATGCAGCTTCATATTCATGAACATCATCGGGCTCGGTGCTTACTCGCTGGCGTTGTCGTTCATCGTCGCCCTGTTCTGTTTCATTCCCCTGGTGGGTTCCTCACTGGCCATGCTCGCGGTCGCCCTGGTCGGTTTCGCCACCTCCCCGACCATCGGCATAGCCACCATCATCTACTTCCTGATCTACCAGCAGTTCGACGCCTACATCCTCTACCCCACGGTCATGAAACGTACGGTGAAGGTACCCGGGGCGCTCGTCGTGCTGTCCGCTCTGATCGGCGGCATCCTGCTGGGGGTGATCGGCGCCCTGATAGCCATCCCGACGACGGCCGCCCTGCTGCTGCTCTACCGCGAGGTGGTCCAGCCCCACCTGGATGCCAGTTAGGATTTGTCCCGTGCGCCTCGTCATTGCCCAGTGCCAGGTCGACTACACGGGTAGGTTGACCGCCCACCTCCCCATGGCCAAACGACTGATCATGTTGAAGGCCGATGGTTCCGTCTCCGTTCACGCGGATGACCGCGCGTACAAACCCCTGAACTGGATGAGCGCCCCCTGCACCCTCACCGTCGCCGAGGCCGATGAAGCGGCCCAGAAGGTCGGGGCGAGTTCCCTGTGGCTGGTTCGCTCCAAGTCCGGTGACACCCTCCGGATCGCCCTGGGTGAGGTGTTCCTGGACGTGGATCACGGTTTCGGTGTCGATCCGGGGCTCCAGAAGGACGGGGTCGAGGCACACCTGCAGGCCCTGCTCGCCGAACATCCCGCCACCTTCGG
This sequence comes from Arachnia sp., assembly GCF_057238465.1. NCBI lineage: Bacteria > Bacillati > Actinomycetota > Actinomycetes > Propionibacteriales > Propionibacteriaceae > Arachnia > Arachnia sp. The sequence continues at coordinate 27,480 of NZ_DBHHFZ010000016.1, forward strand.
GGAGGGATGGCAGGTGGTCAAGCGCGAGTTCTACACCCCGATCGGCCCGGTTGACCTGCTGCTGCGCGACGCGGACGGGACGCACTTCGCGGTGGAGGTGAAACGGCGGGGCGAGATCGACGGCGTGGAGCAGCTGACCCGGTACCTGGAGCTGATGAACCGCGACCCGCAGCTGGCCCCCGTGAAGGGGATTTTCGCCGCCCAGCAGATCAAACCGCAGGCGGCCACCCTCGCAGCGGACCGGGGCATCGCGTGCCAGCTGCTGGACTACGACGCGCTGCGGGGAATGGACAATTCCGAGGATCGGCTGTTCTGATGGCGCGGCGACCCTCGAAACACCTGCGTCCCCCGCGTCCCCTCGACACGTCCCGTCACGTCTCTAGGCGGGTCACCTCGGCGGGTTCCTTCCTGGTGCGGGAAGTGCCCGGGGATCGTGCCCTGAAGTCGTACACCTGTCCCGGGTGCAACAATCCGATCCCCGTCGGCATGGCCCACCTGGTGGCGTGGCCCGAGGAACCCGGGTTCGGTTTCGGGTCCGGGGTGGAACAGCGCCGCCACTGGCATTCGCACTGCTGGAGAGTGAATCGATGATCCATGGAGTCACCGCGGGTTCGGGTCCGGCGCAGGTGGTGTTCCTGCACGGCCTGTTCGGCCAGGGCAGGAACTTCGCCCGGATCGCGACCGCCCTGGCCGGGGTCGCGACCTGTCACCTGCTCGACCTGCCCAATCACGGTTCCTCGTCCTGGACGGTCGGTTTCACCCTGGACGGCCAGGCCGAGCACATAGCCCGCTGGCTGCGGGAGAACTTCGACGGCCCCGTCGCCCTGGTGGGGCATTCGCTGGGTGGAAAACTGGCCATGCGGTTGGCACTGGCCCATCCCGAGCTGGTCGATCGCCTTCTGGTGGCGGACATCTCCCCCGTCCCGAGCGACGGCCCCACCGGGTTCGCCCCCCTGGTGGCGGCCATGCGCAGCCTGGACCTGGAACACCTGGCGAGCCGTACCGAGGCCAGCCAGCGGCTCGCCGACGCGATTCCCGACCCGCAGGTCCGTGGTTTCCTCCTGCAGAACCTGCGCCGGCTCGGTGGGGACTGGGCATGGAAGGCCAACCTGGATCTGCTCGGTGATTCCCTCCGGCTCATCGGGGGCTGGCCGAGAACGGATGCGGTCTACGACGGTCCCGTCTGGTGGGTGGCGGGGGGACGATCCACCTACGTCCTCCCGGAGCACGCCGAACCGATGCGCCGGTTGTTTCCCCGGGTCGTCACGATAACCCTCAAACGCGCGGGCCACTGGGTGCACGCCGACGAACCGGAGGCCTTCACCTCCATCTGCACCGAGTTCCTGGCCTCGCCCGCCACCGTCAGCTCAGCGTGACCGAGCTGATGACGGCCTCGGCTATGGGACTCTTCCCATCGGTTTCGTCGACCCCCTGCGCCGCGATTCCCTGCACGACGGCCAGCCCGCCCTCGTCCACGGTGCCGAAAACGGCGTAGTCGGGGCTGAGTTGGCTGTCCTCCCAGACGATGAAGAACTGCGACCCTGCGGTGTTGGGTCCACCGGTGTTCACCATCGCGACGGTTCCCTTGGGATAGGTGGCGAAGTTCCCCTCCTTCTCCAACCCGGTGGTCCGAGGGCCCAGTTCATCGGGGATCGTGTAGCCGGGCCCGCCCGTCCCGGTTCCGGTCGGATCCCCGCACTGGAGCACGAAGATGCCGTAATCGGTGAGCCGATGGCACCTGGTTTCGTCGAACCACCCCTGCTGCGCCAGGGACATGAAGGAATTGATGGTGCACGGGGTGGCCGAGCGGTCCATCGTGATCTCCACGTCGCCCGCCGTCAGGTGGAGGGTCGCCTTGGTTTCCCCCGCGTTCAGGACGTCCTCGCCGCTGGGCGGGTCCACGGGCCTGACCGGTTCCCCACCCGGCGGGTAGGAGCAACTGACCGCCCGCCCGGTCTCATCCGCCGGGTTCGACTGGTTCGCGTCGCTGCACCCGGTGAGGAGGAGAGCGGGAACCACCAAAGGAACAAAAGCCTTGAATGACATCCCAGACATTGTAGATAAAGTTGCTCCATGGTTAACCTGACACGCATATACACCCGCACCGGCGATGCCGGAAACACCCGTCTCTCGGACAACGCCGAGGTGCCGAAGACCGACCTGCGGGTCGAGGCCTACGGGGCGGTCGACGAGACCAACTCGAATCTTGCGCTCGCGGTCGCCCACGGCGGGCTGCCGGAGCGGGTGGTGGAGATGCTCTCCCTGATCCGCAACGAACTCTTCGACGTCGGCGCGGACCTCAGCACTCCCCTGCACCCCAGTCCCCAGTACCCGCCGCTCCGCATCGAACAGTCCTCCATCGACCGGCTGGAGGAATGGTGCGACGAACTCGGCACCGAACTGCCGTCCCTGCGTTCGTTCATCCTGCCGGGGGGCAGCCCCGCCGCCGCCCAGTTGCACGTCGCGCGCACGGTGTGCCGCCGCGCCGAGCGGGTGGCCTGGCGGGCGGCCCAGACACACGGAACCGAGCCGTCGGCGGAGCGCGGCGAGGGAGGGGTGAACCTGTTGGCGATCACCTATCTGAACCGGCTGAGCGATCTACTGTTCAACATGTGCCGGACCGCGGCGGGCCCGGAAGGGGACGTCCTGTGGGTTCCGGGTACGGATCGCCAGCCCCCCGAGAAATCCCGCGGCCGCACGAAGAAGTGAGAACCGTTCACAGGGGTGAGTCGGCGCTGCCCGGCAGGTAGTGGCTCCCGGGCGGGGCCGACTCCAGCCAGGCCATCAGCCCCAGCACGTTTTCCAGATCCATGGCGAGGTTGTGCTCGTGCCCGGTGAAGCGGTCCTTGATCGTGACGATCCACGAACTGTCGAACAGGACCACCTCTTCCAGGGCGGTGGCTACGCGGCGCCGCTGCCAGCTGGTTCCCGCGCGTGAGAAGGAACGGCTCGGCCGCAGCGCCAGCGAGAAGGCGCGGTACCAGTCGAGCCGGTCCCCGCGGTAGCGGGCGAAACCCAGCACCCAGCCGACTCCGGGCCCGCCGTCGCGCATCCTGTGGGCGCAGTCAAAAAGGCCGCCCTGGCGGGTGAGCCATCGGCGGCGTGCGTAGAGAAGAACAAAAGGGAGGATACAGAGGCAGGTGACGACCACGATTGTCGTGATCACTGTCAGCCCCATGGACAAAACATAGCGTCATCACCTGCACAAGACGAGCCGGGACACTCGCAGGAGATGTGCGAATTGTCCCGGCCCGCTGTGAAACCACCGTCAGTTACCGGCTTGGTACCTCTCCCCCGCCCGGATCTGGGCGTTCAGGATGTGCAGGCGGTGCACCTGCTCATCCGTCGCCTCGCCCTTGCTGCGGAGGTGGCGCAGGTTGTGGGCCTCCAGATGGGCCTCCTCCAGGAGGATCTCCTCGGCAAGTTTTACCTCGTGACCGAGGATCCGGATGTGTCCCTGCGCCACGGCCAGCAACCCGCCGTCAATGGCGAGGATCTCCGTCCGGCCCTCCGCCAAGACGATCTCCACCATGCAGGGCACCAGAGCGGCCATGAGCGGTTCGTGTCCCGGCAGGATGCCGATGTCACCCTCGCTTGTGCGGGCGATGACGTTGACGACATCGCACTGCATGACCATCTTGTCCGCGGAGACGACCTCCAGCTTCAGCGGCTGATACCCCACGGTCACAAGTCCTTCTGCATCTTGTCCCAGTTCGCGAGGACGTCCTCCATGCCACCGACGTTGAAGAAGGCCTGCTCGGCGATGTGATCGACCTCGCCCCGGCAGATCATCGAGAACCCCTCGATGGTGTCCGCCAGCGGCACGGTGGAGCCGGGGATGTTCGTGAACTTCTCCGCCATGTAGGTGTTCTGGCTGAGGAACTGCTGGATCCGTCGCGCCCGGTTGACCGTGATCTTGTCCTCCTCGGACAACTCATCGATGCCGAGAATGGCGATGATGTCCTGGAGTTCCTTGTTGCGCTGCAGGATCTGCTTCACCCGCACGGCCGTGTCGTAGTGTTCCTGGCCGATGTACTGCGGATCGAGGATCCGAGAGGAGGAGCTCAGCGGGTCCACGGCCGGGTACAGGCCGCGGGAGGCGATCTCGCGGCTCAGTTCCGTCGTGGCGTCCAGGTGGGCGAAGGTCGTCGCCGGGGCCGGGTCGGTGTAGTCGTCGGCGGGCACGTAGATGGCCTGCATCGAGGTGATGGAGTGTCCCCTGGTGGAGGTGATCCGCTCCTGGAGCTGCCCCATCTCGTCGGCCAGGTTCGGCTGGTAACCGACGGCCGAGGGCATGCGGCCCAGCAGCGTCGAGACCTCGGAGCCGGCCTGGGTGAACCGGAAGATGTTGTCGATGAACAGCAGCACGTCCTGGTTCTGGACGTCACGGAAGTACTCCGCCATGGTCAGGGCCGTCAGGGCGACACGGAGCCGGGTCCCGGGGGGCTCGTCCATCTGGCCGAACACCAGGGCCGTGTCCTTCAGGACGCCTGCCTCCTCCATCTCGTTGATGAGGTCGTTGCCCTCACGGGTCCGTTCCCCCACACCCGCGAACACGGAGGTGCCGCCGAAGTTGTGGGCGATGCGGTAGATCATCTCCTGGATGAGAACGGTCTTGCCGACACCCGCGCCGCCGAACAGGCCGATCTTGCCTCCCTTGACGTACGGGGTGAGCAGGTCGAGGACCTTGATGCCGGTCTCCAGCATCTCGGTGCGGGGTTCCAGGGCGTCGAACTCGGGGGCGGGGCGGTGAATCGGCCAGCGTTCCGTGACCTGGATCGACGCGGGGTCGACGTTCAGCACATCCCCCGTCACGTTCCAGACGTGCCCCTTGGTGATATCCCCCACGGGCACCGAGATCGGGGCCCCCGTGTCACGGACCTCCGCGCCGCGGCGCATGCCGTCGGTGGGTTTCAGGGCGATGGCCCGGATCAGGTTGTCCCCGATGTGGAGTGCGGTCTCCATCGTCATGGTCCGTTTCTCACCCATGACCTCGGTCTCGACGAGCAGGGCATTACCGATCTCGGGGATCTGGTCAGCCGCGAACTCGACGTCCACGACCGGGCCGATGACCCGGGCGACACGGCCGACGCCTGCCGCGGTGGTCGAATGTGCAGTGGCAGTCATGTCTTAACCTCACTCGTTTCCGGCTGACTCGGCGAGCGCCGCGGCGCCACCGACGATTTCAGAGATTTCCTGGGTGATCTCCGCCTGGCGGGCCTGGTTGGCCTCACGGGTCAGGCGTTCGATCAGCTGCTGGGCGTTGTCCGTCGCCGATTTCATGGCGCGCTGCCTGCTGGCCAGTTCCGAGGCGCTCGACTGGAGCAGCATCGAATGGATGCGGTTGGCCACATACATCGGGAGCACCTGGTCCAGCACCGCTTCGGGGGTCGGTTCGAAGGCGTAGTGCGGCAGCACGGCATCGCCGTAGCTGGCCGGTTCATCCGACTCCTCCACCGCGAGGGGAAGCAGCCTCAGGGTGACCGCCTCCTGGGTGAGCATCGTGATGAACCGGGTCGCGACGACGTGCAGCTGATCGACGCCGCCCTCCTCGTACGGACGCAGGAACCGTTCGATCAGGACATCGGAGATTTCCTTGGCGTGTGAGTACTGCGGCGCGATGGAGAAACCCGTCCAGCTCTGCTCCACCGGACGGTGCCGGAAGTCGTAGTAGGAGACTCCCTTGTTGCCGGTCACGTAGATCAGGCACTCCTGTCCCTCGCCCAGCAGTTTCGCCCGCAGCTGTTCCGCGACCCGGATCACGTTCACGGAGTAGGCGCCCGCCAGGCCCCGGTCGCCCGTGATGACGAGCACCGCCGACCGGCGGGGTGGTTTGACGTCACGCAGCAGCGGATGTTCCAGGACGTGGGAGTAGGTGGCCAGGGCCGAGACCGCGTGCACCAGGGCCTCGGTGTAGGGCAGGGTGGCGCGAACCACCTGCTGCGCCTTGACGATGCGGGAGGCCGCGATCAGTTCCATGGCGCGGGTGATCTTCTTGGTGGTGGCGACGGAGTTGCGTCGCTGCCTGAGTTCCCGCAGGCTACTGGCCATCGGGAATCAACCCCGCTTCTTGCGGACGATCGTCTCCTGGGTGATCGCCTCGTCCGAGATCGGAACGTGTTCCTCCTCAACCAGCAGGTTCCCCTCGGAGGTGCGGAACAGCTGCTTGAAATCCCCCAGGGCCTGTTCCGTGGCCTCCCTCAGATCGTCACCGAACAGTTTGGTCTCCGCGATCGTCTGGAGCACCTGGGTGTTGTGTCGCAGATGCTCCAGGAACTCCTGCTCGAAACGGAGCACGTCGATCACGGGGACGTCGTCGAAATGTCCCTGGACCCCGGCCCACACCGAGATGACCTGCTCCTCCACGGGGTAGGGGGCGTACTGGCCCTGGCGCAGCAGTTCGACGAGCCGCGCGCCGCGCTCGAGCTGCTGGCGGGATGCGGCGTCCAGATCGGAGGCGAACATGGCGAAGGCCTGCATGTCACGGTACTGGGCGAGGTTGATCTTGAGGGATCCGGCCACGGATTTCATGGCCTTGATCTGGGCCGCGCCACCAACCCGGGAAACCGAGATGCCAACATCGATGGCCGGGCGCTGGTTGGCGTTGAACAGGTCCGACTGGAGGAAGATCTGACCGTCGGTGATGGAGATCACGTTCGTGGGGATGTAGGCCGAGACGTCGTTGGCCTTGGTCTCAATGATGGGCAGGCCCGTCATCGACCCGCCACCCAGCCGGTCCGACAGCTTGGCGCAACGCTCCAGCAGCCGCGAGTGCAGGTAGAACACGTCGCCCGGGTAGGCCTCGCGCCCCGGCGGCCGGCGCAGCAGCAGGGACATGGCGCGGTAGGCCTCGGCCTGCTTGGTCAGGTCGTCGAAGATGATCAGCACGTGCTTGCCCTGGTACATCCAGTGCTGGCCGATGGCGGACCCCGCGTAGGGGGCGATGTACTTGTAACCCGCGGGATCGGAGGCAGGGGCGTGCACGATGGTGGTGTACTCCAGCGCACCGGCCGACTCCAGGGTGCTGCGCACCTCCGCGACGGTGGAACCCTTCTGGCCGATGGCCACGTAGATGCAGCGGACCTGCTGCTTCGGGTCGCCGGTCTCCCAGTTCGACTTCTGGTTGATGATCGTGTCGATCGCGATCGCGGTCTTCCCGGTCTTGCGGTCGCCGATGATCAGCTGACGCTGTCCCCGACCGATCGGGGTCATGGCGTCAATGGCCTTGAGGCCGGTCTGCAGGGGTTCGCGAACCTCCTGACGGTCCATGACCCCGGCCGCCTGGAGCTCAAGGGCGCGCCTGCCCTCGAGGTCCCTGATCTCACCGAGCCCGTCGATGGGATTGCCCATCGCGTCGACGACACGCCCGAGATAGCCGTCGCCGACGGGAACGGAGAGCACCTCGCCCGTGCCGTGCACGGTGGAGCCCTCGTCGATGCCATCGGAGTCCCCGAGCACGACCACGCCGATCTCCCGTTCGTCGAGGTTGAGGGCGATTCCCATGGTGCCGTTCTCGAAACGCAGCAGCTCGTTCGCCATCGCCGAGGGCAGACCCTCGACGCGCGCGATGCCGTCGCCGGAGGTCACGACAACGCCGACCTCCGTCATGCTGGCAGCGGCGGGCTGGTAGGACGAGACGAACTCGTCCAGCGCGCTGCGGATCTCGTCGGGACTGATGGTGAGTTCAGCCATTGCGTCCTACTTTCGCTTGTCGCTTGGTGTCAGTTCAGGAGCCGGCGGGCCTCATCGAGCCGCCCGGCCGCGGTTGATTCGAATACGTGCGCCCCGAGATCGACGCTCATACCGCCGATCACGCTCTCGTCCACCGTGATCTGCAGGAGAACGGGACCGCCGACCCGGGCCTCCAGGGCCTTGCGAAGCCGTTCGATGCGGCCATCGTCGAGAGGACGGGCCACGGTGACCCGCGCTATCCGCTCCCCCGCCAGGTCTGCGGCCAGCGCCAGATAGCTGGTGAGGGTGAGCGGGACCGTGCGGGCACGGGCCGCGGCTGCGCGAGACGCGAGCCGTGCCGTGACAGGAGCCACCCGGCCCGCCAGCAGCCGGGCGATCAGGGCGCGCCGGTCCTCAAGAGCTCGTCCCCGGTTGCGCAGCGCGTCGGAGAGTTCCGGGGAACCGTCGATGACCAGGGCGAACCGGTGCAGCTCCTCCTGGACGCGTTTCAGTTCCCCGCGCTCGTTGGCGGTGCGGAGCAGGCCGCGCACGCCCTGCCGCTCGATGGCCTCGATCATGGTCCGTCCGCCGGGCCAGGGATGGCGGGCCACCTCGGTGACCACGGAAAGAGCGGCGGCCCCCAGCTTGCCTTCAAAGAGCCTGCGGGCCAACGCCTGCCGGTCCCCCGCACTCGCGGAGGGATCGGACAGCGAACGCCTGAGCGGGGGTTGGCCCTCGAGCAGGTCGACGACCGCGAACAGCTCATCGGCCGTGGTCTCATCCACCCGGATGGCGTCCGCCACCGGGTCGAAGGCGCTCAGGGCGACGTCGCGGGATTTCATCGTGGGGTGCCTGCCGTTTCCAGTTCTTGCAGGAAGCGGTCAATGGTCCGGTTGGCGCGCTCGTCGTCGGTGAGTGCCTCACCGACGATCCGGCCCGCGAGGGTGGTGGCCAAGCCACCGATGTCCCCACGAAGTTCGGCCATGAGCTGCGCACGCTCGGCCTCCAACTGGGCCCTGCCCGCGGCGAGAATGCGATCCGACTCCTTGCTGGCCCGTTCCCGGGCCTCCGCCAGCATCTGCGCCCCGGTGTTCTTGGCGTCCTCGCGGATCTTCGCCGCTTCCTCGCGTGCGGAGTTGAGCTGGTCGTTGTACTCCGCCAGCGCCGCCTCCGCTTTCGACTCGGCCTGCTCGGCCCGCCGGATTCCATCCTCGATGCGTCGGTAACGCTCCTCGTACAGCTTCTCGAAGGCCGGGACGACGACCTTCCACATGGCGAGGAAGACCAGCAGCATCAGGATGATGCCGACCACAACCTCGGACAGGTGATGGGGCAGAAGCGGTCCGAGATCGATCCCGGACTCGAGCAGCACCCCATTCACGGGGACCACGTCAAACCTCACTGGAGAACGAAGGCGAGGGCGATGGCGATGATGGCGAGCGCCTCGACGACGGCGAAACCGATGAAGGCGGTGCTCATCATGGCGCCACGCGCCTCGGGCTGGCGGGCGGTCCCGTTGATGACGGAGGCGAAGATCCAAGCAACGCCCAGGGCCGGGGCGATGGTGGCGATCGCGTAGCCGAGCATGTTGAGCGAACCGTTGATTTCCAGGAGGGTCTGCATGGTTTTCCTTTCGGATGGCTCCTCACCGGGATTGGTGATGGAGTCGGATTTTTCGAATCAGTGGGCCTCGGAGACGGAGGTCGACACGTACTGGGCGGTCAGGACAGTGAAAATGTAGGCCTGCAATGCGCCGATGAACAGCTCCAGGAACAGGATCGCGAAACTGAACAGCACCGACACGGCACCGGAGACGTTGTACATGAGGTTGTTCTGGAAGGTCAACAGGAAGGAGCCTCCGACCACGAACACCAGAACCACCAAGTGCCCGGCGAACATGTTGGCGAACAGACGCAGGGCGAGCGTGACTGGGCGGGTGACGAACGTCGCGAGAAACTCCAGCGGGATGATCAACCACAGGAGATACCAGGGAACGCCCTCGGGGATGAGCGCCTTCTTGAGAAACCCGATGCCGAATTTGCGGAATCCCGCACCGACGTAGACACACCAGGACAGGAAAGCCAGGCCGTAGGCGAATCCGACGTTGCTGAAAGTCGGGAGCATGAACACGAAGGTCTCGCCGAACCAGTTGTTGACCAGCAGGAAGGAGAACAGGCCGAGCAGGTAGGGCAGGAAACGCCTGTAGTCGTGGTGGAGGATGTCGCGTGCGATGCCGTTGCGGACGAATTCGTAGAGGTATTCGGCGAGGAACTGCCGTTTTGAGGGCAGCACCCTGAGACGACGCGAGGCCAGCCACCAGAGCAGCACCACCAGCAGAGCCGCTATGAGCGCCTGCCAGAAGGGCTTGTTCATCCAGGTGGGGGTACCGGGGATGACGGGAGTGTCAAAGATGAAGTCTTTGACGCTCGGAGGGGTGTAACCGCCGTCGCCACCGCCTTCCAGCGGAAGAAGCCAAGGGTTCACGTGCCGCTCCCATAACGTTTGATGATCAGATATGTGCTGCTGGCCAGGCCCAGGATCAGGCCCAGTGGCAGCAACCAGGATGTCTTCCAGAGATGGTCGCCCAGCCAGCCCAGACCCCCGTAGAAGAGCAGGCCCGCCAGGATGTAACTGAGCACGACCATTCCGTCCTCGGTACCCCGTTGCTGCGAGGGCTTCTCCTCGGGTTCTGGTCTGGTGCCCATGTCGGGAGTGAGCCTAGCGGAAAACTTCCCCGCCTTCATCTCCCGAACCGCGGTTTTCAACCCTGATCGTGGATGTCGTAAATGGGGACGCGTTGCCGCGACGCCACCACGACCACGCCCGTTGTCCAGGCGAGCACCGTTGCGACGACCGCACCCGCCAGCCAGTTTCCATCCGTTGCGGGTCCGAGCCGCGGATGACTCGTCACGAACCAGAAACCGGCCCCGATCCCCACCACGCGGATCGCGTAGCTCGCGAGCACCACTCCGAGGCCCTGGACGGGTTCCAGTTCGCAGGCCACGACCTCGACCGCCTGCCCCACGGAGAAGAAGATGACCACCGCTGCGAACCCCAGCGCGGCCCCGATGAGCGCCGCCCGGGAACCGGTGACCAGGGCCAGCCCGCACACCGAGAGTCCCATCGCGTTTCCGGCCACGAGCCCGCCGATCATCATCTGCCGGGCCCGCCGGGTGGCCCCCGTGACCCGGCGTTCAGCCATGCTTCGCCGCCTTGGACCTGCGCCTGCCGATGGGCATCACGGTTACCAGCACCAGCAGCACGAGGAAAACCCCGATCGCCCACCACGTCGCAGGGTGGTTCAGGAGCACCGTGCAGACCAGGCCCCCCGCTATCACCGCACCCCAGGAACACATGATGAACACGACCCCGCGCTGCGAGTGTCCCCGGGCCACCAGCCTGTGGTGCAGGTGATGCTTGTCGGCCTTGAACGGGTGCTGGCCCCGCGCGGTACGGCGGATCCAGGCCAGGACCAGGTCGCTCAGGGGCAGGGCCATCGTGGCGAACGGCAGCAGCACCGGGAGCAGGGCGGGCAGGACGTCGTCATGGTCCCGGCTGAGGGCGCTCGGATCCACCTGACCGGTGAACGAGATGGCGCTCATCGCCATCAGAAATCCCAGCAGCATGGATCCGGCATCCCCCATGAACATGTGCGCCGGCTGGAAGTTGTGGCCCAGGAACCCGAGACAGATGCCGAGAGTGGCCACGGTCAACAGGCTCGCCGTCGTGGCCCGGGCCAGGTCCTGTTCATAGGCGAGCACGTACGAATAGGCGAAGAACGCCCCCGCCCCGACCGCCACCAACCCGGCCGCCAACCCGTCCAGCCCGTCGACGAAATTGACGGCATTCGCGCACACCGCGATGAAGATGACCGTGATCAGGATGCTGCTGGCGTCGTCGAGGGCAAGCACCACGTTCGGCAGGGGAATCCAGTAGATCCGGACCCCTCCCAGCACGGCCGCCCCCGCGGCCAGCACCTGGCCACCGAATTTCACGACGGGGCTCAGCTCGACCACGTCATCGACCAGCCCAACGGCACAGATCAGGCCGCTGGCCAGAAGCACCACCAAGGCGTCGTGCCCGACGGTGGCGGACCGCGACAGGAACGGCATGTTCACGGCGAGTATCAGGCAGACGACCAGCCCACCGAACATCGCGAGCCCACCGAAATAGGGTTTGGGGCTGGTGTGCACGTCGCGTGCCCTCACCTTCGCCACCGCGTTCCAGCGCAGGGCGAGTTGACGACACACCGCCGCGAACAGGTAAGTGGCGGCGGTGGCCACCAGCAGCACGAGAAGGTATTCGCGCATCAGCCAACCTGCAGCTCCGGCACCACCTCGCGGAGCTCCTCGAGGTCGATTGCCCCCCTGCGGAGAACCCGCCCGTGTTCGTCGCCGGTGAAGTCGATGATCGTGGAGGCCTCCCCCCCGGGGGCCCTGCCGCCGTCCAGGTAGACCGCGACGGCATCGGCCAGCATGTGGTGGGCCTCCTCTGCCGTGGTGGCGGCCGGCTGCCCGGAGACGTTCGCCGAACTCACGGCCATGGGGCCCGTGCGGCGCAACAGGGCACGGGCCTGGTCGTGGTCGGGAACCCGGACCGCCACTGTTCCCCGGGTCTCCCCCAGCCCCAGGGGAAGCGATCGTTGTGCCTTGACGATGATGGTCAGCGCCCCCGGCCAGAACCGTGCAACCAGCTTCTTGGCCGCCTCCGGGACCTGACCGGCGAGGGCCCGCAGCATCGACGCCTCCGCCATCAGCACCGGCGGCGGCATGTCTGGTCCCCGTCTCTTCGCCTCCAGCAGCCCCGTGACCGCCTCGGCGTCGAATGCCGTGCACCCGATCCCGTAGACGGTGTCGGTTGGGAAGACGACGCACCGTCCCGCCGCTACCGCTTCCCGGGCGGCCTCAAGGGCGGCATCGGTTTCAAGCTCAAGGGACAGCGTCCTCGACCCGGTTTCACTCACCCGCCAATCCTGCCACGTCTGGCAACGAGGTGCCGGGGGTGCCCTGTCAGGTCGTGCACCGTACGGACATCGCGGAAACCGTACGAGAAGATTTCCCGGACCTGCTCGGCGTGCGACTGGTCGTGTTCCATGGCCACCAGGCCTCCCGGTTTCAGGAGCCTGCACGCCACCGAGTGAACGACCCGGATGGCCTCCAGCCCGTCCTCGCCGCCGAAAAGCGCCTCGGCCGGGTCGTGGCTCACCTCCACGGGGAGCTGGTCGCGCAAACCGGTGGGGACATAGGGTGGGTTCGCCACCACGACGTCGACCCGGGCATCGAGATCATGGAAGGCATCGGACATGTCCTGTCTGCGACAGTCCACCCCGAGGCCCTCAAGGTTCCGCAGCAACCAGGGCCACGCGTCGGGGGAACGCTCCACGGCGTGCAGCTCCAGGCCACCACGTTCCCTCGCGAGGCTCCGGGTTATGGCCCCCGACCCGGCACACAGTTCAACCACACGGTGTCTCCCCGCGGGCAGGCCCGCCAGGTGCGCGAGCACCTCATCGACCAACAGTTCCGTTTCGGGCCGCGGTATGAATACCCCGGGTCCCACATCGAGGGTTTCGTAGCGGAACGGAGCCCGGCCCGTGATGTGCTGGACCGGTTCCCCGGTTTTCCGCCGCGCCACGAAACCGGCCACCTGGTCGCGGTCCCCGGGTGAGGCGTCCCGGAGGATCAGCGCCGCCGAGTCGCATTCCAGGGCGTGGCAGACGAGCCAACGGGCATCGGCCGCCGGAGTGGTGACGCCTGCCTCCGCCAGCTGCTCCGAGACATCCAGCACCAGGTCCCAGGCCCTCATCGGCCCGATCCGGACAGCCGTTCGGCCAGGTCGGCCTCTGCCAGGGCATCGAGCACGGGTGCCAGGGCTCCCGCCAGGACCAAGTCCAGGTTGTGGGCCTTGAAACCGATCCGGTGATCGGCGAAACGATTCTCAGGGAAGTTGTAGGTGCGGATCCGTTCGGAACGGTCCACCGTGCGCACCTGCGACCTGCGGGCGGCGGACGCCGCCTCCGCGGCCTTCGTCTCCTGGATGGCGGCCAGCCTGGAACGCAGCAGACGCATCGCCTGTTCGCGGTTCTGCAGCTGGGAACGTTCGTTCTGGCAGCTCACCACCACCCCCGTCGGGAGGTGGGTGATCCTGACCGCCGAGTCCGTGGTGTTCACCCCCTGACCGCCGGGCCCGGATGCGCGGAACACATCGATCCTGAGGTCGGATTCGTTGATCTCCAGTTCCTCCGGCTCGATGTCCGGGGAGACCAGCACACCGGCGGCGGAGGTGTGGATGCGTCCCTGCGCCTCGGTGACGGGAACGCGTTGCACCCGGTGCACCCCACCCTCGAACTTGAGCCTCCCGTAGGGCCCGACCCCATCGATGCTGGTTCCCTTGACGGCCACCGTCACAGATTTGAACCCGCCGAGGTCCGTGGCCTGGGAATCCAGCACCTCGACATGCCAGCCGACCTGTTCCGCGTAGCGCTGGTACATGCGCAGCAGATCGGCCGCGAACAGTGCGGATTCCTCTCCACCCTCCCCCGACTTGATCTCGAGGATCGCATCGGCGTCGTCGTTCGGATCCCTCGGTGCCAGCAGCCGGGTGAGCCGCTCCGCGGTCTCCTCCAGTCGCGCCCCGATCGCCTCGGCCTCCTCCGCGAACACGGGATCCTGCTCCGCGAGTTCGAGTGCCGCCTCCCGGTCGGCGGCCAGCCCGCGGTACAGGGCCAGGGCCTCGACCACGGGATGCAGCGCGGCGTAACGACGACCGACCCGGCGCATCAGCACCGGGTCGGCGTGCGTCGCGGGGTCGGCCAGCCGGGCCTCGAGCTGATCGTGTTCGGCGATCAGGGGATCCGCGTTCTCAAACAATTCCGCAGTCTCCGCGAACTCACTTCTTCTTGTTCTTGGCGTACATGCGCTCGAAACGGGCGACGCGGCCACCGGTGTCGAGAATCTTCTGCTTGCCGGTGTAGAAGGGATGGCACTCGGAACACACGTCGGCGCTCAGGGCTCCCTTCTTCGAGGTGCTGCGGGTGGTGAAGGTGTTGCCACAGGTGCAGTGGACCTTCGTATCGACGTAATCGGGGTGGATGCCCTGCTTCATGATCTTCTCCTAGATGTGTTCTTCCCGGGTCGCCACACCGGCGGTGGGCGTGAACCGGCACAGCGTGCAATTGTGCCAGCCGATGCCGCTGAAACAAAACGCTCCCTGCGGCCTCGGCGCGATCGCCTCAGCCCTCCTGGGCCGGGGTGGTTTTCAGAACGCTGAGCAGGAACTCGTGGTTGTTCTGCGTCTTGCGCATCCTGGCCAGCAGGGTCTCCAGGGCTGCCTGATCATCGAGACCGGAGAGCGCACGCCGCAGCTTCCAGATGATGTTCAACTCGTCGCGTCCGAGCAGCAGGTCCTCGCGGCGGGTCCCGGAGGCGTCCACGTCGATCGCGGGGAAGATCCGCTTGTCGGCGAGCTGCCTGGCGAGCCTGAGCTCCATGTTGCCCGTGCCCTTGAACTCCTCGAAGATGACCTCGTCCATCCGGGAACCGGTCTCGATGAGGGCGGTTGCCAGGATGGTCAGGGAACCACCGTTCTCGATGTTTCGGGCCGCGCCGAAGAACTTCTTCGGCGGGTAGAGGGCCGCGGAGTCGACACCACCGGAGAGGATGCGTCCGGACGCCGGGGCGGCCAGGTTGTACGCCCTGCCCAGCCGGGTGATGCCGTCGAGCAGAACCACCACGTCATGACCGAGTTCAACGAGACGTTTGGCCCGTTCGATGGCCAGCTCCGCAACCACGGTGTGATCCTCGGCGGGGCGGTCGAAGGTGGATGCGATCACCTCGCCGGAAACGGTGCGCTGGAAATCGGTGACCTCCTCGGGACGTTCGTCGACGAGAACCACCATGAGATGCACCTCGGGGTTGTTCGCGGCGATCGCGTTCGCGATGGCCTGCATCACCATCGTCTTGCCGGCCTTGGGCGGGGAGACGATCAGGCCGCGCTGTCCCTTGCCGATCGGGGCCACCAGGTCGATGACGCGACCGGTCAGCTGAGTGTTGACCGTTTCGAGACGGAGCTTCTCCTGGGGGTACAGGGGGGTCAGTTTCGCGAATTCGGGACGCTGCTTGGCCTTCTCGGGATCGTCGCCGTTGATGGAGTCGATCCGCACCAGCGGGTTGTACTTCTCCTTGCGTTCACCCTCCCGGGGGGTGCGGATGGCGCCGACGATCACGTCGCCCCGCCGCAACCCGAAGCGGCGCACCATGGCCAGCGGCAGGTAGGCGTCGTTGGGACCGGGAAGGTACCCGGTGGTGCGCACGAAGGCGTAGTTGTCGAGAATGTCCACGATCCCGGAAACGGCGGCGAGCACGTCGTCCTCGGAGACCGTGGGTTCGTTCTCGAAACGATCCATGCCGCCGGAGCCGCGGTTTCGGCGGTTCTGGCGGTCGCGGTTGCGGCGACGCCGCCCACGGCGGCCACCCTCGTTTTCGTCCTCGAAACGACCCGCTCCTGCGCTGGCGGGGGCGAGAACCGGGGTCGCGGTGGCGCCACCGGTCTGGCCGAGGGCCGCGGCAAGCCGCTCCCCGACCTCCTCGTTCGTCGCCTCCTGGGCCGCGCGATCGCGTTCTTTGTTGCGTTCGCGGCGACGTCGGTTGCGGCTGAGGCCCTCGTTGTCCCCCCGCGGCTGGGATTGCTGGGCGGAAGACCCGGGATCCGCTTTTTCCGCCTCGGTGGGCTCGGAGGCGGGACGCCCCGGCACCTCCACCGGAAGTTGCGGCTCGGCATCGGCCGTCTTCCTGGGGCGTGGGGCGCGGGTCGAATGTTCGGGCCTGGCCGGGACGTTGACCCCGCCGGAGATGGCGGCGATCAGATCGCCCTTGCGCATCGCGGATGTGCCCTTGATGCCCATCCCGGCTGCCATCTTCTTGAGCTCCGGGAGCTTCAGGTCTGCCAGGGAGTTGGAACCGGATTCGGTCACGGAATGCCTTCCTTGCTCAGGAAACCGGTGGCGTGTAGAAATGCTCAGCCGGTGAAGTGTGTAGTCAAGGCGCTCATTTCACGGTGGTAAAAGAATCCGCCACCGGCGCCGTTCATGTGACTGCGGAAATAATAACACGAAACCCCGCCCTCTCCCCAGCGGGTGTTACTGGAAAGGGCCCGGGTCGTTTCCAAAGCCTCGGATTGGAGGTTCTGCGGAGAGGGAAAGCCTGCGGAGGGGATCGACCGGACGGGAAGGTCCTCCGGCCGTCCGCCTCGGAACGAAACTTCAACGCCCCGGCCCGTCCCGGACGGTTCAGCCCAGGAGCTGTACTCCCCCGCCGATCCCGAGATCGTGCCGCCGGAACCCCTCGTACCCGACGGTTTCCGATGCCGCCAGCTGGCTCTCCAGCCCGACCGCGAACACGGTCGGCCCCGCTCCGGATATGGTTGCCGGCACCCCCGCCTCCCGCAGCCTCCGCAGCAGCGTCCAGGAGGTCGGCATCAGTTCGGAACGGTGGAACTGGTGCAGCCGGTCCCTCGTGGCGGCCAACAGCAGATCGGGGCGCTGCTCAAGGGCCAGGGGCAGGGAGGCCGCCGCGACCGCCTGGGCCACGGCGTCCTTCCGGGTGACCACATCGGGCAGCACCGCCCTGGCCCCCGAGGTGCGCACCTCCAGGTCAGGGACGAACGCGAGGCAGCGCAGACCGTCCACGGGTCGCAGCCGGATCAGTTCCACCCGTTCACCGTCCAGCCAGGCCAGGATCGCACCGCCCCAGACCGCGGCCCCCGCGTTGTCGGGATGCCCCTCCAGGAAGCTGGAGATCCGGGTCAGCTCGACCCGGTCCAGCTCCTTGCCGGGAAAGGCGATGCCGTGCGCGAGCGCGCAACCCGCCACTATGGCGGCCGCGGAGGAACCGAGCCCACGCGAGTGCGGGATCGTGTTGTGCGCCCTCAGGACCAACCCGCCGGGCGGGGCCACACCCCATTGGCGCAGGGCGTGCAGCAGCGTGTCCACCACGAGATGGGACTCATCGCGAGGCACCTGGTGGGCCCCCTCACCGGTCACCTCGACGTCGACCCCCCCGGAATCCGAGACCTCCAGGGTCAGTTCGTCGAACCAGTTCACCGCCAGCCCGACGCAGTCGAACCCCGACCCCAGATTTGCGGTGGTGGCCGGGACACGTACGACGAGCCTCACTTGCCCTCGATGCGCATGTAGTCGATGGAGTCCCCGATGAAGGGGGCTTCCCGCAACGCCGCGACGACGTCCTGGAGATCCTGCTCACGCGCGTCGTGGGTCATGAAGTTCAGCTCCGCGGTGAACCCGTCCGTGCGTCCCAGGCCCTCCAGATAGGACTGCTGGCAGGTTTGCAGGGAAACCCGGTGGGCACCGAAGATGGTGGCACACTTGGCCAGCACACCCGGTTTGTCCTCCACCTGGAAACGAATGTAGTAGCGGCTGGTCGCGTCCCCGATGGGGGCGACCCCGCGCTTGGTGTATCCGGTCCCGAGATGACCTGCGGCTCCCCGCACCCGGTTGCGGGCCGCGGTGACCACGTCGCCCATGACCGCGGATGCGGTGGGGGCGCCACCGGCCCCCTGGCCGAGGAACATCAGCTGCCCGGCCTCGACCGACTCGACGAAGATCGCGTTGTACGCCCCGGAAACGGAGGCCAGCGGGTGGGTTTTCGGGACCATGGTGGGATGAACCTTGACGATGACCCGGTCATCGTCTGCCAGCTTGGCCACGGCGAGCAGTTTCACCACACAACCCATCCGGTCGGCGGCCCGGATGTCGGTTTCCGTCACCGATGTGATGCCCTCGCAGAAGACCTCGGAGCTGTGCACTTCGGTGTGGAACGCGAGCCCGGCCAGGATCGCCGCCTTCGCGGCCGCGTCCTTGCCCTCGATGTCGGCGGTGGGATCGGCCTCCGCGAAACCGAGTTCCTGGGCCTGGCGCAGCGCCACGTCGAAACTCAGGTGGTTCGTGGTCATCTGGTCGAGGATGTAGTTGGTGGTGCCGTTGACGATACCCATTACCGCGCGGATCTCGTCGCCGACCAAGGATTCCCGAAGCGGCCTGATGATCGGGATGGCTCCCGCCACCGCCGCCTCGTAGTAGAGGTCGACCCCGTTCTTCTTGGCGGTGGCGGCGAGCCGCGCCAGGTCCTCGGCCAGCAGCGCCTTGTTGGCGGTGATCACGGATGCCCCCGCGTTCATGGCCTCCGTGAGCAGGCTCCGCGCGGGTTCGATACCGCCGATCACCTCGACCACGAGATCCAGATCGCCGCGCGCGACGAGGCCGTGTACGTCCGTGGTGAACAGGCCGGGGTCGATGCCGGGACGTTCCACGTCGAGCCTGCGCACCCCGATTCCGACGAGTTCCAGGGGCCGCCCGATGCGTTGGCGCAAGGACTCCGCCTCCTGACTCAGGATCCGGGCCACTTGGGAACCCACCACACCGGCACCGAGCAGTGCCACTTTCAATGGCGAAGTCTCCTCAGCCATTCTCACTCCCCTACGTCGAGTCGCATCAGGTCTTCCAGGGTTTCCCGCCTGAGAAGCGTTCGTGTCTCCCCCTGGCGCACCGCCAGCAGGGGCGGTTTCGGAACCTGATTGTAGTTACTGGCCATCGATCGGCAATACGCCCCGGCCCCGGGGACCGCGATCAGGTCGCCGGGGTGGATGTCCCGGGGCAGGAAAACGTCCCGGATCAGGATGTCGCCACCCTCGCAGTGTTTCCCGACGACCCTCGCGAGCACGGGCTCGGCCTGCGAGATCCGGTTCGCCAGGGCGCAGGAGTACTCGGCGGCGTACAGGGCCGGGCGGATGTTGTCGCTCATGCCCCCGTCCACGGAGACGTAGGTGCGCGAACGCCCGCTCTCCAGTTCAACGTCCTTCACGGTCCCGACCTCGTACAGGGCCACCCCGGCCGGGCCACAGATGGCGCGGCCGGGTTCGATGCTGAGCTGGGGGCGTTTCAATCCGAAACCGCGGCACTCGTGCTCGAGGATGTCCTCGAAGGCCCGGGCGAGGGCGTCAATTGGCATTGGTGA
Source organism: Arachnia sp. (assembly GCF_057238465.1). NCBI lineage: Bacteria > Bacillati > Actinomycetota > Actinomycetes > Propionibacteriales > Propionibacteriaceae > Arachnia > Arachnia sp. Next base: position 47,177 of record NZ_DBHHFZ010000016.1, read on the forward strand.
ATCGGCCTCCGTGTAGGCGATTCCGAATCCGCCTCCGAGGTCCAGCTCCGCCAGTTCCACCCCGGTGGCGACGCGGAACTGCTCCGCCAGCCGCAACGTGCGACGGATCGCCACCTCGAAACCGTGGGTCTCGAAGATCTGCGAGCCGATGTGGCTGTGGATGCCGCGCAGCTCGATGAAGGGCGAGGACTGGCACCGCACCAGCGCCGCGAGGGCGTGGCCCCCGAGGATTGAAAGGCCGAATTTCTGGTCCTCATGGGCCGTCGCGATGTACTCGTGCGTGTGGGCCTCCACTCCGGTGGTGACCCGCACCAGCGCTCGGACCGTCACCCCGAGTTCCCGGCAGGCGGTCTCGATGCGGTCTATCTCGTGGAAGGAGTCGACGATGATGCGCCCGACCCCCTGTTCGAGGGCGAAACGGATCTCCTCAGCCGATTTGTTGTTGCCGTGGAACCCGAGCCGCTCCGCCGGCATCCCGCCGGCCAGGGCGATCCGCATCTCCCCCATGGTCGTCACGTCCATGTGGAGCCCGTCCTCGGCCACCCAGCGGGCCACCGCCCGGGTCAGCAGGGCCTTTCCCGCGTAGTAGACCCGCCATCCGGCGAAGTTGTCGCGGAAGGCCCGTGCCCTGGCGCGGAAGTCCTGTTCGTCGATCACGTAGGCGGGTGTGCCCTGTTCGGCCGCGACCCGCGTCAGGGGGACCCCACCGATCACGACGCGCCCTTTCTCGTCCCGATCGGTCCCGGCGGGCCACAGCTCCGCTCGCAACTGGTTCAGGTCCTCGGGCAGCGTGAGCCACTGCGGTCCCGTTTTGGCGACGTCGGCGTGGATCGAGCCGGCGATGTGAGCGTGGGTCATGAGGTCAAAGCTTGCCAGAAGGGGCGTGCCGGGGCCGATGAAACTCCGGCACGTCCCACAAAACGGGCGGGTTGCCGGTCACCTGTTCCCCTTGGGCTCGGAACTCGTCCTCGACGGCCTCGAGTGTCTTGTCCGAGGTTTTGGGCAGGTGACGCAGCACGACCCAGATCGCGAGCACGCCGAGCAGAGCGAAAATCCCGAAGGCAGGGCCGGCGCTGATCGCGGTCCCGGGGAACTGGCCATCGCGGTCATCGACGGCATCCTCCCGGCCCGCGGCCCGGCCATCTCCCTGACCTCGGTGGCCCTCGGGACCGAACACCCGGAAGCCCTCGCCGGGGAACCGATGAGCCGCAGGCTCCGGGAGCCCGGCACGGCACGCGCGAAGACTGGTGATGCCCCACCGGGATCGGCATCCGGGACTCCAAGGTGTCCTGAGAAATCACCGACTTGCCCCGGAACTTCGGGTTCGTGCTAGCCTGTCGGACGTTGAAGCCCCCGTAGCTCAGGGGATAGAGCACCGCCCTCCGGAGGCGGGTGCCGAGGTTCGAATCCTCGCGGGGGCGCTTCACGGCCGGGCCTGTCGGCGAGCCCACAACTCCAAGGAGTCCGTGCTTGACCGAAACCACAGCGATGCCCGCCAGAAAGGCCGACCGCGCCCGGTGGGCCGTGATCCTGACCTTCGTGTTCGCGATCACCCGCGCGCTCAACGTGGTGCTGTGGAAGGTTCCCCAGGTCACCTTCGTCCAGAACGACATCAGCTATTACGGTTACTGGCTCTGGTGCCTGCTGGGCGACGGCAGCAATGACCTGAAGTGCACGACGGCACTGGCCGGTTCCGGGGTGATGGTGGAATACCCCCTTCCCGCGGTCTGGTTCCTGGAGCTGCTCTACACGCTCGGTGCCGTTCCCCCTTGGTGGCTGCCGCCGCTCCTGTTGGGAGTGGCGCTGATCGGTGTCATCCTCGTCACCGCGCTGGCGGCCCGGGGGCACAGGAAATTCGCTTTCCTGTGGGGCGCCGCCCTGACAGTTCTTCTCTTCGCCGTCTGGTTCACCGCATCCCTGCCCAACCGGAGTACGGCGTTCAATTCCTGGCTGCCGCTCTTCGCCCTGTCGATGCTCCTGCTCGACGGTCTCGTGGCGGTGATGCTTTTCAAACACGGATCGGTGGGTGCCGCGGTTTTCTGGATCCTGTTCATAGGGGCCTGCGGCCCCATCGTGTGGTTCCGCTTCGACATGCTGACCGCCGCCGCTGTGGCTCTCGCCTGCCTTTGGCTCAACCGCCACCCCGCCGCCTCGGGCGCCCTGATCGGTCTCGGCGCGGCGATAAAACTCTGGCCCGCCCTGCTGATCGCCCCGATGTCCGCCCCCCACCCCCTGCGCCCGGGCAGGGGAAGATGCCGCCTGCTCGGTTTCGCCGCCACGGGATTCACCCTGGGACTCGCGTCGCTGCTGATCGGCGGCTGGGCCCGCTCCACGTCTCCTCTGACCTGGCAGTCGAGCCGGGGACTCCAGATGGAGTCCGTCCCCGCGACCGCGCTCATCTTCCTGCGCACGTTCACCGAGAACCCCGCCTGGCCGGTCAAGCTCAGCGAGTACAACGCCATCGAATTCCAGGGGCCGGGTCTCGAAACCCTGCTCGGGTTGTCGACACTGCTCACCGTCGGTTCGATCCTGCTCACCGTGGCGCTCGCGTGGAGGTTGCTCCGCAACTTCCGTTCGAGCGACGAGAACCTGACCCAGGCCATCCTGCTGTCGGTGCTCGCCGTGGTGCTCGCCACCGTGATCGCGAACAAAACCCTGTCCACGCAGTACGTCCAGTGGCTGGCGGGGCCGTTGGCTGCTCTGCTCGCCCTCGGCTCCAGCCCGTGGCTGAAACGCCCCCGCAGGGTTCTGGCGATCGGATTGGTGATCATCGCGGTGCTCACCCAGTACACCTATCCCTGGGGAACCCGGGGCATCATGGCGTTCCCCAACGGGTCCGGTTTCGAGTCCTCCACCCTGGTGTTGCGCAATGTGCTTCTCGTGATCCTGACGGGGTTCACCGCGGGACTCGCGTGGCGCGCCACTTCCCGTCCGCGTCCCGGTCGCCCCGGCCGGGATTCGCTAAGCTGATCCTTGGGCGAAGAAGCCTGACGCCCAAGCAGTAGTCTCAAGTAAGGGGATTGTGGCAGCGGCCACTGGCGAAGATGTCGACACCTGACTCACATGATGCATTTGGCGCGAACTCCTGGTTGATCGACGAGATGCGGGATGCCTGGGAGAAGGATCCCTCGTCCGTGGACGAATCGTGGCGGGCCTTCTTCAAGGACAAGCCCACACCCACGAACCCGGCTCCCACCCCCGCTCCCCCGGCCCGGGATGATCGCCCCTCCCCCGCCCCGCAGGAACACTCCCCCCGGCAGGAGGGAAACCAACCGATGGTGGAATCGGTCAAACCCACCAGGGAATCCCCCTCCACCCCGGGCACCGGAGCCGGCCTGTCGGCCAACGCACCGAACCCGTCGCTGCGGCCCGAGCCCTCCGCGGTGGCGCCCCGCCTGACCGTGCTCCGCGGCGCCCCGATGCGCACCGCGAAGAACATGGACGCCTCGCTGAGCGTGCCCACCGCCACCTCGGTGCGTTCCGTGCCCATGAAACTCGTGATCGATCAGCGCACCGGGATCAACAACTTCCTGAAGACATCCAAGGGCGGCAAGGTCAGTTTCACCCACCTGATCGCATACGCGATGGTCCAGGCCCTGAAGGCCGTGCCCGCGATGAACAATTCCTACGACGTCATCAACGGTAAACCGACGCTGATCGAAAATCCCGCTATCAACCTGGGAATCGCCATCGACCTCAAGAAACCGGACGGCACCCGCCAGCTCCTGGTTCCCAACATCAAGGGATGCGAAAAACTCAATTTCGCACAGTTCTGGGCGGACTACGAGAAACTCGTTGCCAAGGCGCGCGCCGGGGAGCTCACGGTGGCGGATTTCGCCGGGACCACTGCCACCATCACCAATCCCGGGGGTATCGGGACGAACCATTCCGTACCCCGCCTGATGAACGGGCAGGGAATGATCCTGGGGGTCGGGAGCATCGACTACCCCGCGGAGTTCCAGGGAACCTCGCTGTTCCACGTCGACGACTTCGGAATCTCCAAGATCACGACGCTCACCTCCACCTATGACCACCGCGTGATCCAAGGTGCCCAGTCGGGCGAGTTCCTGAAGATCATCCACCAGCTGCTGCTCGGGGAGCAGGACTTCTACGACGAGATCTTCAAGGCCCTGCGCATCCCGTACGAGCCGTTGCGCTGGAGCGTCGACATCTCCACCTACCGCGAGAACCATGTGGCGAAGCAGGGGCGGGTGCTGGAACTCATCAACGCCTACCGCTCGGTGGGACACCTGGTGGCCGACACCGACCCGCTGGAATACCGGCAGCGTTCGCACGAGGACCTGCGGCTGGAAGCCCACGGCCTGTCCATCTGGGACCTGGACCGGGAATTCGCGGTCGGCACCTTCGGCGGACAGGAAAGGGTTTACCGTTCGCTGAGGGAGATCCTCGCCATCCTGCAGGATTCCTACTGCCGCACCGTTGCCGTCGAGTACATGCACATCGCGGATCCCCAGCAGCGCAAGTGGTTCCAGGACCGCATCGAGGTGCCGCGCCAGGCCCTCACCCACCAGGAGCACATGCACGCCCTCGACAAGCTGAACGAGGCCGAGGTCTTCGAGACCTTCCTGCAGACCAAGTTCGTCGGGCAGAAACGTTTCTCCCTGGAGGGCGGTGAATCCGTCATAGTCCTGCTGGACGAGATCTGCCAGCAGGCCGCGAACGAACAACTCGACGAGGTGTGCATCGGCATGCCACACCGCGGCCGCCTGAACGTGATGTCGAACATCGTCGGCAAGGACTACGCCCAGATCTTCCACGAGTTCGCAGGCACCATCGATGTCTCCGGCACCGGTGACGTCAAGTACCACCTGGGCTCGGAGGGCAAGTTCATCGCCAGCAACGGGGCCACCATCAAGACCTCCGTCGCCGCCAACCCGTCCCATCTGGAGGCGGTCAACCCGGTTCTCCAGGGAATCGCCCGGGCGAAACAGGACATGCTCAGCGGCGACGATTTCCCGGTGCTGCCGCTTCTCCTGCACGGTGACGCGGCCTTCTGCGGCCAGGGGGTCGTTTTCGAAACCCTGCAGATGAGCCAGCTGCGCGGCTACAAGACCGGCGGCACCATCCACATCGTGGTCAACAACCAGGTGGGGTTCACCACGGCACCCATCGAGTCGCGCACCTCCACCTACTGCACGGATGTTGCCAAGACCATCTCCGCCCCGGTGCTGCACATCAACGGCGACGACCCCGATTCCTGCATCCGGGCCGCCCGCCTGGCCTTCGCCTACCGGCAGCAGTTCCACAAGGATGTCGTGATCGATCTGGTCTGCTACCGGCGCCGCGGCCACAACGAGGGCGACGACCCGAGCTTCACGCAGCCCAAGATGTACGACCTGATCGAGCAGAAACGCTCCGTCAGGCGCCTGTACACCGAAGCCCTGATCGGGCGTGGCGACATCTCCGTGTCGGACGCCGAGAACGTGATGGACAAGTTCAGGGCCCGCCTGGAGAGCGTGTTCAAGGAGGCACGCGACGCCAAGAACACCGACGCGGTGATCGAGGAGTACACGAGGGTGCCCTACTACCCGACGAAGCAGGGCCAGCGACTCACCGAGATCACGCCGGAGATGATGCACCGGATCAGCGAGGTGCACACCAGGCTCCCGGAGGGTTTCACCCCCCATCCGAAGGTGCTGCCCCAGCTGAAACGCCGGGCCGCGCAGATCCTCGAGGGGCCCATCGACTGGGCGACCGCCGAGCTGCTCGCCATCGGTTCACTGCTGATGGAGGGAAGGCCCGTCCGGCTGGCCGGGCAGGATTCGCGCCGTGGAACCTTTTCACAACGGTTCGCGGCCATCGTCGACCGCGTCACCAACGAGGCCTGGGTGCCCCTGAAGCACCTGAGCGACGACCAGGCAACCTTTGATGTCTACGACTCGCTGCTCAGCGAGTACGCGGCCCTGGGTTTCGAGTACGGCTACTCCGTGGCCCGCCCGGACGCCCTGGTGTTGTGGGAGGCCCAGTTCGGTGACTTCGCCAACGGCGCCCAGATCATCGCCGACGAATTCGTCGTATCCGGGCAGGCGAAGTGGGATCAGAAGTCCGGTGTGGTGCTGCTGCTGCCGCACGGTTTCGAGGGTCAGGGCCCGGATCACAGTTCCGCACGAATCGAACGCTGGCTGCAGCTGTGCGCCGAGAACGCCCTCGCCGTCAGCCAGCCGTCGACGGCGGCGAGCTATTTCCACCTGCTGCGCCAACACGCCTACGTGAACTACCACCGTCCGGTGGTGGTGGCCACCCCGAAGTCGATGCTGCGCAGCACGGCGGCCGCCTCGCTGCCCGAGGAGTTCACGTCGGGAGCCTGGCATCCGGTGCTGGACGACCCGACGATCACGGATCCGTCCGAGGTTTCCCGCCTGCTGATCTGCTCCGGCAAGATCCGCTGGGAACTCATGACCAACCGGGAAAAGTTCGGTCTCGACGGCAAGGTGGCCATCATCTCCCTGGAACGCCTCTATCCGCTGCCCGGAGCCGAGATGGCCAAGGTGCTGGAACGCTACCGCCACGTCACCGACATCCGGTTCGTCCAGGACGAGCCGGCCAACCAGGGACCGTGGCCGTTCATCTCGGTTCATCTGCCGAACTCCGTGGCGAACCACACCGACATCCCGCTGCGAATGCACAGGGTGGCGCGGCCCTGGTCCTCCGCCCCGTCCGTCGGTTCCATGAAGGTTCACCAGCAGCAGAGCGCAGATCTGATGAGCAGCGCCTTCGGCGCGTGAGGACGGGCGTTTCCCGTCGCGCGGGTTGATGTCCGCCGCCGGGAAACGTCCCAACCGACCAGCATGACCCAAGATTTCAGAAAGATGGCAAGCCGTGGATGTCGTTGAAAAACTGACCAGCTGTTATCGGGAGTTGGCGGGTGCTGCGCCGGAAGGAGTCTGGTTCGCCCCCGGGCGGGTGAACCTGATCGGCGAACACACCGACTACAACGAAGGGTTCGTTCTGCCCTTCGCGCTGGAACAACGCGCCCTCGTCGCCGCGGGGCGCCGCGACGACGACCTGATCGTCATGCACGCCATGGATCTCTCGGAAACCGTGGAGCTTCCGCTCTCGGGGCTCAACCCCGGAGAAGGAGGCTGGGCGGCCTATCTGGCCGGGGTGCTGTGGGTGCTGCGCGAGGCGGGGCACCGGGTGGGCGCGGTCAACCTGGTTCTCACCTCGGATGTGCCCTTCGGGGCGGGCCTGTCGAGCTCCGCAGCGATCGAGTGCGCGGTGATGGCGGCTGCCTGCGACCTATTCGGCCTGGAGATCACCCCCATGGAACGTGCACGGCTGGCGCAACGGGCGGAAAACGCCTACGTGGGAGCCCCGACCGGCCTCCTGGACCAGGCCGCCAGCACCCTCTGCCACGCGGGTAGCGGGCTCTTCCTGGACTGCCGCACGCTCGAGACCGTCGAGGTGCCCCTGCCGCTTCACGAGCAGGGGGCCGAGATCCTGGTTCTCGACACCCACACCCCGCACAGCCACGTCGACGGGGAGTACGGGGAACGCCGGGCGACGTGCGAACAGGCCACCGCGCTCCTCGGGGTCAGGGCGCTCCGCGATGTCACGGATCTGGAGGCGGCGCTGGCGAAGCTTCCCGACGAGCGGATGCGCAAGCGGGTAAGGCACGTGGTCACCGAGAATGAGCGAACCCGCACGGCCCTGGAGTTTGCCAGGAAGGGAAACCTGGCCGGACTTCCTCCCCTGCTGAACGAATCCCACGCATCCATGCGCGACGACTACGAGATCACGGTTCCAACCGTCGACCTCGCGGTGGAGACGGCCCTGGCCCAAGGTGCGTTTGGAGCCCGGATGACGGGCGGCGGATTTGGTGGCTGCATCATCGCCTGGTGTCCCGCGGGGCAGGCCGAACGCATCGGATCAGCCATTCGGGACGCCTTTGAAAAAGCCGGTTTCCAGGAACCCTCGTGGTTCACGACCGTTCCCTCGGAGGGAGCCGGCCGGCTGGAGTGATCTCCGAATTTCCCGGTTTCAGGCTCTGTTGCGGGGCGGCAGGGTTGTTTATTGTTGTAGACCAGAGTAAGTTCTATCCGCTCGAAAGATCACCTAGCCGAAAAAGGAGTGCCATTCATGGACTGGCGCCACAGGGCAGCCTGCCTGACAGAGGACCCGGAGCTGTTCTTCCCTGTCGGCAACACCGGCCCCGCACTCCAGCAGATCGAGGATGCCAAGAAGGTCTGCCAGGGTTGCGCGGTCAAGGACCAATGCCTCAACTGGGCGCTCGACGCCGGTCAGGACCATGGTGTCTGGGGTGGCACGAGCGAGGACGAACGCCGCGCCATGAAACGCCGCGCCGCCCGTTCGCGGGTGCGCACCGGCTGAACGCGGCGCGATCTCACATCAGCAGGGGAAGCACCAGGCGGGCACGCGTGCCGTGCCCGTCCTCCCGGTTACCGATCTCGAGGGTGCCACCCAGGTCCCCGACCAGCGTCGAGATGATGGCCAGGCCGAGGCTGGTCTGGTTTCCCAGCCGGAACCCGTCGGGTAGACCCTTCCCATCGTCGACCACGTCGATGACCATGCCCTCATCCGACGCCTCCGGCCTGACCTCGATGCGCCCCTCACCCCCTTCCAAACCGTGCTCGACCGCGTTCTGGCAGAGTTCGGTGATCACCATGGCCAAGGATGTTGCCGCATCGGCCCGGATCTCCCCGAAGTTGCCGATGCGAACCGCTTCAACCGCTCCCGACGTGGCGGCGAGGTCACCGATCATCCGGAGAATGCGGTCACACACACCGTCGAAGACGACGTCCTCGTCGAGGCTGTGGCTAAGCATGTCGTGGACGACGGCTATGGATGAAACCCTGCGCATCGCGTCCTGCAGCGCATCCCTGCCCTCCTCGGATTTGATTCGCCGCGCCTGCATCCGCAGCAGGGCCGCCACTGTTTGAAGATTGTTCTTGACCCGGTGGTGGATCTCCCGGATGGTGGCGTCCTTGGTCACGAGCATGCGATCCCGGCTGCGCAGGTCAGTGGTGTCGCGGCACAGGATCAGGGAACCCACCGGATCGCCCCGCACCACGAGCGGAAGCACCACCAGGCGCATGGATGCGCGCGACTGTTCCACGTCGAAAACGGCGCTGCGATGATCCGTCAGGTCCGCCTGCACGGTCTGTCCCATGGATTCGACCCCCCGCATGACGCTTCGGATCAGCGTGGTGAAGTCCTCATCCGCGATGTCGCCCTGCGCACCGAGCCGCCGGAAGGCGGTGATCGCGTTCGGTGACGCGTAGCTGATCCGCCCCCCCGGCTGGACCCGGAGCACCCCATCGCAGACCCGGGGCGCGAAGGCCTTGTCGGAGACCGGCGCCAGGGGGAAGTCCCCCTCGAGGATCATGCTGGTCAGGATGTCCGCGGCCTTGAGGTAGTTCTCCTCCAGGAGCCCGGTGGCTCGCATGCCCATCTGGTTGGTGTGACGCTCCAGCACCGCTATGCAGCGGCCTCCCCGGAGGATGGGTATCGCCCACACATCCACGGGGATACCGGCCGACAGCGCATTGTCACTGGTTTCGCTGATCTCGTGGCTCATGTAGGCCACCACCACCTGGTGGTCCTGTTCGTAGGCGATCTGTTCCCCGATGACGTCGTCCTCCAGAGCCGTCGGACCGGTCACCGGACGGATCTGGGCTATGCACGTGAACACCTCACATTCAGGGCTGTCCTCCTCGGGAACCCACAACAACAGATCCGAGAAGGACAGATCACTCAACAGGTGCCACTGGCTCTGGAAGGCCAGGAGCCAGTCGGAGTCTGAAAGTTCCTCGGGGAGATGCGTCCTCACCATGGCCCTACTCTGCCATCGTCCCGGCTGGTGACGCCATGGGGCATCTGGCACAATGGGCCGTCGCAACTCGAAGAAGGAGGCCCGATGGGCAAGACCAGCCGCAAACGTCGCGCGCGCCGCAAGAACAAGGCCAACCACGGCAAGCGTCCAAACGCCTGACACGTGACAGATGAGGCGCCCTCGTTCCTGTTCCGGGACGAGGGCGCCGGCTTTCCGGGAAGGGTTCAGGAGGAGAGGCAGAGGGCCGTGAGTTTGTTGCGCAGCCCTGCCGGAGCGGCGGTGGCCGGTTGGCTGCGGCGAATCATCTCGGTGATGACTGATTCGATTTCGAAGCTCTCCATACATCGCTCGCAGGCGTGCAGATGGTGCCTCACCCGGTCGGCCTCGGTCTCGGGCAGTTCTCCGTGCAGGAAGGCGTGAAGGACCTCCAGGGCCTGCACACACTCGTCCATCCCGTCGTGTTCGTGAATCGACATGTCAGGATCGGTCATGCCCTGGCACCCCCGATGCCGCGCTCCGCGGCGTAGTCGGCCAAGGATTTGCGCAGCTGCGCCCGGCCGCGGTTCAGACGCGACATGACGGTCCCGATCGGGGTTCCCATGATGGCGGCTATCTCCTTGTAGCTGAACCCCTCGACGTCGGAGAGGTAAACCGCGAGCCGGTAGTTCTCCGCAAGTCCCGCCATCGCATCCGCGACGGCGGTATCGGGGGTGTTGTCGAGGGCCTCCGTCTCGGCGGAACGCAGGCCCTGGGAGTCGTGGGAGGCGGCTCTGGCCAGTTGCCAGTCCGTGACCTCCTCCTCGCCGCTCGTTTGTGGTGAGCGGGCCGCCTTCCGGTAGGAGTTGATGTAGGCGTTGGTGAGGATCCGGTACAGCCAGGCCTTCATGTTGGTGCCGGGTTTGAAGGAGTCACGGCCCCTCAACGCCTTGACGTAGGTCTCCTGGACCAGGTCCTCGGCGTCGGCGGGGTTCCGGGTCATGCGCAGGGCGGCCGAATACAGGCGGTCGAGGTGTGCCAAGGCCTCATCCTCGAACGCGAATCCGAGTTCCGCAGCATCCAGCAGCGTGGTGTCCGTTTCTTCCATCGGAAAAGAACATACCGGTGTCCGGTCCCGCACCAAAGGCGTGTCCAACAACGGGGCAGCGGATGTCATGTGCGTTGCAACGCGCCGCTGCGGGAGAATATTCCCGCATTCCCCGTCCGTGTCCGTGAAATCTGCTCCCGGTCATTCCAACCAGGCTCCGAGGTGGGTAAGTTTGAGGGCATGAGTCTGTTGCGCTTCCTAGCCCGTAGCCTTTTCGCCAGCGCCTTCGTCGCCGATGGTGTGCGCAAGGTCACCTCGCCAGCCGAGCTGGCGCCAGAAGCCGAGGCGTTCACGACCCGCATCACTCCCTTCGTGCAGCGGGTTGTTCCCTCCGGCTATTCCTCGCACGTGCCCGACCGAGCAGAGTCCTGGGTGCGCATCTGCGGTGCCGTCGAGGTCGTCGGCGGCGTGATGTTCGCCACCGGGATCGGCCGCCGCATCGGGGCGTGTCTGCTCGCCAAGGCCAGCATCCTGAACATCGCGGTGGCCCTCCCCGAGAAGGGAGCCGACGCCGAGGAGAAACAGGCGCGGCGACCCGAGGTGCTGAAGAACGTGGCGCTTCTCGGCGCCTCCGTGCTGGCGGCCCAGGATCTCCAGGGACGTCCCAGCGCCTCCTGGCGCCGCAGGAACGCCTCCCGCAAGCTCCGCCGGGCGAAGGCGAGGGTCGCCAAGAAGGCACGCCAGGCGGTGGCGTCCTGACGGCTGTTCCCCTCGCGACGGCCGATGCGGCCGTCCGGGGGGTTGTCGAGGTGCCCGGTTCCAAGTCGGGGACGAACCGGGCACTGGTGTTGGCTGCGCTAGCGGACGGCCCGTCAACGGTGATGGGTGCCCTCGAATCGCGGGACTGCGACCTCATGGTTGATGCGTTGCGCGCGCTCGGGGTGATCATCGCGACTCCCCGCCCGGGTGAGCTGCGGATCACGCCTCCGCAGCGTTTCCGCGGCGCCCCGGGGGGCATCGACTGCGGTCTGGCGGGCACGGTGATGCGTTTCGTGCCACCATTGGCCTGCCTGGCCGATTCCCCCACCCGTTTCTTCGGGGATCCGCAGGCCACCGCCCGCCCGATGTCCGGGCTCCTGGATGGCCTGCGCCAGCTGGGGGCCGGGATCGACGCCGATTCGCTGCCCTTCGTCATCTCCCCCGCACCGATGGCGGGCGATTCCGAGGTGGTGGTGGATTCCTCCGCCTCCAGCCAGTTCGTCTCCGGTCTGTTGCTGATCGGGGCGCGTCTGCCCTCCGGGCTCAGGCTGCGGCACGTGGGAGATTCCCTCCCCTCCCGGCCCCACATAGCGATGACCGTGGAAATGTTGCGCGCCCGCGGTGTGCGCATCGACGAGCCGGATGCCACCTCGTGGCGGGTCCACCACGGCCGCGTCCTGCCGCTCGACTTTCGTGTCGAACCCGACCTGACAAACGCCTCGGTCTTCCTTGCCGCCGGGGCCGCCACGGGCGGTTGCGTCACGATCCCCGGTTGGCCCGGTTCCACCCTTCAACCGGGAGCGCTGTTCCTGGACGTGGCGGAGCGGATGGGCTGCACCACGACTCGAAACGGGGAAACCATGACCGTCACCGGTCCCGGTCGCCTGCGGGGGATCGACGTCGATCTGCACGATGCCTCGGAGCTGACACCCGTGGTTGCGGCCCTCGCCGCGCTGGCGGAGGGAACCACCCGGATCACGGGGATCGCCCACATCCGCGGCCACGAGACCGACCGCCTGTCCGCGCTAACAACCGAGCTCCGGAAACTGGGGGTCGCCGTCACCGAGCACCATGACGGGTTGGAGATCACGGGCGGGCTGCCGCGGCGGGGAGATGTCGAGTTGTCCAGCTACGCCGATCATCGCATGGTGCACTTCGCCGCGATCATTGCCCTGGGCCGTCCGGGAACCGGTGTCGACGACCTCGCCTGCGTCTCGAAGACCATGCCTGATTTCCCGCGACGCTGGAACCATCTGGTGACCGCCTGATGGCGCGCTGGCAGGACGACCACGCGGCTTTCGAGCGTCCCCGGAAACGCAGCCGCCCCCGCACCAAGGACCGCCCCGACTATTCGGGTTCGCCGGATGCCCTGGTGGCCTCCATCGACCGGGGAAGATACCGCTGTCTCCTCGACGACGGCACCGCCGTCACCGCGACGAAGGCCCGCGTCCTGGGACGCAAGGGCGTCATAGTCGGGGACCGGGTGAAACTGGACGGTGACGTCTCCGGTGCGGCCGGAACCCTGGCCCGCATCGTCGAGGTTTCGGAACGCCGCACCTGGCTGCGCCGCTCCGCCGATGACGCGGACACTTTCGAACGTCCCATCGTCGCGAACGCCGACCAGTTGATGATAGTTACGGCCCTCGCGGACCCGGAACCGCGAATGGGGATGATCGACCGCATCCTGGTGGCCGCCTACGACGCCCAAGTCTCCCCGATCCTGTGCCTGACCAAGGCGGATCTCGCCTCCCCCGACAGCCTCCGGACCGCCTACGCCCCGCTGGAGATCCCGGTGGTCGTGACCCGGCCCGGCGGCGACCTCTCCCCGGTCCGGGAGCTCCTGGAGCACCACATGACCGTACTGATCGGGCATTCCGGGGTGGGGAAATCAACCCTGGTGAATGCGCTGGTTCCCGGGACGGACAGGGCCACCGGTGCGGTCAGCGAGGTGACCGGCAAGGGCCGCCACACATCCACCTCCGCGGCCGCCATCGCCCTGCCCGACGGCGGCTGGATCATCGACACCCCCGGTGTGCGTTCCTTCGGGATCAGTCACGTCCGCACGGACGCCTTCATCAGGGCCTTCCCGGACCTGGAGGGGTTCGTCACCAGCTGTCCCCGGGGCTGCCGTCACGACTCCTCCGCCCCCGAATGCGCTCTTGACGAGGCCGTTCGTTCCGGCAAGCTCCGCGCGGAAAGACTGCTTTCCTTCCGTCGGATGGAGCGGGCCTTCGCCTGATCCGGAGGTCTCGGCTACCTTAGAGGCATGGTCGCCAGCAAAGAACTCACCGATGATGTCCGCCTGGCTCATGTGATGGCCGACGATGCCGATTCCATCTCCATGAGCCGTTTCAAGGCCCAGGACCTGAGGACCAAGACCAAACCGGATTCCACCCCGGTCACGGAGGCCGACACCGCCGTGGAGGAGTCGATCCGGCGCACCCTGTCCCGCACCCGGCCGCGCGACGCCGTTCACGGAGAGGAGCTGCAGGACACGGGAGAGTCCAATCGCCGCTGGATCATCGACCCGATAGACGGAACCGCGAACTACCTGCGTGGGGTTCCGGTGTGGGCCACGCTGATCGCCCTTGAGATCGACGGGCAGATCGTCGCCTCCGTCGTCTCCGCCCCCGCGCTCGGGCGGCGCTGGTGGGCGAGCCTGGGGGGTGGCGCCTACACGGGACGTTCGATCCTGAGCGCCACCCAGATCCACACCAGCAGGGTGTCGCAGCTGTCCGACGCGTCCCTGTCCTACGCGAGCATCAATGGCTGGGTGGAGTCGGGGCGCGGCCAGGGTTTCGTGGATCTGATGCGCGAATGCTGGCGTTCCCGTGGCTACGGCGATTTCTGGAGCTACATGCTGGTGGCCGAGGGGGCCGTGGACATCGCCTGCGAACCGGAACTCGCGCTCTACGACATGGCGGCGCTCGACATCATCGTCCGCGAGGCCGGTGGCCGGTTCACCAGCATCGACGGTGAACCGGGCCCGTACCACGGAAACGCCCTGGCAACCAACGGCCTGCTCCACGACATCGTCCTCGAAAGGTTGCGCCCCTCCAAGGCCGGGTGATGGCGCCGGCCTCTAGATCATCCGCACCCGGATGCTCTCCTCAAGGCCCTGGAGTTCCGCGAGCAGGCCTTCGTAGTGTTGGCCGGAGACGTCGGTGACGACGTAGCCGTACTCGCCCGAGGTGGCCAGGGTCTGGGAGCCGATGTTCATGTTGTGGGAGGCGAGCGTGTGGTTGAGCCGCGCCAGCACCCCGGGAACGTTGCGGTGCAGGTGCAGGATGCGCTCCGCCCCCGGAGCGGAGACGGAAACCTCAGGAAGGTTGACTGACATCGAGGTGTTCCCGTAGGCCTCGTAGTCGGCGAGTTTGCCGGCCACGTAGCGGCCGATGTCGACCTGCGCCTCCTGGGTGGAACCACCGACGTGCGGGGTGAGAATGACGTTCGGGATGCCCTGCAGCGGCGAGACGAACGGCTCCTCGCTGCTCTTGGGTTCGCTCGGGAACACGTCGACCGCCGCGCCCGCGATGTGCCCCGACCTCAGGGCAGCCGCCAGGGCGTCGACATCGACGACGTTGCCCCGGCACAGGTTCAGGAAGAGAGTGCGGGGCCGCATCTGGGCGAACTCCTTCTCCCCGATCATGTTGGCGTTCGAGGCCCTGCCGTCCACGTGCATGGTGATGGTCTCGCACCGTTCGAACAGCTCCTGCAGGCTGTAGACCCGCGTGGCGTTCCCCAGGGCGAGACGATCCACGATGTCGTAGAAGTAAACCTTCATGCCGAGCCCCTCGGCCAGCACCGAAAGCTGCGATCCGATGTTTCCGTAGCCGATGATTCCGAGCGTCCTGCCACGCACCTCGTGGGATCCGTTCGCGGACTTGTCCCAGACACCTGCGTGCATGTTGGCGTTCTTCTCCCCGAGGCGCCGGGCCATGGTGATGATCTCACCGAGGGCCAGTTCCACCACGGAACGCGTGTTGGAGTACGGGGCGTTGAACACCGCGACCCCCGCGGCGGCGGCGGCGGGGAGATCGATCTGGTTCGTCCCGATGCAGAAGGCCCCGACCGTCACCAGCTGCGGATGGGCCTTCAGCACCCGTTCGGTGACGTGGGTTCGGGAGCGGATTCCGAGGAGCTCGATCCCGTCGAGGGCATCGATCAGTTCGGTTTCACCGAGGGCACCGGAGCGCACCTCGACCTCGTGGCCGCGGCTCTCGAGCGCACGGACGGCCTCGGAATGGATGTTCTCTAGCAGCAGGGCCTTCACGGCAGGTCATGTTACAACCGGGCCGCAATCACAGGGAAAGTTTGGCCTCCAGCAGCCTTCGCGTGTACTCGTGCCGTGGCTCCCCGAACACCTTCGCGACGGTCCCCTCCTCCACGACCCGACCGCGATCCACCACCACGACCCGCTCGCACAGGTGACGCACGACCGCCAGGTCGTGGCTGACGAACAACATCGCCAGGTTCCTCTCGCGGACGGTTTCGCTGAGCAGGTTCAGCACCTGGGCGCGAACGGAGACGTCGAGGGCGGAAACGGGTTCATCGGCGATCAGCAGCTCCGGTGAGCTCACCAGCGCCCGGGCGATGGCCACCCGCTGGCGTTGTCCCCCGGAAAGCTCGTGCGGGAAACGCTCCAGCATCGCGACCTCCAGTCCAACCCCCACGATGGCCTCCGCGACGGCGTCATCCACGCTCCCCCGGTTAACAAGCCACGGTGAACGGAGTGGCTCGGCGACGATCTCACGCAGCCTCATGCGCGGGTTCAGGGAGGCGTTCGGGTCCTGGGAGACCAGCGAGACCCGGCTCCGGACATCGACGAGATCCTTGTCGGGTAGCCCGTCGATCCTGCGGCCGTTGAAACGCACCTCCCCGGCCGCGGGATGGATCAGTCCCAGCAGGGTCCTCAGGATGGTGGTCTTGCCCGATCCGGATCCCCCGACCAGTCCCACCCGTTCCCCCGCGAAGAGGGCCAGGCTCACCTCGTGGAGGGCCTGGAAGGTTCTGCGGCCCCGTCGGAAGACCACGTCGACAGCATCCAGCTCGAGCAGCGCGTTCATTCCTCCGCTCCCTGCCAGTAATCGGCCACGGTCGGGAGCCGCTCCCCGGGAGCCACGTCGGACAATCGCGCAGCGGCCACCAGGCCTTGGGTGTAGGGGTGTTTCGGGGACCCGATCACTTCCTCGATGGGGCCGTTTTCCACGACCCTCCCGTCGAGCACGACCATCACCCGCCGGCATACCTGCCGCACCACCGCCAGGTCATGGCTGACGAACAGCGCGGCCCGGCCCGAGAACTCGGCGTCGAGCAGGTCGAGGATCTGTTTCTGCACGATCACGTCGAGCGCGGTGGTCGGTTCGTCGCAGATCACCAGATCCGGCCGGTTGGCCAATGCCATGGCGATCAGGGCACGTTGCCGTTGCCCACCGGAGAGCTGATGCGGGAAGGAGTCGGCGATGCGTTCGGGATCCGGCAACCCGACACGATCCAGCCACTCCAGCACGAGAGCCCGGATCCCTCCCCTGTGTTCGCCGTGGTGCAGGGCCACCACCTCGCCCACCTGGCGGCCGACCCGCATGGTCGGGTCCAGTGCCGTCATCGGTTCCTGGAAAACCATCGAGACCACATCGCCGCGAAGTTTCCGCAGTTCCTTCTCGGGGCGTCCCACGAGCTCCTTGCCTGCCAACCGGATCGACCCGCTGACCTGGGCGTTCTCGGGCAGCAGACCCATGATGGAAAGCGCCAGCACGGTTTTCCCGGATCCCGACTGCCCGATGACGCCGAGGCGTTCCCGCTCCCCCAGGGTGAACGAGACCCCGTCAACCGCCACCTTCCTGCGCCTCCCGAAGGTGACCCGCAGATCCTCGATCTCCAGAAGACTCACGTCAGCTCCCTCAGTTTGGGGTCGAGAAGATCACGGAGCCCGTCCCCGAGCAGGTTGCACCCCATGGTCGCCGCCGCTATCGCCAGCCCGGGCCACAGAGCGATCACGGGGGCCACGAAAATCTCCTTCTGCGCCTCCTGCAGCATCCGCCCCCAGGTCGGGACCTCCGTTCCCGACCCCAACCCCAGATAGGAGAGCCCCGATTCCGCGAGGATGGCGATGCCGACGCTGACGCTGGCCTGCACACCCAGCACCGGGGCGATGTTGGGTAGCACGTGCCTGAGCGCGACCTGCCGGCGCGGGGTGCCGGACAGCCGCGCGGCCTCGACGAAAGCCAGCCCCATGACCTGGATGGTCGCGGCCCGGGTGATCCGCACGAACGCCGGGATCGCCGACAACGCTATGGCCATCAGGGCGGTCCAAACGGATCCGCCGAGCACGGACGCGAAGAGGATGGCCAGCAACAGGGCGGGGAAACCGTAGAGCACATCGGCTCCCCGGGCGATCAGGGTGGCTCCCCAGCCACGCGTCATCCCCGCGATCATCCCTGCGGGGATACCGATCAGGGCGGCTCCGGCCACCGAACCCAACCCGACCAGGAGCACCAGCTTCGCCCCGGTAATCAACCGGCTGGCGATGTCGAAACCGCTGCTGTCGGTGCCCAGCCAGTGGGCGAGCGACGACGCCTCCCGGATGCCTCCCGTGACGGCGGCAGGCTCGTGGGGGGTCCAGAACAACCCCACCAGGGCGAGCAGGAACACGAAGGAGATCAGCGCGGCACCGAAGACCAGGTTCGAGCGCCGCATCATGAGATCGTCCCCGCTTTCTTGAGCCTCGGATCGACCGCCTGGTACACCACGTCCACCACGAAGTTGATCACCAGCACCGCCCACACGAGAATCAGGACGATGCCCTGGACCAGCACCAGGTCGCGCTGGGACACCGCCAGCAGCAGCCGCGATCCCAGTCCCGGGATGGCGAACACCTGTTCTATGATGATCGCCCCCACCAGCAGCGTCGCAACCTGGAGTCCGATCACGGTGAGCAACGATATCGCGATGTTACGGGTTCCGTGGCGGAACAGCGCCCCCAGCCTGGACCAGCCGACGGCGCGGGCGGTGCGGAACCAGTCCTCGCCGGTCACCTCGATCACGGCGCTGCGGACGTAACGCGCCAGCAGGCTGCCCTGGACCAGCGCCAGGGAGGTAACGGGAAGCACCATGTGGGTTGCCCAACCCACCGGATCACGGCTCAGGGGAACGTATCCCCCGGCGGGCAGCCACCGCAGGTTCACCGCGAACACGATGACCAACCACATGCCCGCCCAGAAAGCGGGAATGGACAAACCGGCCTGGGAGAGCATCGAGGCGACGAACCCGCTCGCGTGTCGTCGCCTCAGGGCCGCGAAGGAACCCAGCGGGATCGCTATGACCAGGGCGAGGAGCATTCCGAGAACCACCAGCCACACGGAGATACCGAGCCTGGGCAGGATTTCCTCCAACACGTCGCGGCCTCCCACGAAGGTGGTTCCGAAATCGCCCGCCAGGGCCCCGCTGAGCCATTCGACATAGCGGAGCAGCAGCGGACGGTTCAAACCGTGGCGTTCCTCGAAGGCGGCGATCTCCCCCGGGCTCGCCTGGGTGCCCAGCACCACGTTGGCGATGCTCCCGGGCAGCGCGTTGGTGACCAGAAAAATCAGGAGCGACGCCACCAACAGGCTCGCCACGAGGCCGGTCAGCCGCCGGCCGAGATCCCTGAGCAACACCTCAGCGGCTGGTGGCTACATGGGTCATGTCGAACGACAGTCCCGTGGTGTTCGTCGTTATCCCCGAGATCTCGGTCGTGGTGACCACCAGATTGGGCAGCAGGAACAACCAGTCGGCCGCCGCATCGTCCGCCAGCATTTTGGCGGCCTGCTTCAAGATGGCCTCCTGCTCCTCGCTCGTGGCGGCGCCGTCCGCCTTGTTGATCAGCTCCGCGAACTGGGGATTGTTGTACTGCCAGTAGTAGTTGGGGTTGGCGAACTGGGGAAGGTCCCAGGGCTCGACATGGGCCACCACGGTCATGTCGTAGTCGCGCTGGGTGTAAACCTGCGACAGCCATGTGGAGAAGTCCAGCTCCTCGACGTTCACCTCGATGCCGACCTCACGCAGCTGGGCAGCGACGAGTTTCGCGATGGGAGGGGCGTAGGGCAGGGTCGGCACCCGCATGCGCAACGTCAGGCCATTGGCGTAACCGGCCTCCTCAAGAAGTTGCTTCGCCTTGGCGGGGTCGTAGGGGTAGGTGTTGGAGAGGTCCTCGTACCACGGATCGGTGGGGGGAACCATCGACCCGATCAAAGTTCCCTTCCCGCCCCAGGCGCTGTCCAGGACAGCCCTGCGGTCAATTGCGTGGTTGATGGCCTGCCTGACCTTGAGGTTGGAGAGGGCCTGGTTTCCGTGGTTGAATCCCAGCACCACTTCACCGTTCGTGGTGCCCTCGAGCACCTTGAAACGGGAGGTGTCGGAGAACTGGCCCACCGACTGCGGAACCGTCAGGTTGGAGACGATGTCCAACTGGCCCGACAGCATCGCCGCCACCATGGCGTTGGCATCGGCGTAATACCTGAAGTTCACCTCGTCCACGCGCGGCCCGGTTCCCCAGTAGTTCTTGTTGCGCACCAGGG
Source organism: Arachnia sp. (assembly GCF_057238465.1). Classification (NCBI taxonomy): domain Bacteria; kingdom Bacillati; phylum Actinomycetota; class Actinomycetes; order Propionibacteriales; family Propionibacteriaceae; genus Arachnia; species Arachnia sp. Next base: position 67,329 of record NZ_DBHHFZ010000016.1, read on the forward strand.
AAACCATGGAGCCGACGTCGTGACGCGAGAAGGTGTAGGGACCGGACCCGGCGGGTTGCTCGCTCAGGTTCTGCCCGGAGGAGAGGTCGTAGATGATCCCGGCCGTGGACGTGATGTCGTAGAGCCAGCGCTGACTGGGTCCGTTCAGGGCCACCTCGACCGTGTGATCGTCGATGGCACGCATCTCCTTGATGCGGCTCATCTGCCTCTTGAGCACCTCCGTGGTGTTCTCGCCGCTGCGGGTGCGTTCGAAGGACGCGATCACCGCCTCCGCGTTCACGGGTTTTCCGGACGCGAACGTGGCGTTGGGTTCCAGTTTGAAGGTGTAGACACTGCCATCGGAGCTGACGCTCCAGGACCGGGCGAGCAACGGTTTGATCTCGCCCTTCTCGTCGATACGCACCAAAGTCTCGTAAACGTTGTACAGCAGCACGAACGGCGTGCCCGCTCCCGTGTCGACGGCCGGATCCATACCGGTGGGCTCGGTCGTCGCACCAACGTTGAGGACGACGGACTGTGCACCCGCCCCGCCAGACCCGCCACAGGCCGCCAGGCTCAGGCTGAGCCCGAGCAACATGGCTAGCAGGACCGTCAAGCGACGGAGGGATCGGTTGGTTCTCATGTCTACGTTTCTCCCGTGTGGACGGCGATGGAAGACCCCGGCAATCCTAACCCGCCGATCCCCTTCCGATGCCAATACTGCACCAACCAGCCGATTTGGTATTCCACCGCGGCCCGTGTAAAGTGGACTGAGCAACGCGGGGTGGAGCAGTTCGGTAGCTCGCCGGGCTCATAACCCGGAGGCCACAGGTTCAAATCCTGTCCCCGCTACCA